>JAAXHW010000062.1 GCA_012270675.1 Candidatus Latescibacterota bacterium | reverse complement strand
TCGTAGAGCATCTTCTCAAAGTGGGGCACCAGCCACCGGTCATCGACCGAATAGCGGTGGAACCCGCCCCCAAGCTGATCGTAAATCCCCCCGCGTGCCATCTTCTCCAGCGTCAGTTTCACCATATCCAGCGCTCGCGGGCTTTCCGTTCGTGCGAATTCCCGGAGGAAAACCGACAGGTTCATCGTATTCGGAAATTTCGGTTGAGAGCCAAACCCCCCGTTCCTTGCGTCAAAATTCCGGGCAATCCGTGAAAAGGCCGCCGATGGCAGGTTTGCATCCAGCTCCCCTTCCGTGGTCTGCAACCGGGCAAGCCGCTGCAACCCCTCCATCAGCCTGCCGGCCATCTCCCCAACCTTCTCCCGGTTTGTCCGATAGTGTCGCGATACGGCCAGCAGGACCTCACGAAACCCCGGACGGCCGTATTGGCTCTCGGGAGGAAAGTACGTCCCGCCGTAAAACGGCACCCCCTCCGGCGTCAAAAAAACGCTCATCGGCCAGCCGCCCGACCCTGTCATCATCTGCACGGCATTCATGTAAATCTCGTCCAGATCGGGCCGTTCTTCCCGATCGACCTTGATATTCACAAAGTGCGCATTCATAATTGCCGCAATCGCTTCGCTCTCAAACGATTCGTGCTCCATCACATGGCACCAGTGACAGGCCGAATACCCGATGCTCAGAAAGATCGGCTTGTCTTCTTTGCGGGCCACCTCCAGCGCCTCTTCTTCCCAGGCATACCAGTCCACCGGGTTGTGGGCATGCTGCAACAGGTACGGGCTTGTCTCGCGGATCAGGCGGTTGGTGAATTGCGCTTGATGCATCGCGTTCTCAATCTCCTTTTTCAGAAGCTGTCTTACCAGAACGAAAGCAGCGTCACAATCGATCTGCCCGGCGCCACCTTCCGCAGCGTTCTCAGCCGCCAGGCATCCCACCGATCGGACCAGGTAAAAATCTCCCCTGTGGGACGTGTGCGCACAAAGCGTCCACCCGGCAGCACGGCCTCCAGCACCAGATTGCCCACCGTGCTCGCCTCATCTTCGGAAGCCAGAATCTCGATCCGGTTCTCCATTCGGAGCCCGCCCAGCGCCCACGCCGGCAGTTCCATTCTCCCGGGGGCGAACGCGTTTCCCGGGGGCAAAACGCCGATCTCTTTTCCATTTAGAACAACGCGTTTTCCAGGTTGCAGGGCATCCCAGGCGCAGAACCTCAAGCAGGCCCTTCGGATATGGTTCAGGTCACTGTAAATCAGCCGTGCATCCGGTGGGTACGTCATCTCGCGAAAAGCGGTAAGATCTCCCCGCCGACGCCACCGGACCGTGGTTTCGGCTCCCCGATTCAGATGGTGCCACGCAACCCTCACCGACTGCCTGCCCACCCGTACCGTAAACCACCCCGGCGCCGTATTCTCAAGGTAGCCCGGCCAGCAGGTCAACAGATCGTCCGGGGAGGGCAGCAACGCCTGCACCTGGTCCAGGGGCGTTGGGATTTCTCCGGGCAGCCCGATCGGCGCCCCCATAAACTGAAGGACCGGTTGCCTTCCGGTCCGATGCATAATAATACTCTGATTGTGTGTATGGCCGCAGAAAAAAGCATCCACCGGATACCGTTCCAGGAGTTCGGGCATATCCCGACAAAAGTCGAGATTGGTAAAAAACGCCCGGGCTACCGGCCAGATGGGGTGGTGGCCAAACAGGAACGTCCGATCAATGTCGTTATGCTGGCTCTGTTTCAGCACATCCTCCAGCCAGCGATGCTGTTCTCCCCCACGCTTCCAGGTGGTGCTATCCAGGACCACAAGCCGACATCCGGCCACATCCGTGAAATAGTACCCCGCCTCCAGCTCCCTTCCCAGCACCCCGGAAAGATAGGGCTGAACGACCTCACCGAACGCCTCTGCCCGGTCGCGGTTTCCCCGGGCAATCAACAGCGGGAGACCGTAAGAATCGAAGAAGTCCAGTCCCGCCTGTATTTCCGCCCGCCCCGGGTCTCCATGCCCCTCCACCAGGTCTCCCGTCATCACAACAAACGCCGGAGCCTCCGCCTTCAGAGCATCCATCATCGGAGAGAGGACATAGTCCACATTCTCGACGTATTGGTCCACGTCCAGTGGCCTGAGAGCGGTCCTTCTCACGCCTGGATCTGGAGAGAACTCCGGCAGCGTAAAGTGGGTATCCCCCACCACTGCAAACGTAAACGGACGCTCGATCTGGCTCAGAACGTGATGAAAATCCATCCCGCCTCTTCCTGCACACCCCCTTTTGTAACCGCTTGAACCTCTGAAATCAAGGTAATCCGGCTGAATTCATCTGTCAACAGGAAAATCCCCACAGGGGAAAGGCCCTACAGCCTCTCACCCCCTCCGCCACCCTGACGCCCACCACCCCGTCTCCACCGATTCTGTCTCCTTTCCATGTGTGCTTCCAGCACCTTGTTCTGCTCGGCATTTAAAATGCCCGTGAGCTTCTCCACCATCTCTCCGTGAAGCCCCCGGATCTTCTCCATCATTGCCTGACGGTCCCTTTGCCCTCCCTGCATCTCCTCCATAAGCTCGGCCCGTTTCTTGTGAACCGCTTTCAGTTCTTTTCGGACCTTGAGGAGCTGATCGTCGGTCAGCCCGATCTTCCTGTCAAAGGCCAGGAACCCCAGCGTCTGTTCCACCGGGATAAAACGCAAAGCCATCGTCCCGCCCCGCCCACCGCCCCGCCCACCACGCTCACCACGCCCACCGCGCTGAGGCTGTGCCTCCAACGCCAGCGATGCGATCAAACCGATTGCCACCATAAAACATCCTGTTCTTGCTGCCCCCCTCATGGTGCGCCTCCTTATGAGTATGTATCCCCCTCCGAAATCTCCCCGGGAAAAAAGAAGCTGCCCGGGCAAGCTGGTCGTACCACTTAGACGCTCCCCACCCGGGCAAAAGTTCCCTTATGTGTCCTACCCTTCCCGACCCCGCCCCCCAAAAGTCTCAGAAAACCACCTGCGAAACGGCCTTGGATATCAGGGCCACGGCAATCGAGGTCATCGCGATCAGCCCCATTCCGCAGGAATATCCAGCCAGCAGGATCGGCGCGTACGCGTTCCACTTGGCCGTCCCGAAACGCTTGGCAAAGTAAAACCGCCCCAGCATAGCGCCGGCAAACATCAGCAGCACGAAGTGCGGCCACTGGCTCAGCCCGCCCACGAACCCGAAGAAGACCAGCGTGGGGGCCTTCAGCGCGCTCAAAACCATGTACATCGCCCCTCCCACCACGAAACCGGCCAGAATGTACCACGGTCTGACAAACTCCTCCAACAGCTTCAACCCAACGGCCCCCTGGACTTCTCCGGGAGGCAACGTGGATTTGATCCACATCATCTGCATGGTCGCCTCAAAGGGCCACATCATCTGTACAAAGGGATAGGTGCTTGAGGGAATCGGGCCCAGCCTCCATATAAACTCCCAGAAGACAAAGCTGCAGATAAAGATCACAACCGTGGTAATGGCCACCATCTTGATGTAGCTGCCAAACTTCGTCTTGGTCAGTTCCATCTGCTTGAACGGGCGTACCATCAGGCCGTAGTCGTGCAGGGGAAGGGGGGCAAACCAGATGGCCGCGCCCTGATAGCCCGACAAAAAGATGGCCGACTCCTTCAGAAAGGGAATGCTGGCGCCGTAGGGACTTCCCGTCAGCCCGATCATCCGCGCGCCGATGTAGGAGGAGATGGGCGAGTAGATAAAGCCGAAGAAAACCACCCATACCCAGTGGAAATCCGGCACCAGCACCCGGCACAGGGCGATGAACCCCACCGTCGCTATCGCCCAGAGTGCCAGCGGGTAGACCATCTTCACATCCCCCCGCCCTTCGGGCAAATCCTCCAGCCTCGCGCCAACCACCTGTTTGCCGACCTTCCGGTCCCGCCGCTGCTCTCGCAGGGTCTTGATCACCATGTAAAACCCGGTGAATGCAACCACGAACGCCATTCCGATCCCAAAGCTCAGCCAGAAATCGAACGTATTGGAGATCCGGGTCGGAATCGCGGTCATCCCTTCAGACCAGCGCTGCAGAATACCGTAGCGGTAGAGCGTGGGATTGACCACCAGATTGCTCAGAATAGCCCCTGCAAACTGCCCCACAACCACATAGAAGGGCAGCACGAACCCCACCAGCAGGTGCCCCAGATCGGTCCCCAGCCCGAAGACCGCCGTGGGCAGGAGCGTCTTGATCTCCGCGGTGAAATCGATGAACGGGATGGGCAGGATCTGCACCGTATCCGTCAGGAAAATGCTCGACATCGTGGGCACGACCACATACAGCAACCCCCAGATCAACCCGATACAGGTCCCCGTGCTGAACACCCGCCAGCGCCATCCCTCCTGCTTGGCCGAGGTCTCGGCCAGGGCCGTGGCGCCCCTCGCCTGCACCGGCTCCAGCGGAAAAGGCAGCTTTTCGATGTCGTTCGTCACCCGGTACATCACGTAGCCAAATGCAAGCTGCGCCGTCCTCAGAAGCACAATGACCGCAAACAGCACCAGCACAGGCTTGATCCACGCGCTGTGGACAAACGTCCGTTCGGCGTAGACTGGCACATCCAGAGGCGGCACCACCCAGTCCGGAATATACCTGGCCACCCCTTTAGCGGCCGGCGACTGGATCAGGAACTGGTCCCAGATCAGCCCGCCGAACGGACCTCCGTACATATGCGCCCCGCTGCCCAGCCGCACCCCAATGCCCAACAGCCCCCCGGCCACCCAGTAGATGACAATGAGCTCCTGGGTCTTAAGCCGCACAAAAGACCGCTTGGCGATCTCCAGAAAGAGGATAATGGTCACCCACTCCGAAGCACCCGCCATGCTCTGCCCGGTGACCAGCCCCAGGTAGATCGCCCCGGGCAGCATCACGATCCCCACGAACATCATCGCCCAGATGGTCTTCATATTGAACCCATCTTCGTAGGGCGCGTCCTCCGGCATGATGGATTCGTATTGTGCGATATCTTCCTGTTCGCCATCTTTTGGTTCGGTCGCCAATTCTCCCCCTCCTTCAATAATCCGAAATCTCTTCTACGCCGTCGTCTCCTGCACTTCTCCCCGGAGGATCTGCTGTCCTTCCCCGGCATACTGGTGCTTGAGTTCGGGCGGAATGGTGCGCCAGACCAGAAACCGTTTTCGGAGCACGTTCAAAAATCCGCGGTTGATCCGTTTCCAGGAAGCCACATCGCCGCTCAGCCGGTTGATCACCACCTCGATCTTGTAGATGTTGTGCTCCCCGGTCGGAATGGCCTTCAACTCTACGTTCTGACTGATGCCCAGGTCGTAGGGCGCCAGCCAGGCCGTCAGATAAATCTCATATTGCGGTTCGCCGTGCAGGTCTTGAGAGGTGAACCGCACGTTGTCGGCCACAAAGTCCCCCACCGACCCCTCCCCGTAAGACTCGAACACCCGTGTGAGGTAGGTGTACATCCCCAGCACCTCGGCGCCGCCTACGGTAAACGGAAAATCGAAGACCCACCGGTCGCCATCCGGTTCGGGGAACTCCCACTTCCGCGTCACATCGGGCACGGCCATGTCCGCCGCCTTTTTCGCCGGATAAAGCGTTGAGAGGAACACCGTAGCCATCACGATGAGCGTCGCGGAAATGGCCGAAAGCGAGGAATAGTTCAACTCCAGGCCGCCCAGCAGCCCCTGTTCGTACAGCCCCAGCACCAGTACCTGCCCGATGAGGTATCCAAAGACCGCTCCCACCGTGGCAAATACCGCCGCCTCCGCCAGGAACAGCGCGGCAATGTGGTTGGGCGCCAGGCCCACGGCGGAGTAAATCCCGATCTCCTGGAAACGCTCATACACCGCCCCCATCATCGTATTCAGCACGATCAGGGCCGCGATCAGGATCGGGATAAAAAGGGCGCCCAGCCCCGACAGCCCCGTGGCCCCGATCGAACTGTAGACCGTCACATTCTCGCCGTATCCCACAAACATGGTCAGCGAAACCCGGGTCATAAAATCCTCGATATCGGGGACGAAGTTCTCCTTGGGCACGCCCTGGTCATCGGTGAAGTTGGCAATCGCAATCGAACTCAGCGCTCCCCCGATGTCGCGCACGAACTGGTAGGGCACAAGCATCACATTCGTCGATTCCAGGTGGGTAAAGGACTCAATCGGCGCGGCCGCCACAACCCGGGGGTCCTGGTCCTGCGCATCGGACAGGTCGTCCTTCTCCGACACCGTATCCACCGGCGTCAGCTTCTCATCGTCCATATCCTTGTACTTGTTAAAGGACTCCGAGTCCAGAATACCGATGACCGTAAAGGTGCGCCCCAGCATCTCGATCTTCGCCTCTCCGACATCTTCGGGGAAGATCCCCACCAGCTCTGCCAGGTCGTTGGGCAGAATACAGACGTGTTCCTCTCCCGGCTGGAACCAGCGCCCCCTCATCAAAAAGCGGTCCACCCCGGTAATGACCGGCTCATCGGGCGTCAGGCCCAGCAGGCCGTTGACAAAGCTGTCCTTCCCCGAGGTCAGGCCCACATCGAAATCGATGTAGGTATCCCGAGATCCCAGGTTGGCCTTCTGCTCGGTGATACGCGTAAAGTTCACATAGGCCCGCTCGCCCCGAACCTGGGAGAGATACCAGGCGCGGGGCACAATTGAAGCCCGGCCCTCAAACGCGCTCGTCAGGTACTCCAGTACAGACTCCTGCAGGCCCCGCCAGGCCCGGTCCCGCACCAGCCCCCCCTGATAGGTCGGTTTGTTGTCCCGCGGCAGCCGGTAGAACTTGATCGACGTCTGCACCGACGTAAACGAAAGTGCGGTAAACGTAAGCAGGGTCAGGGTCACCGCCGTCAGACCGGTGCGCAACGGGCGCTTGCGCAAATTGGAAATCCCCAGGACAATCGCCGCCGACGTGGCGGAAAGCCGTCCCACATCCGCTTCGTACGTGCCTGCCGACGCCTGCTTCATCTTCCGGACCTCCTCGCCGAATTTGGAGACCACAATAAACATGGCAATCGCGCCTAACGCCAGAATCACAAACGCCAGGAAGATGATATAAGGCGAACTGCTCAGCTTAAACGCCGGATGCACATACCGGAGGATGATGAAGAAAAGCACAAAGATCCCTGCAAATCCGATCAGCCGTCGCGTGATGTCGGGGAAGCCGAAAATCAGGCGTTCACAGAAAAAAGAAAAGGGCAGCAACAGCATAAAGTAAAAGATAATGCCCCGAACCGTGTCGTTGGCCGTGGCCATCACCTCCGGATACCCCCTTGCCTCCAGCCCCCACGCCTGCCGGGAAGCCGCCATAAACCCTTCGTAATCGTGGTTGGCCAGGTGCTGCTTCGCTTCCAGCAGCGCCTCCCGGGCCGCATTGTGCAGCATCGACAGCCGGGCATTTTCGATCCCGTACTGGGCCAGCTGCTTCATGCGGATATCGTCGATGACCCACATGTCTTTGGCGGCCTTATACGAAGGATAGAAAATCACCCCCGACGGATATCCAATCCCGCGCGACTCCTCCAGGAGCTTTGCATCCACATCCCGCTTGTTCACAGGACGATCCAGGTATTCTTCAGAAGCGTTGATCAACATATATTTCACCCCGAACAGGCCGGTGCTCATCAGGATCTTCTGCGGCTCCGATTCGCCCGTCATCGGATCCAGCGCGGCAAAAGCCACTGCTGCCCGGGTCACGTCCCCCTCTTTGATGCTTTGATCCTTGATGTAGTAATGGCCGAACTCCAGGGGCTGGGTATCGCCCTCGTTCAATATCGTCATATAGTCGAGCGCCGAGAGATAACTCGAATCGATAATTTCAAATACACTGATCGGCCGGCATTTGAACAGCACCTCCATCATCTTGTTCTCCCACCAGCCGTAGCTCTGGGTGGTGGGAAATTTCTTATCCCCTTCGTTGCCCAGGTCGGGCGCGGAAATAATCCGCCCCTCGTCGTCTAACTGGTACGCCAGGACCTGGTTGGAAAAACGGTTCCGCATAATATCAAACTTGAAATGGCCGGTCTTGGCCACTTCCTCTTTGGAACCGTACATCGGGCCCTGAGACGGGTCGCCCTTATAACGAGGTCCCACTGTGGTCTTGTCCACAATCAGCGTGCGCACCCCGGCGCAGCTGGGCACCGGCCCCGGCTGCTGGTAGGTCGCCACGGCGCCCGGCACGGGCACCCGGGGAATGGCAAAGTCCACATCCCGCTCCCACCAGAGGATGCGCCCTTCCAGGGAGTGCCCCAGGTCCTGCAACTTGAGCTTGGATACGCGGAAAAATTCGGGGTCTTCTACGGCCTTTAAGAGCAGGCCGACCGACGTTTGAACCTGTCGGGTCAGATTCGGAAAATTGACATATTCCAGCCGGTCCACAGGCGTATCCACCCGCTGCCGGACGGTGGAAGGCGTGGCCAGCGTGATGCCCTCCTTCCCGACAAATTTGACCGCCTCGCTGTCAAACCCCAGGCGGATGGGCATAAAATTTTTCCAGGTCCGCTTGGGCGGCGCAATCGCGTCTATGTGGCGTTCCTCGTTGGGAAAGATCTTGGGCAGGTAACTGTCAAACTTGTCCGCATAGGGTGCCAGGAGGTTGTTCTCGTAGTTGTTGGTCCTCCATGTCGGATTGTAGAAAGTCGCATGTGAAAAACTGGCGACCCGGTCGAATTCACTGGACAGGTCGAACCCGATAAAGAGCCGAAAATCGATCTTCTGGTCCTCCGGGATAAGTTCCCGGAAATGCTCGCTCTCGCGGGAGTGCCGGTACAGAAAGTCGTTGACGCCCGCCAGGCCCTGAAAATGCGCGCCATTGGCCATAACCATCACCGTATAACTGGGCGGATTGCGTTTCAACGCCCTGGCCGTTTCCAGCAGCGCCGCCATCCCCGTGGCGTTTTCCGCCCCCGGCGCCAGCGCGGGAACCACCGAGATGGCGTCGTAGAAACCGGAAAGCAGAACGATCTCGTCCTTCCACTTCCGCTCCTGACGCTTGGTAATATACGCATCCACACCGGGCAGGGTGCCGTAGATATTCCAGGCCGGTACCTCCTCCCAGTCCATCCTGGCCTTCAGCATCACCTCCTGTTTGTCCGACCTGGCCAACGCCATCAAACGCCCAGCCTCCGCTTTTTCCACCCAGAACCTGGGCACATCCACCGGCACCTGCAGGAATTTATCCATCGCCTGCCCCCGGCTGACCCGTCCATTGTCGTAAAAGAGAATCGCCTGCGCACCCAGCATCCGGGGGTTGAGATAGTTCTGATCGCAGTCAAACTCCATCAGGACAATGCTTTTGTCAATCGGCTTCCAATTCAACTCTTTGAACGACCCCTTCCCTCCGTAAATGAGCTTCCCCTTAATCCCCCCCCCGGGCAGGGACGGTGGCCGAACATGGTTGGGCCACAGGCAATAAATCCCGATCTCTTCCCCGGTTTCGGTAATGGTCAAAGAGGCGCCCTTATCCACGGGGACCGTGACCTGGAATTCCTCTACCTGAATGTCCTCCAGGCCGATCTGTTCAAACTGTGCCTTGACGTATTCAAAGGCCTCTTTGTGGCCCGGATAGCCCGGCACCCGGGATCCCATACCCGAAAGCGCTGCCACCGTCTCGCGAAGGTCCGATGCAGAGATCGACTCTGCAACCTCCCGAATCTCCCGGTCACGCTCCGAGATAATCACCGGCCTCTCTTCGGGCACACTGGGCTTAATATTAAACCACTCAACAAACTTGTCTGTAACCTCTCCGGGATTCCAGATGGTGACCGAAGCGAGCATAAAAAGGACAATTAACCAGAGAACCACACTGCCGATTCTACGCAGCATCGCAGGCTCCTAAGTAGTAAAGATGGGGGGCTTCCGGATCGGCGCTTCTCAGCCTCCGACAGTCATCCTGTGGCGGTTCCAAAGGAATCCGACGGTCAAAATCCCACCATGTCTTAAACGTCTTAAATGTCTTAATAAAATAAATAAATCGGGGTTGTCAAGGGATTTCCTCCCTTTCCGATCCCTTACCTAATGCTGTGATTTTGTTGATCTTTACAGAATCTCTTTACAAAACAGATCGCCATCCGCTTTTTGTCTTTTGCCTTTTGTCCCTGCCCAACGCGGCCCCTGAAACCCGCAACGCCGGGGTCTGCACCACGATAAAACCCTTGCGCAGGCGTCTGCTTTGTATATATTGGTAGGTCTGTACGATCTGCCCAATGCTGGAGACTTTGAAAACCTCTGATAAGGAGTATCAATCATGAAATGGCGTTTCTCCCCCACGCTCACCGGTGCCACCGCCCTGGTCCTTCTCACCCTGATGCTGGGCTGCGGTGGACAGGAGAGAAAGATTGAAGCAAGCCTGCTGAACCATGTCCTTTTCTTTTCCAATTTTGAAAAAGGGTTTGATGCGCTCTCCTGCGCAGGCCCCGACCTGGCCGTGTTTGAAACGGCCAACCCGCCTCGGCGCGAGGACAGCGGCGGCAAAGTCGACGGCTACCTGTCCTTTGCAGGAGATGCCAGCACCCTCAGTTACGGAGCCAGGGAAAACTTTCCCTATAACAACAGCAAAGCCTGGTCCGGCGCCGTCTCCTTCTGGTTGAGCGTCGACCCTTCCCGCGACCTGGAGGCCAACTATCCCGAACCCTTCCACATCGGAAAAAAACAAGATAACGCCTACCCCTGGGACGATGCTGTTCTCTTTGTCGACTTTACCAAACCCCCGCGCGCGCTCCGGTTCGGGTGCTACCCAAACAAGACCCGGGAAGTTTCCGATGAGATGGTCAACCAGCGGGTCATCCGCGTGGAAAATCTTAACTGGAAATCAGACGAGTGGCACCACATCGTCATTACGTGGAAAAATTTCAACAGCGGCGCGGCCGATGCGGAATGGGCCCTCTTCGTCGACGGCGTTGAAAAGGGCCGCAAGTCAGGCCTCCGCCAGGACATAACCTGGAATATGGCGGATCAGGTTGTCCGGTTAAACCACTACAAGTACACTGGCAAGATAGACGAAATTGCCATTTTTGATAAAATGCTGATGCCCGAAGAGGCACAATACCTCTACAATCCCAGGCTTCCCCTCAACACCCTCCTGAAGAAAGACCGGTAACCCCCTGCGATCTTCTGCGGTAAAAACAAACGGTAAAAGGGGCGATGGGAAGCAACGCTATCGGCCCTTTTGTCTTCATAACCAAAAGTATCCCAAATACGTTATGCAGGTAGGGACGGAGAAACAATCCGTGCGGTGTGGTAAAAAACAAACCCTTCTCAAGACCTTGCTGTTCACCGTCGCAGCGGCCCTTGTGTCGGCCGGGAGACCAGCCGGTGCGCAACACGAGGCCGAACTCGCGCACTATCGACGGCTCATCACCCGGCGTCCCAACGACGTTAAGGCCCATATAGACTATCAGAACCTCTTACTCAAAATGGACCGCCGGTCCCAACTCCTGAAAGAGTACCGCACACGCCTGGAGTCCAACCCCCGAGATGCGCGCAATCTCTACCTCTACGCCCGCGTACATGCCGACACAGAGGAAGCACTCCCCTACCTGAAACGCGCCGTGGCCGCAGACGCCAACTTCTTCCTGGCGCGCATCGACCTGGGCCGTGCTTACTATCACAAGGGAGACTACGATTACGCCATATCCCAGTATAAAGCCGCCCTGAAGATCAGGTCTTCTTCGGCGTTTGCCTACAATCTCCTCGGGCTTGCCTACTACCACAAAGGCTATATCAATCAGGCCCTGGCGGAGTATCGCCGGGCCATTCGGTTCAACAAGAAGTACAGCGATGCATATCTCAACCTCGGGCTCACCTATTTTTACACCGGCAAAGTAGACGACGCCATCGAGACCTACCAGAAGGCGCTTAAACTCAAAAACAACCGTTCCGACCACCACTACATCTATCGAAATCTCGGGATGGCCTACGCCCTGAAGGGCCAGGTGGACCGGGCCGAAGCCGCATACCGAAAGGCCCTCGAATTTGTTCCCGACTATGTCGATGCCCACACAAGCCTGGGCAACCTGGCGTTTAACCGGAAAGATTTTGGTGCAGCAGTGGAAGCCTACGAAAAAGCCGTCGCAGGCCATCCCGAAGACGGTGTTCTCCGCCTCAGACTCGGCCTGGCTTACTTCAACCGGGAAAACTATAAAAACGGCATTCGGCACCTGCGGAAAGCCATAGCGATCGACTCCACGCAGACGGATGCCTACTACTACCTGGGATTGGCCTACCTCAACGACGGCCAGAACGGTCTGGCCAGAAAAGCGCTGAAAACCTACGTTCTGAAAGAAAAGCGCACATCCAAAAACGCCACTGTTTTTGAAGTCAAAGCACTGATCGAAAGCCTGAAGCGTTTTTGAAGACCTGAAATGGAATATCTATTCGTCCATTGATCTGGATATACTGTTGACAAATCGATCAACAGTGCATATATTAGCACTACCTGCAACGGATACGACGCATTGGGGAGCTTATTTCATAAGTGAAAAATAATCAATAGGATAGTTATGGAAATT
The DNA here is from genome assembly GCA_012270675.1 of Candidatus Latescibacterota bacterium. GTDB lineage: Bacteria > Latescibacterota > UBA2968 > UBA2968 > JAAXHW01. The sequence continues at coordinate 5,485 of JAAXHW010000062.1, read as the reverse complement.
GGCGAATATATACGTTTCCTCAGAAAGCGTAAAAAAATCAGCTTACGGTCACTCTCATCTGCTGTGGGAGTTGATCCGGCCCACTTTTCACGAATCGAGGCTGGAAAAATTCTGCCATCTGAATCGTTAATCCTGCGTCTCACAAAGGTTCTGGGCTGCGACCTTGACGAGTTGTTACTGCTATCGGGCAGAGTTACAGAAAAGATGAAGGAATTTATTAAAAAAGATCCTGAGTATGCCTCATCCGTCCTGCACCATGTATCTGCCATGTCCGTGGCAGAGAAGGCCGTACCCTATGGTTTGCCAGACCTCGTAAATTATAGTCTTACGCTTGGTGAAGATACGCTGTCAGAAAAGCCTGAAGCACACCGTAAGCAAAACGGTCAATTCCTTACGCCCGACCTGGTTGGCCGTTTTATGGCCAACCAACTTGGACCACTGCGAGAGGGTGAAAGGTTGCTTGATCCAGCTATTGGTTCAGGCGTTCTGGCGTGTGCCCTTATCGAGTGCGCTATAATTGATGGAAGCCCAAAAGAGCTGTGGATTGACGGATATGAAATCGACAAAGACTTATGCGAAGTGGCCCGTAAGTCACTGGATCGGGCAGCAAAACGTGCTCAGGAAAAGGGCATAACCGTTCACACAGAAGTATATAACCGGGACTTTATACTCGACTGCATCCCTTCTTATCAGTTGTCCCTATTCCAGGCTGACAGACCCGGTAAGCTGAACACACCATCTCTATATGACAAGATTATTGCAAATCCTCCCTACTTTAAACTCAACAGCGACGACCTTCGTGTAAAAACAGTTGCAGGCCAGATTAAGGGACATACCAATATCTACACCTTATTCATGGCACTTGCAGTAAGAATGCTTACCCCACTGGGGTGTGCGTGCTTTATTGTGCCACGCAGCTTCTGTTCCGGCGCTTACTTTTCCGCATTCAGGCAGGACTTTATCAGCCAGGCGCTTCCTTTGTCCCTTCACTTGTTTGAATCGCGCCACGAAACGTTCAGTAAAGATTCTGTCCTTCAGGAGAATGTGATCATTACATACGGCAGATTGCAAGAAGGAAAGGCACGCCAGCCTGCATTTCTCGAGATATCCACATCGCAAAATGCCCTCGATTTAGACCAATCGATTACCCGTCGGGTATCCATGAGGCATTTCCTTGGCAAATACAAAAACACGCTCACCTTCAGGCTGCCGACCAGCGAGTTCGACGAACAGGTTATAGAAATTGTGGATAGCTGGACAGGGACGCTACAACAACACGGATTGGAAGTGTCTACAGGCCCGGTGGTAGCCTTTCGTGCTCGACCATTTCTCACAGATGAAGACGCAGTTAAACAAAACCGCGCTGTTCCGCTTCTATGGATGCATAACATCAGGCACCGAAGCGTCGAATGGCCTGCGATCAAAGGGAATAAGCCGCAGGGCGTATCCCTCGATCGGAACGCCCGGGATTTATCCGTTCGGGTTTCTAATTATGTCCTCCTTCGCAGGTTCAGTGCAAAGGAAGAACCACGTCGTCTTATTGCAGCGCCTTTTCTCGCAGACCAATTTTCCCACCGCTGGATAGGGCTGGAGAATCATCTCAACTATATATATAAAAAGGATGGCGAACTCGAAGTCGAAGAGACACTTGGGCTGGCAGCGCTCTTCAACAGTGCACTATTAGATCGGTATTTTCGCATTACCAGTGGACACACCCAGGTAAACGCAACGGAATTACGCGCATTACCGCTTCCACCGCCAAGCGTCATCAGGCAGATTGGCGAACAGTATCACAAAGCTGATCTGTCCGAAGAAGAAGTGGATATAGACGTTATCGTTTTTTCGACCTTAAGAGAATCTGGATATATCCCAAGGGATTTCCCAACAATAAAGGAAACCCGTATGGCGAACAGAAAAATACAGGAAGCTCAGGAGATCCTGAAATCTCTTGGGCTACCTCATGCCCAACAGAACGAAATATCCGCTCTGACACTGCTTGCTCTGGCCCAGCTTTCAGAAGATACACCCTGGGTTGAAGCGAAATGCCAGAGTTTGCGTATACACGATATTCTGGAAGAAATCAGGGATAGATACGGTCGAGAATATGCAGAAAACACCCGCGAAACGATCCGCCGTCAGGTCATCCACCAATTTGAGCAGGCAGGCCTTGTCGTTCGGAACCCCGACGACCTTACCCTGCCCACGAACAGCCCGCGGACCCATTATGCCTTATCGGATGCAGCGATTCGCACCATAAGAGCATATCGTTCCAAAATGTGGAAGCAAGCGATTGTCTCTTTTAATGAAGCTGAAGGCGCACTTTTTGAAATCTATCAGAAACGCCGAGAACAACACAGGGTACCTCTGCGATTGGCAAGTGGAAAGGAATTCCACCTCTCGCCTGGTCCGCACAACGAATTACAAGCTGCCGTTGTTGAGGAGTTCGGACCAAGATTCGCTCCCGGAGCCCAACTTCTATACCTTGGCGATTCAGAAAATAAGTCCTTAATCCTCAACGAAGATAGCTTCGAGGAGCTTGGTATACCCATATCAAGTCACGACAAGCTACCCGATATCGTTTTCTATGAAGAAAAACAGAACCGGCTTTTTTTGGTTGAAGCCGTCACTTCTCACGGCCCGGTATCTCCCAAACGCCACCTCGAACTGGAGGAGATGTTTAAAGTCTGTTCTGCCAGACGAGTATACGTGAGTGCATTTCCCGATTTCACGATCTTCAAGAATTTCATCGCCGAGATCGCCTGGGAAACAGAAGTCTGGTTATCCGAAATACCAGACCATCTGATTCACTTCAACGGAGACCGTTTTCTGGCTCCCCGGTGAACGCTGCCGATTCGCCCTCCCGCCTGGCTATCGGGACTTCAAGAATCGCCTGAGCTATCGTCTGCAACCTCAGTGGTGGAACCGGACCTTGACACACTTATTCTGACGTTACGCCAAGCAGAATATGGAGCATCCCGCTTCCCAGCAGGCCGCTGATGATGCCCGTCTCCAGCATCTCCCAGATCGATGCAAACTGCCCGGGGTCCCTGACAAAAACCCAACCCCAGATAACCATCGCCAGGACCATCGGAGCCAATGGAACAATGCGCTTCGGGATGCGCTTCGGGATCCGAAACTTCCGGATAATCAAAGCGCCCAGCGCACTCAGCACGCCCGCGAGCAACTGGTTGCCAATTTCCATTTTCCCTCCCGGACAGATGGGCCCGAAACACCGGTCCATCTGAAAGATGAAACACCCAGGTGAAATATTACATCGAATGGGTGGACTTAATATATTTTCTCCAGCGACATACTGCAACCACAAACTTCTCTTTTTCAAACACATCCAACGGCAAATTTCGGGTTGCGCTTCAAAGGACCAATTGGAGCACGTGTACTTTTGTATTGACAATAATAAAGTTAAGTTTTATCTTACCATTTGTACCTGTATGCGTAATATACCCGAAGATCATTGGCTCTATCCTTAACAAAGGAGGGGAGGATGCGATCTGTCCTAAGAATCGGCCTGGTTTTAAGTTTGGCCTTCGCCTTTTTCAGCTGTGCCCAGCCGCCCGAAGAAGAACTCAAAGCAGCGGCGGATGCGCTGGCCGCTGCAAAAATGGCAGAGGCTGACATCTATGCCCCTGAAACTTACCAGTCTGCTCAGGATACGCTGAACGAGGCCAACGTCAAGGGCGACCCCGAGTCCGACCAGAGGGACTATGAGTCCTCCAGGATGTCTGCAATCCGTGCAAAAGAGCTGGCCGACCGCGCCACACAGGAGGCCGGAGTCAACAAGGAACAGACCCGTAACGAGGCCCAGGACCTGATCACCCGTCTCTCCACGGAACTTACCGACTTCAGAGCCGCCCTCAACAATGTGCCCCGGGGCAAAGGCGCGGATGATGACCTCGACCAGCTCCAGTCAGACCTGGCGCAGTCCGAAGCCTCCCTGAGCGATGCGAAGAACAGCCTCAATACCGGCAACTTCAAAGATGCCCTGGACCAGGCCCGGTCCGCCGAGGACAACATGTCTCAGGTGCAGGGCGCCGTGCAGACGGCAATGCAGAAAGTCGAGGAATGGCGGATAGAGAATCGCCCCTGGTATGAACTTTAAACCGCGGTTCGATTGATTCCCAACCGTACAACGCTCTGGAAAACCGAGAAGGGGTTACGCTTCTCGGTTTTCCGGTTTTAGGCCCTCCCCCATGCGTAGCTATCTCCTCTTTCTCCTTCTGATTCCGGCAGCAGCAGCAGTCCGCTACAAGGTCCTCTGCACCCCCGCGTCTGCGAACCCGGCGCCATCCGTCCAGGTACCCGATGAACGGTCCCTGGCCCGCATCCAGGCCGAGATCCAGGACCTTCAAAAGGCCCTGGTTGTGGACAATGAACCCTACATTGTCATCGATACCGTCCACAACCGCCTCCAGATTCGCAGGGGAGACCGCATCCTCAAAGAGGCCGTCTGTTCTACCGGCAGCGGAAAGGTGCTCCTGGACAAAAAGCGGGAAGCCTGGTACTTTAACACGCCCAGAAAAGTCTTCCAGGTCCAGCGGAAGGTCGAAGGCCCCATCTGGAAAAAGCCCAAATGGGCCTTTGTGGAACAGGGCCAACCCGCCCCCGTCCTGCCGTGGGACTTCCGTCGTTTAGACCCGATTACCCTGGGAAAATATGCGCTGGAACTGGGGGATGGTTATGCGATTCACGGCAACCTGTATCCCAACCTGATCGGCCGTCACATCACTCACGGCTGTATCCGCCTGAACGACGCCGATCTCGAAGCCGCTTATGCCCTCACCAAAACCGGCAGCCGGGTCTACATCTATTGACCTTGCGACAGCCCCATATTCTCTTTCCCATCCTGGTCCTTCTGGCCAGCAGCCCGGGGGCTGCGGAACAGGCCGACGCGAAACCTGAACCGTCCGCTCAAAAACGGGCCCTCTGGCGCAAAAAAACCGCACTGGAAATCGAATACCGCCTCGTTCGGGCCGATCCGGAGGCCTATTATCTGGTCATCGACCTGCCAGCCGGAGAGGTCGTCCTCAAAGCGGGCGGGCGCCTCTTGAGAACCTGTCCAGTCCGGACCTGGGGGCTTGCCCCCCATACACGTCGAAAAACCCTGTTGTGCCACATGGCCAACCGCATCGATCCCGTAACGCCCGAACCGGGCAACCACGGCCTCCGGCTCCGGGGACGGCGATTGCCGCTGGATTTTATCGGCCGTCTGATCGAAGGGCCCCGTGAAGCCTCCAGGCTCTATTTCTCCCCCCCCCTGTTGATCCAGCCGGTCGACTCCCCCACATCGCCCAACCTGGACCACCTGGAACTCAGGAGGCGCGACATCAAGGCCCTTGGGTCAGCCCTCCAACCGGGGGACGCAGCCATCCTGATTCCCCCCTTGGAAACCCAAAGCGGAGCGCCCCGGTGAAGCGGTCACCCCTTAGAAGCTGTCTTAAAACTCCCAGCGGTCTTCGCGCGGCTGCAA
>JAAXHW010000061.1 GCA_012270675.1 Candidatus Latescibacterota bacterium | reverse complement strand
ACGGATAGATCACGCTGCGATGCGTCTTTGTGGCCGACAGCATCGGCTCAGGGTCTCGCGTCCAATTCAAGCCATCGCTCGACACAAACCGATAGATGTGACTCACCAGATCCCCGAAATCTCCACCCGGATGCGGAGATGAACACATCCACATCCGGTAGGCGTTCGGTCCGTCCTTCATGACAAACGGCCGCCGTCCATCTCGGAAGATCGGCTCGGGGTGAACGTCCCAGCTCAGACCATCCACACTGGTCGCGTAGCCCAGTTTCTGATCGATATCCACCAGACTGCCCTTTGCACTCCGGCGCCCGGCAAGCATAATAAACCACATCTTGTAGAGGTTTTCATCCACATCGAAAAGCACGTGGGGCGTCTGCCAGGCGCCGCCGAACGGCAGGTCGCTCTCAGTGAGGATCGGATTGTCCGGATGTGGCCTCCAGGTCAGCCCGTCCCGGGACTCGGCGTACCCCAGATCCATATCGCCCGTACGTGTGGCGGTGCTGTTGCCCAAATACCACATTTTGTACGTATCGCCCATACGGAGAACGGCCGGGCTGTACAACGTCACCCGACACCAGTCCTGATTCGTGTTCATCGCCGAAAGAACCGGCTGGTCCTGCCGCTGCCAGTCCAGTTGATAAAGCGGTTTGGACATCCGGTAACCTCCTGTTTAGAAAGGATAACAACGGCTTGCTCCTTATATGAGCAAATCCGCGAGAGAAAGCAATAAGGAAATGGCAGCCTGCGCAGGCTGTCATTTCCACTACCTCCAGCATGAAACAGAACCGCTCAAAACGACCCGCTCAAGCTGAACCGCAGCGGCGCATCGAACAGACCGTCGAAGTCGGTGTAGGTGAAATCCGCCTGGATCTCTCTGTCCTCCACGGGCTGGAACTGCGTTGAGGCCGCCTGACCCGGAGGCAATCCCACAGGCGCTCTACTTACCGGTTCGTAGCAGTCAAATCTCCTCCACCTCTACATCATCAAACCAGGCCGTCCCCGTAGACCCGGGGATGGCGGAAAGCAGCACCCGGCAGAAATAGACGTATGGATACATGGGCGGAACCTCGACCTCGACCCGGGTCCAATCCCGCGTGCCGTCCAGCGGATCGGACTGCGCACGCCCGATGAACCCCATATCCCCATTCCAGGAAAGAGACACCGTCACCCCGCCGGACACATCCTGCGTCTTCACCCGGGCGGAAACCCGGTAAGACTTGCCCGCCACAGCATCCAGGGCCCTGTCGTCCGCCTTCAAAACCCGCCGCAGAGCGGGGAAAACGGGTTCGCTTCCGTCGTTCGTCCAGCGGATGCTGTTCCCCCCGGAATGGGTCACATCCGCATCCACCGCATACTGGGGCCGGGGCAGCACCCACCGAACAGGGGCCTCCTCGAACCCGGCCACCACCGTACCTGCCTCCGGCAGGTCGGGATAGGGAAGCTGAGCGCTCGCCGGGGGCAGGGAAACGAGCCTGGACGAGGGTTTGGTCAGAACCAGGGAATCGAACACCCGGTCCTCGGTGTCAATCGCCCGAACGCGGCACTCATCTGCCGCCACGGTCGTAAGCAGAAAGTGATTCACCGGCCTGGCAAAAGCCGAGAATGGATGCAGGTGATCCCACAGTTCACTTGGCGTCCGCCCCATGTCGTACCCGCCACCGCCGGACACGAAATAAACCACCCCTCCCCCGGCATCGTACTGCCCCCCGGTCAACGGGTGGAATCGCTCGTAAATCGTTGCATGCGCATTGTACACAATGTCCACCCCGTACGCTTCAAACAGGGGGCAGAGCACCCGTGTCTCAACAATCTCGCAATTATTGGAACAGAAGGGTGGGTGGTGGAAAACCACGAACTTCCACCGTGCATCCCGAAACCGCTCCAGGTCCCTTTCCAGCCACGCCCACTGCTCCGACCCGGCCCGGTAGTCCATGTTGCTGTTCATAATCGTAAAGTGTGCGCAGCCGTAGTTGAACGAATACCAGTACCTCGGTTCCGGATACGAAAAATACTGGAAATACCCCTCATTGGGCGAGTCATGATTTCCCATCGACGCGAACCAGGGAGTATATTTAAGCAATTCGTGCGTACTGCCGAAAAACTGCCCCCTGAGCTTCGAGATCACATCGTGCACAGTATCCCCGGCTCCAACGCAGATATCGGCCCGGTACGCCCGGGCCAGCGCTGCATTTCGCCTGTGCACCTGATTGATCCCGTGGCTGTCACCGTATGTCACAAAGCGAAAAGGAGAGCCATCTCTGGCGGCCGTCCGGAAGCTCGCCGGAACAGACATGGCTTCCGAGCCGTCGGAGCCGCTGGACCGTACGCGATAATCATACACCCACTCTTCCTCGAGCCCCTCCAGCCTGACCGCGTGGACCGTCTTCGGCCTCTCGTCCCCCTGCCGGGTATCATAAACGGGTTTGAGCCTTCCCGCGTACGCGTTCCACCCCAGCCTCTCGCTCGCTCCGTATTCCACAAGCGACGTTCCCGGTTCATTCGTGTGCCACATAATCGTGATCGCGTGTTTCGTCACATTTTGCAGATAGGGTCCACAGATGATTTCCATCTTACCTGTCTCCTTGTACAATACCGCTACACGTGTTCCAGTACCCACTGGTAGAACGGAAGTTGCTACGCACGCTCCCCGGTACCGGCGATGGCATCGATTAACGCCATCGTCTTCACGGCGTCGTCGAGGTCGCAGGCGGGAAACGGCAGTGGCGTTCCTTCAACGACGCATTTTACAAAAGTCTCGTCCTGCCGGTAGAACCCCGCCTTGTAGCGTCGATCAATCTCCTCCAGCTCGATCGTAACGGACGCCCTTCCGCGGCGGTGCAACACAGGTGCATAGTTGTACGGGTCCGACGTGAGGGTCGCGCCCGTGGTACGCACTTCGAAGCGGTGACCGCCCGGCGCGAACCAGTCCATCAGGGCCCGGCCAATGGCGCCATCCACAAATTCGACAGTCGCAGTGCAGCAGTCCGGCATGGGGCCCTCCACCACCCGGCTCACGGACTCGACTCGGGCCACGTCGCCGCCAAAGAACCGCAGCAGATCAAGCGCGTGGATGCCGTTGGCGGCGCTCCACCGACGCGCCACCTCCTCGGGGAACTTGGGATTCTCACGCACGCGCGCCAGGTCCTCATGGGCTTCCACCGAAATGCTCCGGACCGGACCGGCCTCAAGCAGCATTTCCCTGCCTTTGAGCAACGTAGAATAAAAGCGCCGGTTGACGCCAACCATGGCCAGGGTGTGGTGCTCCCGCGCCAGCTGCGCCAGGCAGCGCGTCTGCGATGCATAAAGGCCCGGCGGTTTTTCCAGAAAGGTGGGAACGCCGGCGCGGATGAAGTCGGCCGCCACATCGGCAACCTGCGGCACGCTCACCAGCACAAAGACGGCGTCCGGCCGGTCCAGCTCCGTATGAACGCTCAACCGCTCCGGTATCCCGAAGCGGTCCGCGGTCTCCTGCCGGGTCTTTGCATGGGTGTCCACCAGAGCGGTCACTTCCACCTGTGGCAGGTCTGCCAGCACGGGCAGGTGGTACCGGGCGATATTGCCGCCGCCAATGACGGCTACACTCAACACATCCCTCTTCGCCATGCATCGCCTCCCTCCTCTTACGGTTTATAGGGTTCTCCCGTACGGCGCAGATCCTTTGTAATGGCGATTTGACAGGTCACGTAAACCCTCTCCTTTTTGAAACCTCGATGGTTCAGAGTACCGGCAGCGTACCCGGGGATGGCGTCGCCGATTGTGCCCACAATGAGGTTGGCGTACTCTACTGTCGTGTCATAGCGGTAGGCAATCAGACCCACCATCTCGGTCCATGCAATCTTCAAAGCCTCCTCCCAATTGGCGCCCATCCCGCAGGTGAGGATCTCGTCAGCGGTCTCTACCACCGGACCACCGGTGGGGAAACCGGGGGACCGGTCGATACGCAGGGTCAGATCGGCGTCGATCTCGATGCCGGTCGCGGTAAGCTCCCCATCCCCCATCCGGGCGTGGACATCGCCCACGTAAAAATAGCCACCCTCCTTCTGGGCGCGGATGTGCACGGTGCTTCCGGCCTGGATGGAGTTATAGTCCATATTGCCGCCGTGATTCCAGGGAGAGGGGTGCTGGGATACGGGTTCCAGCTGCATGACGCCGATCATAGGACGGGACGGGACCACGAAATCGGGAGGGAAGTGGACCAGCCCGTCCCGCACGGGAGCCACGGAACGCAGGCTACCCCGGAAGGGACCGCCATTGTTGTAGTAGCCGTAAGGGCCCACCTTGATGTCGATGACTTCGATGGACAGCCAGTCGCCGGGCTTCACGTCCTCGATTATGAACGGGCCGTTACGCGACCCGCGACTGGCGACGATTTCCGGGACCACGCCGGGCTTGAGGTCTCCGTCGGCGCCGCCGGGGACCTCAATAATGACGGTTTCGCCGAGTTTCAGCGTTCCCCGGACCTCGCGGCGTTCCGGGCTGTCCGGGTCTACGTAGGGGGTGCGGGTGAAGCGTCGCATTGGAGGGTCTCCTCTCTGGCTGAGCTCTGGAGCGTTAACGTGTAATTACAGACAGTAAGATAGCAACAACTCACCCCGCTGTCCAGAAGTGTCCCCGGGGCCCGTACCTGCGCCTGCAATTATACTTGGTAAAAGAAGTCGGGTATCCTATCTTTGAGAGAGCGCACGCTATCGCCGCGTTCAGTCCCTGCCACCACCCTCCGCCAGTTTGCCTTCCACCATCCCCTTACACGTGGAGGTCAACCGATGAAAACAAACATCAGAAAGCTTACCCGCTATGCCATCGCCGTGGCAGGAACGATCTTTGCGCTCATACTGACCTTTAATCTGCTTCTTTACGGCCAGGAGACCGGTACCCGGAGAATGGTTGAACGCCTGGAAAAAATCGCACAAAGCGTGGACCCCCGGGCGAATCCCTATGTCAACCCGGAACGGGTGAAACACCTGCGTGAATTGGTGGGGAAATCTGACAAATCTGAGCCGATATTGACGCCTGAAGGCCATATTCAAGGTCCACAAGTCCGATTGACACTGGCAACTGAACTCCTGTTTGCCGGTCAGACGGAAGAAGCCCTGCAGCAGTTCCGGTACGTACACGCGTCCTCTACGGGAGACTTGCTTCGCAATCCCGGATTCCGACGCGAGCTCCAGGCCTTACAGGCCGTTGCCTACCTTCGTCTGGGAGAACAGGAAAACTGTATCCTGCAGCACAACATCGATGCATGCCTGTTCCCGATTCGCGGCTCAGGCGTTCATCAGATTGAGCGCGGGTCTCGTGCAGCGATCAAGGCGTATCGGATGATTTTACATGAAAACCCCGGGGATTTGACGTCCCGCTGGCTGCTCAATATTGCCTACATGACCCTGGGAGAATATCCGGATAAGGTACCGCCGGAATACCTGATTCCGCCCGGGGCCTTCGAGTCTGACCACGACATGAAACGCTTTTACGATGTCGCCCCACAGCTGGGGCTGGATGTTGTCGGGCTTGCGGGCGGGAGCATTATGGAGGACTTTGACGGTGACGGCAACCTGGACATCATGGCTTCCTCCTGGGGGCTTCGCGACCAGCTCCGCTACTTTCGCAACAACGGGGACGGGACATTTACCGATCGCACAAAAGAAGCGGGACTGATTGGCATTGTAGGCGGGTTGAACCTGTGCCACGCCGATTACAACAACGACGGATATGCCGACGTACTGGTCCTGCGAGGCGCCTGGCTTAGCATGCCGCCGTCCTCCGACGGCGGACGCCATCCCAACTCTCTGCTGCGCAATCGAGGTGACGGGACCTTTGAGGACGTTACGGAAGAAGCCGGATTGCTCACCCTCCATCCAACCCAGTCGGCCGCCTGGGGCGATTACGACAACGACGGCTGGGTGGACCTCTTTGTCGGAAACGAAACCTATGGAGAACTGCACGCGTGTGAACTGTTCCGCAACAACGGCGACGGCACCTTTACCGATATGGCTGACGAAGCCGGGGTTGCCGTGGTGGGCTACGTGAAAGGCGTGGTCTGGGGAGACTACAACAACGACGGTCTCCTGGACCTCTATATTTCACGCCTGCTGGACCCCAACCTCCTCTACCGGAACGGCGGAAAAGACGCAACCGGCCGATGGCGGTTTACCGACGTCACCGCACAAGCCGGTGTGGCAGAGCCTGCCTGCAGCTTTCCGACCTGGTTTTGGGACTACGACAACGACGGCTGGCTGGATATCTTTGTCTCCGGGTACTGTGCCAGTGCCGGTGACGTCGCGGCCGACTATCTGGGCCTTCCAAAAAACGCCGACTACTCCAGGCTTCACCCGAATTTTCTGGGCCTTCCCAAAAATGCAAAACGCCCCGGATTGTACCGGAACAATCGCGACGGGACGTTCACCGACAACACCCGGGCGGCCAAACTCGATAAGCCGCTGCTGACCATGGGCTGCAACTTTGGAGACCTGGATAACGACGGCTATCTGGACTTTTACGTCGGGACCGGCGACCCGGATTTTCAGTCGCTGATGCCCAACCGGATGTTTCGGAATGCAGAGGGTGTGTTCTTTCAGGATGTCACAACTTCCGGCGGATTTGGACATTTGCAGAAGGGCCACGGCGTCGCTTTTGGGGACATCGATCACGATGGCGACCAGGATATTTATGCTGTCATCGGAGGGGCGTTCACCGGCGATATCTTTCAAAATGTGCTCTTTGAAAATCCGGGACACGGAAATCGCTGGATTACGCTCAAACTGGAAGGCGTCCGGTCCAACCGCGCCGCCATCGGGGCGCGGATAAAAGTGAGCGTAAATACCGAAAGCGGAAATCGGGATATCTACACCACCGTCACAACCGGCGGGAGTTTCGGCGCATCCAGCCTGCAGCAGGAGATCGGCCTGGGGCAGGCCACTTCGATCCGTGCGATTGAGATCACCTGGCCCGCCACCGGAGAGGTTCAGGTCTTTAAAGATGTGGAAATGGACCGCATCCTGAAAATTCGTGAGGGCGACCCGGTCCCGGTTGCAGTCGGGTTGAAACCGTTCGACCTCTCCAACGGATCGGGAGAACCTGCGCACACGCCCCACCAACACCATTGAGCCTCGTCAAACGAAGGAGCGCTATGACCCGAACTGGCAGAAGCAACAGCCGCATAACGTCCGGGGCCGTCTGGACCGCTGCGGTCCTGCTCGGCTTCATTCCCATGTCCTCCGCGCAGAGCGGACCGCAGGAACTGCCCTTTGTAGACGTCACCGCCCGGGTCGGCATCGAGCTTGTCCACGTCAACGGGGCAAGCGGGGAGAAATTCGCGGTTGAAACGATGTGCGGCGGCTGCGGACTGCTGGATTACGACGGCGATGGGGACCTGGACGTCTACCTGGTCAACGGGGCACCGCTGCCGGGCTTCCAGAGGGCGCAGACGCCGGTCAACCGGCTCTATCGAAACAACGGAGCGGCGGCCGGATGGACCTTTACGGACGTAACGGACGCCTCCGGAGCAGGCGATCCGGGCTACGGCATGGGCTGTGCCGTGGGCGATTTCGACAACGACGGGGACCTGGACCTCTATGTGACCAACTTCGGAGCCAACGTGCTGTATCGAAACAATGGAGACGGAACGTTTACGGATGTGACCCCACAGGCGGGCGTGGGGGACGATTCGTGGAGCACATCAGCGGCGTTTTTCGACTTCGACAACGACGGAGACCTGGACCTCTACGTCGCCAACTACGTCGATTTCCGTCTGGAAGACAACCGATTTTGCAGCGCCCCCGACGGCAAGGCATACTGTCATCCGGATGTCTATTCGGGAGTAGCGGACGTGCTGTATCGAAACAATGGAGACGGAACGTTTACGGATGTGACCCCACAGGCAGGGGTCTACCACCCGGAGGGAAAGGGGCTGGGGGTGGTCTGCACCGACTACGACAGGGACGGCGACCTGGACATCTACGTGGCCAACGACACCATGGAAAACTACCTCTTTGACAACCTGGGAAACGGGAAGTTCGAAGAGGTGGCCCTGATGGCGGGAGCGGCGTTCAACGAGGTTGGACAGGCCGAGGCGGGAATGGGGGTGGACTGCGCCGATGTGGACGGGGACGGATATCTGGATATTCTGATCGGACACCTCGACCTGGAGACGAACACGCTTTACCGGAACGAGGGCGACGGAACCTTTACCGATATAACGTCAAGGGTGGGTATGGGAGGGCCCAGCCTGCTGAGCGTGACCTTCGGACTGGTCTTTCTGGATGCGGATAACGACGGAGACCCGGACGCCTTTGCCGCCAACGGCCACGTGCTGGACAATATTGAGCTCATGTCGGATATCGTCACCTACAAACAGCCCAACCAGCTCTTCGAAAACGTGGACGACGGAAGCTTTGTGGACGCCTCAGCGCGTTCCGGCCCGGGCCTGGACATCCTCAAAGCCAGCCGCGGACTGGCCGCTGGAGACTTCGACAACGATGGAAACGTAGACCTGCTGGTGGCCAATATAGCCGAGCGCCCGGACCTGCTGCGCAACCAGGGCAACAACGGCGGAAACTGGTTGATGGTGAAGCTGGTGGGGGGCGCACGACAAACAGCGGGTGCAGGCTCCCAACGCTCCAACCGGGACGGAATTGGAGCGCGGGTGACGGTGGTGGCCGGAGACCTTCGCCAGGTAAAGGAGGTACACAGCGCCTCCAGCTACCTGTCGGCCAGTGACTTGCGTGTCCACTTCGGGCTGGGAAAGCGGCAGCGGGTGGACCTTGTGGAGGTCCGTTGGCCGGCCGGAGGCGTGGACCGGATCAAAGACACAGCCGCCAACAGGCTGCTGGTGGTGAGGGAAGGGGAGACACAAAAATAAAAGCAGATGGAAAATGCGCATGAACAACGCTACGCAGTGCAACCATGTCCGCCGAATGGGGGGGGTCACCGCGCTGGTGACCTGGCTGGTCTGGGGGTTGGGGTGCGGGCAGGCGTTTGACCGGGAAGCGGTATTGGCAGAGGCCCGGAAGGCCGGTCAGCGGAAGGACGACCGGGAAGCCGTACTCCGGGAGGCCCTGGCGCACGCTCCCCACGATGCCGAAACACGCTACGACCTGGGCCAGGTCCTGTTGCGCAGCGGTCGCCCTTTCCAGGCCCGGCTGCAGTTTTTCCGGACCGTCCGGCTTGATTCCACCCACAGGGACGCGCTCCGGCACCTGGGGCTGCTGGCCTACCAGGCGGGGGACCAGACCGAGGCGCTGGAGATGCTGGAACGGGCCGTACGGGCAGGGGCGCGGGAAGCACACATCCACGACAAGCTGGGCATCCTCTACTCCAAAGCCGGTTGGGTTGAGGAGGCCAAGGCGCAGGTTCGGGAGGCGCTGCGTCTGCACCCGGGCCACCTCCGGAACCGACTGAACCTGGCCACACTGAACCAGGAGACGGGTGCTTACGACAACGCCCGGCAGGAGCTGGAAGGGATCGTCGCCGACTTTCCAAACAGCTGGGATGCGCACTTTTCGCTGGGGAAGGTCTACCGGGAGTTGGGCCAGAGCGAGGCGGCTGTCCTCTCCCTGGAACGGGCGCTGGTCCTGAAATCGAATGACGCGGAAATCCACTACCAGCTCGGCGCCGCCCGGCTTCAGGCCGGACACCTGGAAGGCGCACGGTCGGCCCTGCAGGACGCCATTCGCCTGTCGCCAGAACATGCAGGCGCACACTACGGCCTCGGACAGACCCACAGGAGAATGGGACAGCCGGAGAAAGCGAAGGTGGCCCTGGCCCGGTTCCGGGAACTGCAACGGGAAAAGGTGGAACAGGAGGGACAGCCCAGGGCCTTTCTGAGTTACTGGCGAAAGGGCATGGCGAAGGACGTGGAGGGAGACCACACTGCGGCAGCGTCAGCGCTCCGCAAGGCCCTCCGGATCTATCCCAACGATCTGTTTACCCGCATCCTCCTCTGGCAGGTCTACCACAAGCAGCACAGGGAGAAAAAGGCCGGAGAGATGTTCCACAGCATCCAGAGTCGGTTGAAAGGGAGGCGTCTGTCGGATGTGTGCACGGAACTGGGTGTCCTGCTCATGCACAGGGGTGTGAAAGAGAAGGCGGTGGAAGTACTCGAAGAAGCAGTGGCCCGGGACCCCGGGCTCGAACGGGCGCGCTACTATCTGGTGGTGCTCTATCACCGGCTGGGGCAACCCCACCGGGAAGCGGCGCACACCAGAGCGCTGGAAGCACGCACAACTGTCAGATAGAGGCTTGCGTTCCCTTTTTTTCCTGATCGTAAAGTGCGGCCACTTCCGACGCTGTCAAACTCCGGTTGTACACCCGCAGTTCCGCCAGGCTCCCCTTGAAATAATCCTGCGGTCCGAACCCGATCTTCAGCGGCCTATCGTTGGAAATATAGGCCTCGTACCCGTTGAAAGGCGTAGAAGTTCCCACCTGCTCGCCGTCCACATAGAGCCTGAGCCTGCACGGCCGCTCATCGTCCTTTACCGCAGCCAGATGCCGCCATCCGGGACCGAGTTCAAAATCGTGGGTCACGTTCCGTCCCGCCTCCAGCGAATAGACGTGCCCTGCCGGGAGCGTGCCGCAGTAGAGCCGCCCCTGGTAAACCGCCATCGACCACGCCCGCCGGTACGCCGCATCCGGCGTCATATCCAGCCGTCCCACGCAGGTCCACGACGTGTCCCCCTCATACCGGTAGACCTGTGCCAGGGGCAGGGTGCCTGCGTACAGCTTCCCGTTGTAAACCATCATTCCCATCACCTCAAGCTCGTCTCCCAGACGCCCGCAGTCCGTCCATCCCTCCCCCCCGTCCCAGCGGAAGACCGTACCCGTGGGCCAGGTCCCCGCGTAAAGCTCCCCCTCGTAGATGGCGATGGCGTAGACCTGAACCGTATTGGGGACACTTCCGCAGGGTGTCCACCCGGTATGACCGTCATACCGGCTCATCGCGATCACCGGTGTGTTCATGCCCCCACCGTATCCCCCCACGCAGAACAGATCTCCGTTGAAAGTCGACATCGCCCACGACCCACGGGGTGTCCCGCAGTAGGTCCACCTCTTCCCCCCTTCATAGCGGTACACGCCGTTGCTGCTGGAACTGTACGCGCCGTTTGCGTGGGCGTAGAGGTAACCGTTGAAGACGATCAGGCCCGGCACGGACGCCGAATGCTCCCCCCCCGGCTTCCCGCAGTCCACCCACTCCGTACCCCCTTCATAGCGATAGACAGTCCCACCCGGCGTCCTGTTCAGCGAATCGGGCTGCAGCGATCCCCTGCCCGCGTGCGAGGTCGTCCCGGCGTACAGCTTGCCTTCGTAGAAGGCCAGCGACCGGACCGCGTTGCAGGCAACCGGAATCCCACAGTCGACCCAGTCCGCTTCCCCCGCGTACCGGTACACGTGTCCGACCTCGTCCGCTCCTGCCTCGTAGGTCCCCGCGTACAGGTCGCCGCCCCCCACCGCCAGCGCGTGAACAAAGCGGGCGTTCCCCGGGCGCCCGCAATCGGTCCACGAGGGCTCGATCAGCCTGTTGTCCAGCCCGAAGTGGAGATTGCGGTAATTCGACTGGCTATTTACCGCGCTCGCATGGTTCTGGATGCCCAGCGTGAAGCCCATCCGACGCTCCGGATCGTACTTGCTCAGAATATCCCCCGGCAGATCGTCGAGCGCCCGGTCCGTCCGCACCCACACCGAAACCGAGATACCGGCCGATCCGAACCGGAGGGACGGGCTGTCCGGCACCTCAACATAACTGTCCCTCCCGTTGAAGCCCGCCGCGCCCTGCGCCCTGCTGTCCGGCCCCGCTGCGGTCAGGTCCGCGCCGTGGTTCTTCCCGTGATTGCCCATGCCCGAATAATCGATGCAATCACCCGCAAGCTTCCAGTATCCGACCAGACCTGCGCCCGTATCCGCCATCTCCACCCCCTTATTCAACATTCACGCAGGTATCATGTTTTCGGCTCCGGACTGTCCGATGCGCACGGGTCTCATATCGACATCAACTCCTGTTGGATTCTACAGCTTCAACCCCGAATAAGATCCCATGGAAACTTCGTATTCCGGTAAACCTGACCACCCCAGTCCAGATCCTCCGGAAACAGAAAACACCTGCCCGCCCCGGGATTGATCCGCTTGCCCTCCAGCAGATGGTCCAGAATCGCCCGCTGCAGCGTCGTCTCCCCGGGCGCCCGGCTCAAATCCTCCGGGACACCTCCGAAAACCGCCTGCAAAATCGACGTCTCCGATATTCCACCGGGAATGAGGTAAAACTCCTGTAGAAAACGCACCAGATTTGACGCCGGCGGCAGCCAGCCCTCCAGCTGCGTATCCAGCAGCCACGACGAACAGTAGAACGCCTTGCAGGGCCGCTCGGGAAAGTAGCGTGGGAAAAATTCCATCGCCGCGCGGAAGGATGCTCCGCACGCCCCGTGGTCCAGCGGAGTCCCGCCCGGAATATGAAACGAAAGGACCGGGTCTCCCCTGCCGAACACCGGCACCCACTCCCCTGCGGGCAGGGCAACCTCCTGTTCAACGGCGCAGCCGGTCGGCAGGATCGGATACCCGACAATCTCCTCCCCGGTCACCACAAGCCGGGACCTCCACATCCGACCGGTATCCCCTTTCCTGAAACGCTGGCCATCCGCCCGGTAGGAAACCCCGTCCTCGCTCAGCGCAATCACCATCGACGACGCTCCGTGGCGGTAAACCCGGACCGGATCGTCCATAACCCTGAACTGGTGTACCAGTCTGCCCAGGGCATAAATCTCTCCCCGGAGGTAGTTGGACAGCCAGCGGGCCGCATGCCCGTCCAGCCCCCACCTGCCGAACATGTCGCTGCACGTCACGCCCCGCTGGTAGATCTGGTCCATACTCTCCCGGACAACCGGCTCTGGAAGCGCATGCGCCCGGTGGACCGCCTCCATATGCGGGAACCAGGACAGCAGCACCAGCAGGTAAAACAGACCGTCCGCATCCCCAAGCACGCCCTCCATAGACGGCCACCGGTCCGCAAGCCGGCTCGGATAATGCGCATAACGGTAGAGACACCAGTGACAGTGCCAGGCCAGGGCGCATAGCGCGGGGCTTCCTGACACCCGCTGTGCCGCCTCAACTGCGGCTTCGGTAATCTCCTCCGGCAGGTAGATCCCCCTGCACGCCTCCCTGAGAAATGTCGGTGAGAGAAAGCGCACCTCCCCCTCCGGCATCGCGTCCTGTGAGGCGTCCCACGCCGGTTCCAGCAACGCCCGGCTCTCCACAATTCCCAACTCGGAAACCACCCGGTCCAGGTCCATACTCACCTCCCGGATCGATTCAGCTCAACCGCTCGATTGAACGCCAAACAACGTAAGGATTCTGGAAAAACGCAAGAGAAACCTGAAGCGCCGTTGGCACGGCAGACAGGTATTTTCAGGTGTAGTACGCGGGTGCTTAATAGCACGAAATAGATGTGAAATTCTTCTTGACTTGCCTGAAACCTTCCATTATAGTTACCCGCCTATAAGACTGCTCCCGAGAGTCTTGTCGCATCCCCAATGCCCAGGAGGCTATTGCGTGACCTTTGAATCTCTTGGCATATTGTCCGGTTTCTTCGACTTCCTCTGGTCATCCTTCCTGTTGCTGGCGCCCATGTTGTTGCTGGGGCTGTTCCTCTCCGGCCTGATCCATGTGTTCATCTCCCGTGAGGCCATACTCCGGTGGCTCCGCGAAGACAGTTTGAAGTCCGTATCCGTAAGCTCGGCCGTCGGCGTACCCGTGCCGCTGTGCAGTTGTTCGGTCGTGCCCGTGGTTGCCGAGATGCGCAGGAAGGGGGCGTCCCGTTCGTCCTGCATGTCCTTCCTGATAACCGCGCCGGAGACAGGCGCAGACTCAATCCTGGTCACAAACGCCTTCTTCGGACTCGTCGTTGCCATTGTTCGGCCCGTCATCAGCTTTATCACCGCAGTCTTCGCCGGCATCTTCTGTATCGGCCTCATAAGAAACGGCCAGGATAAAGAAAAGGCGAGCCATCATGACCACGACCACGAGCATGACCATGAGCATGACCATGAGCATGACCACGGGCACCAGCCGCTCATACCCGAAAGTGACGACTGTTATGTCAGCCCCTCGCAGCTGAAGGGCCTTTTCGTACAATGGGTGAAGGGGGTCGCCACGGCGGCCGGCCAGTGGAAGTCCCTATCCTGGGTAAAACCAGATTTCTACCGCGAATCGCTGCTGACGGACAAGGCCGAAGGCGCTCCTTCAGACAAGGCACCCACAGACCACAGGCCTCTCGACTTCAAAAAGCTGGTCAATCACATCTTTCGTTACGGTTTCGTCGAGATAGCGGACGACATTCTCTTTGCGCTGCTGGTGGGGGTCGCTCTGGGAGGGGTGCTCTTCCTGGTGATTCCGAGCGATTTGATGTCGAACGAGTACGCCCGCTGGTTGTCCTATCCCATCATGGTGCTGGTCGGCGTTCCCCTCTATATCTGCGCATCCGCGAGCACCCCGATAGCCGCAGCGCTGGTCGCCAAGGGTTTCAGCCCCGGCGCGGCACTGATCTTTCTCATGACCGGACCGGCCACCAATACGGGCACGATCGCGATTATCGTCAGCCAGTTCGGCGCCCGCTTCGCGTCCATTTACGTCTCCGCGGTCATCGTGGTTACGGCCATCCTGGGCATCCTGATCGACATCCTGCTTCTGGCCACCGGCCTGACGGTCTCCGTGAACCTCACCTCCTCCCACTCGCCGGCCATCCAGTTCCTGCAATGGGGGAGCGCTTTTTTCCTCATCGCCCTGATCGTCTGGCGCTTCCGGGCCGGCGCCCTGCGCAGCGGCTGGGAGGACCTGATGCTCAACATCCGGCCCCTGTCCAGGCCCTGGCGACAGATGTGGGGGCGCCTGACCCGCAGTCGTTCCTTGCTGGGCGTCATCTCCCCCGTCGCGCCAATGGGCCTGATGCTCTGGGCCCTGCTTCTCGTTCTGTTCCTCGGCAGCGGTTTCACGACCGTGCCTCCCGGCGCCGTCGGCTACGGCCGCCTGTTCGGCAAGGTCTACTGGCGGGACCTGCAGCCGGGGCTGCACTATCTCGCGCCCTGGCCCTTCGTCCAGGTCGACAAGTGGCCGGTACGCGAGGTGAAGTCCATCCTGTGCGACACGCCTGAAGAGTACGTGTCCGGCGACCTCAACCTCCTTTCCCTGACCATCAATGTGCAATACCGGGTCAAAGACCCCTACGTCTACCATTACCGGACAACGAACCCGGAAAAGATCATCGCCGATGTCGTCAGGGCCCATATCCGTTCCTTCGTATCCGCCCGGGACCTGGAGCAGCTGCTCAACGTCCATCGCGTCACGCTGGAACGGCACATCACCGAGTCCTTCGATATCGACATCCACTGGACCAACCCGGTGCTCAAGACCGTGGATCTGGTCAAGGTCAACCTGTTGGACGTCAATCCTGTGGCGGAAACCCTGAGTGCCTTCCGGGATGTATCGAGCGCACAGGAAGACCGGGAGCGAATCATCGTCAACGCGCAACGTTTCCTGGTATCGTTGATTCCCCAGGCGCACGGCAATGCCACCTGGGAGGTGGAGCAGGCGGACGGCGAGGCCTATCGAAAAGTGAAAACCTCAGCCGCGGAGGCCGAAGCGATCTCCATGGTGTCCACGGCCGTTCGAAGCGCGCCCGGCGTCCTGCAGAACATGCTGTGGCGGGAAAAGCTGGAAACCGCGCTGTCCGACAATCCCAAGATCATCGTTCCCAACAAGAAGAGCCTCGAGAAGGTCGCGCTGTGGAAGAAGCAGCCGGCCGCAACGGACGGCAGTCCGCCAACCTCACACCGGAAAAAGAGCGCCCCACAGGCGAACCCTTAGAAACGGCAACACATAATGGACGCCCTCACCAGGGGGGAGGTCAATGACGCTGAAAAAAGCCACGATCACCACAGCCATCGTCGTCATCGTCGGCTTAATCGCCTACGACAGCTTTTACATCATCAATGAGACCCAGCAGGGGGTGTTGACCCACTTCGGCAAAATTTCGCCGCCCGTAAGACAGCCCGGGTTTCACCTGAAGTGGCCTCGCCCGATATCGAAAATCTACAAGGTCGATCGTCGCATTCATACGCTGACCGGCATCCCCCATGAGTTGATCACGGACGATCAGAAGAGCATCCTCGTCGACGGTTACCTGCTCTGGCGCACCGTGGACCCCATTCTCTTTGTCGAGGCGATCCGCACCGGTCAGAGCGCGGTCGAGCGACTGCAGGATCTCTACCTTTCCAGCAGCGGGATCATCATCAGCAACAAGTCCCTCGACGCCTTCATCGGTCTGGGGCTGGAACACGAGGACCTCAACGAGGCGTCCCGGGAAATCCTCGCCAGAATCGCGCCGACCGCCAGGGCGAGTTACGGAATCGACGTGATGGAGGCCGGTATCGTCGAATACACCCTGCCGGTGGAAAACCGGCCAAGCGTCATTCAGCGCATGATCGCGGAGCGCGCGCGCATCGCCGCCCGGTATCGTAGCGAGGGAGAGGAGAAAGCCCTGCGCATCGAAGCCCTGGCCATCAACGAACACGAAAAGCTGATCGCCGACGCCCACGCCGAGGCGACGACCATTCTTGGCGAGGCCGAAGCCGAGGCGATGGCCTTGCTGGGCAAGGCATACCGGAAGGACCCGGAATTCTACAAGTTCATCCGTGCGCTCGACAGCTATGATCTGATCATCGACCGGAACACGACGCTCATGCTCCCGGCCGACAACGAGTTGTTCAAATACCTGGACAGCAAAGCAAGACCCAGATAAATCAAGAGTTGAACCGATGAGCGAACAACAACCATTGCCGCGGAGTACGCGCGTCATTTACGCCGTATTCGACTTCCTCTGGAAGTACCACCGGCGATTCCTGGCAGGGATCGTGGCCGCTGTTGTCGTTGGCTTCCTGGCCAGCGGGCTCTATATCGTCAAAAAGGAGCAGCAGAGCGTACTCACCCGCTTCGGCAGGGTGGTGGACGCCAATATCGGCCCCGGAGTGCACTACCGCATACCCATCATCGAAAAGGTATACGTCCGCAAGGTCAAGCGCGTCATCCGTCACCAGATATCCACCAAGGAAGGCAAAACGGTCAACTTCACCATATTGTCGGGAGACGTGAACCTGCTCGAAGCGGACATCGCCCTCCAGTACCGAATCGATAATCTGAGAAATTACCTGTTTATCACGTCCGACCCCATCGCGATGCTGACCATGTACGCCAGGGAGGAATTGATCAACATCCTGGGGCAGAACTTCATCGACCTGATCCTCACCTCGAATCGAAATATCATTCAAAGCAAGTTGTTCGACCGGATTACCCGGCGCCTGGAGGCCCGCGACATCGGCGTCGAACTGGTCTCGCTCGACATCGTTGACGTACGCCCGATCGAAGAAACAATCGCTGCGTTCCGGGACGTTAGCGATGCGTACACCGAGCGCGTCAAGGCCGTGAGCGACGCCAATCGCAAGAAGGAGCAGCTGATCGCGCGCAGCCGGGGGCAGGCCGAGGCATTGGTAATAAACGCAAAGGCGCAGGCCAGGGAACGCATCGTCCAGGCAAAGAGCAGCGCCGGGGCGTTCTCGGCGCTGTTGGCCGAATACAAGAGACAGCCCGCGCACGTGAGTATCACGCGCTATTGGGAGCGAATGCGCAAGATTTTTGCGGAAGCGAGTCTGGCGGCGGTCAATCCGGGCAACCAGTCGGCCATTGATATCAACATGATCGACGGCGTCGGGGGATTCACCCCGGCGGACCTGGTACTGGAAGCGCCGCCTTCCGGCGACGTCATTGACAGGCCGTTGCTGTCGTCGACGATGATGCAGAACGTGCATACCATTGAAAATGTCGACGACGACAAGCACCTGATGGACGGTCAATTCCACAAATCACGTACGGAACGCGATCACATGAGCACCGCCAACCCGCGCTCGCTCATCTTCGACACGCCATCCATATTCTCCCACCGCCACGTGGTACCCGGCGGCAAGCGGGCCAGGCAACCGACGGAAGAGAAGCCGATGGTGGAGACGCTCCCTGCCGAACGCGAGGATGACGGCAAGTCCGGGAAGAAAGCAAAGGCCGGCGGCAAGTCCAGGAAGAAGGCAGAGACTGGTGGCAAGTCCAGGAAGAAGGCAGAGACTGGTGGCAAAGCACCCTGAGAGCATGGTGGCAAGCACCATTAGCAGGCTATTGGCGTCCTGCCTCGTCCTGATGTCGGCCGGGATGCCCACAGCGGCGGCTACAGGTATCAACGATACCAAAATCGTGTTCGGACAGAGCGCCTGTTTCTCAGGCCCGAACGAGCGTTTGGGGTGGAACTACCAGGCCGGTATCCTGGCGGCGTTCCGCGAGCGGAACATTCGTGGAGGCGTTAACGGCAGATCGCTGGAGCTAGTTTCCCTCGATGACGCCTACGAGCCCGATCAGGCCGCTGCGAACGCGGAGAGATTCGCTTCCGAAAATAACGTGTTCGCCGTTATCGGCGGCGTGGGAACGCCGACGGCCAAACGCATCGCGCCCGTGCTGAGAACGGCAAAAATCCCCTTTGTCGGTCCCTTTACGGGCGCCGCTTTTCTGCGTAACGCCGAGCGGTTTCCCAATGTCATCAACCTGAGAGCGGGCTATTTGGACGAGACCCGGGTGCTGGTCGACCACATCCTCCGGGGGCGTGGCAAGAGCCGGCTGGGCATCATCTACCAGGACGACGCCTTCGGGCGTTCCGTCCTGAGAAACTACAAAACGGTGCTTGATGGGCACGATATTCCCATACTGGCGAAAACCGCCTTCTCCCGGAACACCCACGCCGTCCAGGCCACCCTCTTCGCCCTGGACAAAGCCGACCTGGACGCCATCCTGATCGTCGGCACCTATGCCTCCAATGCTGAGATCATCAACCTGGCGCACTCCCTGGGCCACAAATACATAACGGCCAACCTGTCCTTTGTCCTGTCCTACGAGTTGAAGAAGCGGATCGACGCGCCGAACGACAGAATCCTGGTCACCGAAGTGATGCCCGATGCGAACAACACGAACAGGCAGGTCGTGCGAAAATTCCAGCGCGCCCTCGGGGCGGAGTATGGACAACAGGCAGGCGCGGTACAGATGGTCAACGAAGTAGCCCTGGAAGGTTATATTCTGGGGCGCTTCGTCATCGCCGTGCTGGAGCGCATGGGCGAACAGTTGACGCGGGAGCACTTTATGGAACAGGCCCTGTCGTCCGGACCGATAGCGATCGACGATTGGACGCTTGAATTCAAACCCGGTACGAATACGGGCTCAAGCTACGTCCGGTTGATCGATCTCGGAGGAGAGTAGCCCTTGAAAAGGGTAGATGAATTTTCCGCCGAAGAAGTCGGCGAAGAGTGGCTGCGCGAGCTCTACAAGGTTGTCGCGATGCGGCGCGGCACGATGTTCAGGTTGATTACCGAGTCGGCCCGCCTGTTGTTGCTCGGCAATGCCGGCGGAGCGGCGTTGATTATCGGGTTCATGAGCTCGCCTTCGGGAAATGAAGACGCGGCCTACCACTGGTTCGCCCTGGCGACGCTGCTCGTATTTGCGATCGGAACCCTTGCCTCGGCTCTGACGATGATACTGGTGGCCATGGTCTCGGTAAAGGAGGCTCACAGCGCCGAGGAGGGGTTGAAACGGTTCGTCGACGGGGAGATCGACCGTACCCAGGTGCTGTTCACAGTCGGCAATCAGACCTTTCGTATCGCCGACTTCTCCCTGGCGTCCGGCGCGGTCAGCGCAGTGGGGTTCATGCTCGGCGGGCTGAGCAGTATTATCCTGCTGACTCTGTTCTTCTGAAGCGGTTCGGGCCAACACGGGCCATGGATTGTGGGGGATTCCCTGGACGGGACAGCCCCCCGTGGCGGCTCTGGGATCGCACCAAAATCGGCCCTGGATTGCATCCGGCCGATAATTTTTGGTACACCGGATCATTTTCGGCTATAACCACCATGCATTCAAATTCTCTACTGCTCCTGTCGGCATACTCAGCCGCTATCTTTGCCGCTGCCTTTCTTGGCGGGAAACTGGCGGCTCTGGGTACCATGACGCACGTGCGTACACAGATCTTGATGAGTCTTGTGGCAGGTTTCATCCTTGGCATCGCCATGTACCATCTTGTACCCCACAGCCTCGAGCGCATTTCCGGGCCTGACATTGTAAAAAAAGCCGTGGCATGGATGATGTTCGGCATGATCATGATGATTTTTTTGCTGCGTGTCTTTCACTTTCATCAGCATGACTTCAGCGCTGAGGCAAGCAATCTGTACGATCAACACGACCACGGTGATTCCGGTGAACATTCACATAGCTTGTTGGGCGTTGCCCTCGGCCTGGGGGTGCACACCGTGACCGAAGGGGTCGCTCTGGGCACCAGCATGCAGGTGGGTTCGTCGCACAACGGCGAAGGCGTGTTGCCGGGACTGGGGATATTCCTCGCCATTCTGCTGCACAAGCCGCTCGATGCGTACTCCATTATCGGCATGATGAAGTTCGCCGGTCACGGCCGGCGCGCCCGTACGGCGGCCAATATCGCATTTGCCTTGCTGTGCCCTCTGGTGGCACTGGCGAGTTTCTGGGGTGTGGGACTGCTTGGCCTGGAAGAAGGCTCGGTGATCGGCTATGTGCTGGCCTTTGCGGCAGGCGCATTCCTGTGCATCGCCCTGAGCGATCTGCTGCCGGAAATCCATTTCCACAGCCACGACCGCGGCAAGCTCATCGTATCCCTCCTCGTGGGAATCGGTCTCGCCTATGCGCTGTACTACGTTGAATCCAGTGCCATGCACGGGACGGAAGCGCCGCACGGGCATTAGACCTCGCCGCACAGCTTCCCGGTATCTGAGGAAAGATGACCCAAAAATTAGAGACTGCAACCTTTGGCGGTGGGTGTTTCTGGTGCGTGGAAGCCGTTTTCCAGGATCTGAAGGGCGTACACCGCACCGTATCAGGGTATGCCGGGGGTTCGGCCCCGAACCCGACCTACGAGCAGGTATGCGCAGGAACCACGGGCCATGCGGAAGTGGTGCAGATCGCGTTCGCCCCTGAGACAATCTCGTATGAAGACCTGCTCGATATTTTCTGGCGCACCCACGATCCGACCACCCTCAACCGACAGGGCGCCGACGTGGGTACGCAGTACCGCTCGGTAATATTTTATCACAATGAAACACAGAAGGCCCTTTCGGAGCGGTCCAGAGCAGAAACAGATGCTTCGGGCCTGTGGCCCGATCCCATCGTCACGGAAATCGCGGCCTTACAGGCCTTTTATCCGGCCGAAGACGACCACCAGAATTACTACCGCCTGAATGCTGACCAGCCCTACTGCCAGGTGGTAATCGCCCCGAAAGTTCGAAAACTCAAAACCTCGTTTCACGACAAGCTGAAAGAGGCCGGAGCCCGTTGACGGTCTCTTATCCTACCCAAGCGCTCTCAACCCCGCCTGGATCTTCTCCGCATACTCCTCCGTCTTGCCCGGAGTATACACATCCGTCGGCATCACCACCATTCGGGGCACCGTACGGTCGGCCACGGGCGTCACCCCCTTTCCATAGCGCGCCTCGCCCCTGTAAAGCGGGCACCGGATGGGGCACCCCTTGCCGTAGGCCAGCACCTCCGTGAAAATCGGATCTTCCGCCGCGGAGCGTCTCTTGTACCCGATGGAGACCCGACACCCGTATTCACTCATCGTCTCCTGAAAACGTTCCACCGGTATCCCTTCACCATCCCCCTCGAACCGGAATGCAACGCCGTGGTAGGCATGGACGCACCCCTCCCCCACCCGCTGCGGCACGAGCCAGGGAGATGCTCTCGCAGCCTCGCGGTAAAGCGCCCCGGCCTTATGGTGCGCCGCAATAATCTCCTCGGCTTTCTCCATCTGCGCCAGCATCACCCCCGCCTGCAGTTCCGTCATTCGAAAATTCCAGCCCAGCGTCGTCTTCAGAATACGCATCTCCAGCATCCTGTCGGCCAGCTCGGGCCGGTTGGTCACCGCCATCCCCCCATCCCCGCTGGTGAGGTGCTTGGCCTCCTGAAAACTGAAAGACCCGATGGCCCCCAGGGTGCCCAGCGCCTTGCCCCTGTAAGCGCCCCCCACTCCGTGCGCCACATCTTCGATCACCGGCAACCCGTGCTTATTCGCCACGCGCAGAATCCCTTCGTAATCGGGGGGGTTGCCCCACATCGGCGTACAGATAATCGCGCCCGTGTGCTCCGTGATGCACGCCTCCAGAGACTCCGGATCCATATTCCAGCTATCCTGGTTGATATCGCAAAACACCGGCACCCCGTTGTGGTACATCACGGCCGCGCCCCCAAAATGGACCACCGGATCGCAAATCACCTCCACCCCCGGGCCCACGCCCACCGCCGCCACGGACGCGTGCAGCACGCTCATTGCGCTGTTCATCGCCACCGCCTGCTCGGCCCCAACCCATTTTGCGAACCGCTCCTCCAGCTCCGGCGTGAACTTCCCCGTCTTGCTGTTCAGCGTCCCGCTGGCGATCACCTTCGCCAGATAATCCAGTTCCAGTTGCCCAAACCGCTCCATATCAGCCTCCTTTGACTTCGGATTGAAAAGCCTCCATTCCGCAATCCACAATCGCCTTCACCCTTCACCTCTGTCTCTTACCATACGCAGCGTCCGTGGTGCCCCCGCATGCAGGTCCACCACCACACACTGTTGTTTACGCCCCTCCAGCGCTACCTCGCGTACTTCCAGCGCCTCGCCCGACTCCGCCGCTTGAACCCCGGTCACACCGTCGGGCAGCAGCAGCGTCAGCGCTTCCAGGTCCCCCGGCGCATCCACAGTCAGAAACTCGGCGTCCCCTTCCCTCCGTCGCCCGGTGAGCCGCACATCCGCCCGGGCGCGGGAGAAAAGCGACCACCGCTCCTGGTTCTCGAACCGGCAGCCCGCCGCCCGGGCCCCATCCAGGCCCATCTCCAGCGCCTGCCGGGACGCCCTCGGATCGTCCTGCGGCATCGCCACGTAACTGGGGTGGAAATTGGCGATCTGCACCCCGTGCCAGCGCTTTGCCGCATCCTCGGCGAACCGGGCCAACTCCGCCCCGTAGGCCTCCGCCGAAAGGCCTACCCTGCCCATGGATTTGGCATCCGTCGGATCGCGCGCGCCAAGCGTCTGGCTCTCGTCCCACTGCGCAGGCATGTGCCACAGCGGCAGCACCCCCACCCCGTGCTGAAAGTAGCGCAGCGGCAGCGCCGTCGAGATCATATACGGCCCGTAGCGCTCGTCGTGCCGCATGCGCGGATCGTGTGAGATAAAATGGGTGGGCGTGTACCAGCCGAGCGCAACCACCATCTCCGCCATCGGCTGTCCGGACCACTGGCATCCGTGGATGCAAATCGTATCCATCTCCAGCCCTGTCTCGCGCATAAAGCTGTCGCGGTGCTGCTCCAGATTGGCCCGAATATCCGGCAGCGCATTCTCGTTCAGGTCCTCCACCGTCAGCGCCCTTCGCGCCATCTTCCCCGAAACCTCACCAACCGGCCGCGTGATATCGTCCAGGTTTGATTCAATGCTGATCCCGTGCCCTCGCGCGTGCCAGTCGCGCATCAGGTCCCCGCCATACCGGCTCACGGGCGGCCGGTAGAACGTCAGATAAGCCCCGTACTGCTCCACAACCTCCACCTCCACATCGGCGCCGGTCTCTCCACAGCCGTCCCCTTTCACAAACCACAGCGCCGGGGCCGCATCCGGAAAGTGCCACAGCCTCGGCAGACAGGTACCGGAAAGCGCCTCTCCCACGAGCGTCCGCAAAATATCCTGGTGAAGGTCGCACACCGGCACATCGCGTGGCAACTTGTCGGAAAGCTCGAAAAACCCGTAAATATGCCGGGGGCCCGTCAGCGGCCCCATATCCTTCGCCGGCCGCTCGCGCACATCGCCCGTACCATGGCGCAGCGTGGCAACCGTCCGGCACAGATCGTACCCGTAAATCCAGGCCGTCCCCGCGCCCAACCTCACCGAAACCAGCCCCGCGCCACACCTTTCGCCTCCGGAGTCCCGCAGCGCGGCCGCCTCGCGTCCTCCCTGCAGCGGACGTCCCGCATCGTCCGGACACAGTAGCCCCACCTCCCCGTGCTCCCAGCCCGGCAATCCCGTCACCGACAGATGCGCGTCCTCCACCGCCTCTCCCACCCTCACCCCGAACGCCGCCGCAAGCGTCGGGTCCGGCGCAGCCGCGATCAACGACACCCCCCCGGACACCGCCTTTGCCAGCCGCTCGGCGGTCCCTCTGTCAACGCCAATACCGGCCACAACCACCAGGCTTACGCCCGGGCCAACCCCATCGAACGCCCCGGCCGAACGCGCATCGAACCAGGGAAATCCCTCACACCGGAGCACCTCGGCACACAGACCCTCCGAAGGATCGTTCCCCGCCTGAAGAATCCGGATAGGCTGTTCCATACCCCCTCCGTAGGGGCAACCCTCGCGGTTGCCCAATGGTCTGGTTATCAACGACCACGTTGGATCGGACGCCCATAGGGAACGCCCCTGCGGTTCCGTGATAACGTAGGGGCAACCCTTGTGGTTGCCCTGTTTTCTCTGAAAACCGGCGGGACAATCCCCACCTGTTCAGGATTGGCCCAAGTCCAGAAGCACGGTCAGCTTCTCCAGGACCTCACCCACCACATACGCCGGAGCTTGAAACGCAAAGCGGGTTCTCCGTGCCCGCCAGTCCAGGCTCTTGACCTGGTCGGCCAGGACAACTCCCGTGACAGTACCTGACGGAGGAAGGGAGACCTCGAAGGGATAGCCCTTGACCTTCGACGTGATCGGACAGAACAGCGCCAGGCTGGTTTTCTCGTTATAGCTCCGCGGGCTCAGAACCAGAGCCGGACGGTGCCCGGCCTGTTCATGCCCGGCCCGGGGCGCAAAAGTAAGCCACACAACGTCCCCGGTGCCCGGAACATACCCTCGCTCTACCACGACTCGTTGCCCTGGGCCGGCCCGGTTCCCAGCTCAGGATGAAGATTGTCCGTCGTCACCCGGGCAAGCATGTCGGCGAGGTCATAGGTCCGCTTGCGCATCACAACCTGGTCGCCCCGTGAGACCATCTCGATGGCAGAACCCTCGTGAACGCCCCATTGCTCGGCGATGGGCTTGGGAATGCGGACGGCCAGGCTGGTGCCCCATTTGGCGATGTGCGATTTGGCGCCCATCAGACTCCCCTCCTTTCATATCTATAATATATATCTTTCCAGCGACATGCTCAAGGAGAAATATGAGGAAGACGGAGGGGACGAACCCCTGCACCCGCTCCACATCGCCAGGAGGTCTTGCCGCCGGTCAGCACGGATACTGCCGCCTCCGGAACACGACCTTCCGCAGAGCTGTCTACGTCAACAAATAGCCGTTGGGGATATTACAACCATTTGATTATTAAACAGTTGTATAGAGATGGCTTTGAGTTACACCCGAATTAATCCTATTGACATTAGTCCCGTTCACGACTATATTTGTTTTGTACATACCAGTATTAAGGTTAACTCAAGTTGTGTGGTATAAAG
>JAAXHW010000060.1:89540-90189 GCA_012270675.1 Candidatus Latescibacterota bacterium | reverse complement strand
GCGGCCGGTCGCTCACGCCGACCCGCACGCTCTGGGTCGCGCGGAGGCCCTTGGGATCCTCCGCCCACACCGTGACCGTTGCCGAGCCGTACACCGCCGGAGTCAGCGTCAGAATCGCTCCCGCCACCGCGGCCCCGACCACGCCGGGGTCGCTCGACCGCGCGCCGTAGGTCAGCGCGTCCCCGTCCACGTCGCCGAAGAAGGGCGACAGGTCCACGTCCACCGCGCCGCCGCCCTCGTCCAGCGCTTGGTCCGGGATGGCCCCCACGGCCGAAGGCGCGTCGTTGACCGGCAGCACCGTCACCTCGACCCTGGCGGTATCCGTCAGGCCTGCGGCGTCCGAGGCGACGTACGTGAACGAGTCGACGCCATAGTAGTCCGCGTCCGGCATGTAGGTCACGCCTCCGCCCGATGCGAGGCGCGTGGTCCCGTGAGCCGCCGCCGCCGCCGTGATGACGCGCAGGGAACCTCCTTCCGGATCCGTGTCGTTCGCGAGCACATGGACCGTCACGGCCTCGTCCTCGGCCGTCTCGGCCACGTCGTCCGCCGCCGCAGGCCGTTCGTTCACGTCGGTCACGTCCACGGCGATCTCCGCCCGCGCTTCTCCGCCGACACCGTCCAGGGCGCGCACGGTCACCTCGAACCGGTT
>JAAXHW010000060.1:0-89522 GCA_012270675.1 Candidatus Latescibacterota bacterium | reverse complement strand
CGCCGTCGGGATCCTCGGCCGCGACCTAGCCCAGATCGAACGGTCGCTCGCTCCCATCCACGTTCTCGGGCAACTCGAAGGCGTAGACCGGCTGCGCAAACGCCGGCGGGCGGTTGACGACCTCGACCTCGACCGACGCCGAGCCGTCCCACCCGTCGGAGACCTCGACGCGGATCGTGACGCGCCCAAGCTCCGCAGGCGCGGTCCAGCGCGCTTGCGGTCCATCCGCGGGTCCCTCGAAACGGCCCTTCGGCGCGCTCCAGGCGAACGTCAGCGGGTCGCCGTCCGGGTCCGACGCCATCGCTTTGAGGCGCACCTCGCCGCCTCGGGCCACGGCGCACGGGTCGCAGGAGGCGGACACCTCGGGAAGCTCGTTCACGTCCGTCACCGACACGGCCACCCGCGCTCTGGACTCCGCTCCGAATCCATCGCGCGCGCGCACGGTCACCTCGAACCGGTTCGGCTCCGTCTCGAAGTCCTCGCCCGGACCCACGTAGCGCACCATCCCGTCCCGCGCCCCCACCATGAAGCGTTCCCCGCCGCCGGACACCACCTCGTACGTCAGCGCGTCGCCGTCGGGATCCTCGGCCGCGACCCAGCCCAGATCGAACGGTCGCTCGCTCCCATCCACGTTCTCGGGCAACTCGAAGGCGTAGACCGGCTGCGCAAACGCCGGCGGGCGGTTGACGACCTCGACCTCGACCTCGGCCGACGCCGAGCCGTCCCACCCGTCGGAGACCTCGACGCGGATCGTGACGCGCCCAAGCTCCGCAGGCGCGGTCCAGCGCGCTTGCGGTCCATCCGCGGGTCCCTCGAAACGGCCCTTCGGCGCGCTCCAGCTGTACGTTAGCGCGTCACCGTCGGGATCCGAAGCCGTTGACGTGAGGCGCACCTCGCCGCCTCGGGCCACGGCGCACGGGTCGCAGGAGGCCGTCACCGTCGGCGTACGGTTCGTCCCGGCGGGAGGCGCGCCATCATCGTCGCGAATACTCACCTCGACCGACGACGGGCTGCCCGCCGCCATCCCGGCCGGCAGGGCGCCCAGCGCCACCGTGAATGTCTCGTCGTCCTCGTCGTCGTCCTCCGCCGTCGTGATTTGGCCCGTGCCGCTGGTCCGACCACCGCCAATCGTGACGCTCCCGAGCGAGCCATGATCGCCAGCCTCGGCCGTGCCCGGCGTCACCGTCAACGGGATCGTGACCGCGCTTGACAACGTCGCCGAAAGCGTCGCCGTCACCGTCACCGGGTTGCCTTCGTCCACCGGGTTCGGCGAGGCCGACAGGCTCAGCCGCGGCGTCGCCGGCGGGCTCGTGCTTCGTCTGATGAACAGGTTCTTGTTGGCTTGTGCCGTCCATCCGGAGATGCCGTCGTAGAACTCCAGCTGTACGGTGCAGTACTCGCCGTCCTCGTCCGGCTGGTACGCATGGAAGCTGGCGTCAACGACCGCGCGCCCCCGGCTGTCGGTGGCGATCGGCAGGTCCTCCGACCCGGACGACCAATGCCCGCACCCCGAGGCGTGCACCTGGTAGTTCGCGCTCAGGGGCATCGCGCCCGTCACGGTGACCCGCATGTCGGTGAATCGGAGGGCGACCACATCACCCGGTGCGAGCGTCAACTGTTCCTGGAAGCTCACAAGCACCCTCTCGGAGGCCGACGCCTTCTGCCCCTCGTCGTCGGTCACCTCCACCCGGATCTCGAAAACGCCCGGCTCCGACGGCGCCGTCCATGTCGCTGTCGCGGCGTCCGTCGCGTCGAAGGTTCCCGACGCCGCGCTCCACGCGTAGGTCACCGGGCCGCCGTCGGGGTCGCCCGCCGTCGCCGTCAGGCGCACCAGTCCGCCGGGAACCACATGGTCCGGCTCGGCGTTCACCGTCACCCAGGGCGCGGGGTTGGCGGTGACCGTTACCGTTACCGAGGCCGACCCCTCCGCCCCGTTGTTGTCGACCACGGTCACCTTGATATCCACATCGCCCGGCTCGTTCGGGGCCGTCCAGGTCGCTCTCGATTCCACTGGATAGCTGGAGAAGTCAGTCTCCACCACAAGCCGGCCCGCCGTCGCGGTCCATTCGAGGCCATTCACGGCGCCGTCAAGATCCTCCGCCGTCGCGGTCAGAACCACTCTTCCTCCGGGATCGACCTCGGTCCAGCCGGTTGTGAGCGTCACGTACGGCGACTCGTTGTCGCCTTCCTGCGCCAGGGACGATGGTACGACGGCCAGCGATGCAAGCAACAGCGGCACGGCCGCCAACAGGTCAGCGCAAACCGAAGCCCGGTTCAGGGCGCGCGATAGTGCATGATAAGCAGTCATTCAGAATTTTTTGATGTAATAAGGGATTTGTTGCACGGAAAAAATAGTTGTAAGTGAAAGGGCTCAAGGTTAAATTGGATTCACAATGTCGTGTGAGAGATACGTGATATCCAACCAATTAGGAGCCCGTGATGAGAAAAATAGCATCGAGCCCCCGGAAAAGCAAGCGTAATCAGAATCAGAAGCGTTCAAAGACGCCCAAAACGGTCTACCGTGTCAAAAACTGGGCAACCTATGACGAAGCGTTAAAGCAACGGGGCAGCCTGACTGTGTGGTTTTCTAAAGATGCCATAAAGCAGTGGAAATATGATGGTCCACCTCAACGGGGTGCACAGTTTCAGTATTCGGACTTGGCCATCGAGACGGCAATGAACACGGCGCCCAAAAGACGGGTAAAAACGCTTTTACTGACGTGGCTGGATAGACTCATTGCTGTCCAAACTTCAGGTTGACGTAACGTCAAAGTGTGACATTTTTTAATGGTGGAAGAGCCGGACGCCGGAGACGGCCATGACCATCCCGTATTCGTCGGCGGCGGCGGCGACGTCGTCATCCCGCAGGGATCCTCCGGTATGGACCACGTATTTTACCCCGCTACGGGCGGCCCGGTCGATGTTGTCCCGGAAGGGGATGAAGGCGTCTGAGCCAAGCGCCACGCCGGTGAGTCCTCTGAGCCAGGCTTGCTTCTCGTCCACACTGAGGCGCTGGGGGACGACACGAAAGGACTTGCGCCAGACGTGCTCCTCGGCCGGAGTCAGCTCATCGAGGAGATACTGGTCTATGGCGTTGTCACGGTCCGGGCGTCTCAGGCCGCGGCGAAAGCGGAGGTCCAGGACGGCCGGGTGCTGGCGCAGGTACCAGGTATCCGCTTTGGTCGCCGCCAGCCGCGTGCAGTGGATACGCGATTGCTGGCCGGCACCCATGCCGATCACCTGTCCGTCGACGGCGAGACAGACCGAATTCGACTGGGTGTACTTCAGCGCAATCAGCGCCACGAGCAGATCACGCGTTGCCGCTGCCGGGAGGTCGCGCCGCTGCGTGACGACGTTCGCCAAGTCCTGGGCGCTCGCCAGATGTGCGTTGCGCTGCTGCTCCAGCGTGATGCCGAACACGTGGCGGCGCTCCGTGTCGGACGGCGTGTAGACCGGGTCTACCTCGACCACGTGATACTTGCCGCCCTTCTTGCGGCTGAGGATGGCGAGGGCCGCCGGCGCGTAGCCCGGCGCAATGACTCCGTCGGATACCTCGCGCCCGATCAACCGTGCGGTTGGCTCGTCCACCGGGTCGCTCAGAGCGATCCAATCGCCATACGACGACACGCGGTCGGCACCCCGTGCGCGCGCATAGGCCGTCGCCAGCGGCGAAAGCTCCAGGTCCGCGACGAAACAGGCGCGTGCGAGCGGCGCACTGAGGGGCACGGCCACGGCCGCCCCGGCGGGGCTGACGTGTTTGAACGAGGCCGCAGCGGGCAGGTCGAGCACCTGGCGGAGTTCCCGCACAAGCTGCCAGGCGTTGAGGGCGTCCAGGAGGTTGATGTAGCCGGGGGCACCGTTGAGGACGGTGAAGGGCAGGGCACCCCTTTTGTGATAGACCCTGGCCTGGGTCTGGTGTGGGTTGCAGCCGTAGCGGAGGGCGAGTTCCTTGTCTGACATGGGCTCTTCCTTAGCAAACGGGAGGGTTATCCAAACACGCCTTCTGCAAACAGGACGCCGAGGTTTGTCTCTCCACGCCAGTCGCGCAGGGCGGGGTTTTCGGTGCTTAAGACGATATCCGTTGCGCCTGCTTCGGTTTTTGAGAAGCAGAGGATCCGGGAGGCCTCTGCGATGCTGATGATGACGGGCGAATGGGTGGTCAGGAGGATCTGGGCGTCCTGTACGGATGAGAGGGACCGGAACGCGGTTTCCACGGCACGTGGATGGATGCCGTTTTCCGGTTCTTCGATGAGGTAGATGCCTTCAAAGTCGGGGAGGTAGGCCGGCAGGGTAAGGGCCAGCATGCGCAGGGTGCCATCCGAGATTGTCCAGGAGGGGATTTCAAGGCCGTTTTTGTATTCGACGACCAGGTAGCGGTGCCGGTCTTCCGGGCGTTCGACGGTCCGTATGGCTTCCAGATCGGGCAGGACCGTCTGGAGGTGTGCGACCCACTCTGAGAGGCGAAGGGGTGTTTTTTCTTCCAGGGCCGAAACGACCCAGGGGAGGTTGGAGCCGTCTGGACGGAAGCGGCGGGGCTGTCCCGGGGGACTGGGGCGACGCATGCGCGCGCTGTTTAAGACGAGGCGCTGGACGCCCTCTATCAGCACGCTTTTGAGCCAGGTGGTGATGGGGAACCGGGTCTCGTCTTCGGGCAGGTTGGCCAGGGCGGACTTTCCGGGGCCCAGCTTGAAGGAGTGGTCCCATCCCGTTCCGTTTTCGTCGTAGAATTTGTCGTTTCCGTCCCTGACTTTGTGGACAACGGTTTTGGCGCCCCGGATGCGGGGGATGGCAAGGGTTTCCGGGGCCGGTCGGTCTACCGGAAAGAGGGATTCCTGCACAACTGCCCGTTCCCGTTCCCCTCTGTGGCCGTTGGAGAGGAGCAGGACGCGTTCGAAGAGGATCACGGTTTCCCCGGTTTCAGGCGCCGGGCCAATGGCGATTTCGTAGCGGCACCGGCTGTATTCCCGGTCCGGGAAGAGGTCGTTTTTCTCTTCGGGCACCCGCAGGTCGACCGCCAGTTCAAACCGATCGGTTTTTCGCTGCCAGACGAGGTCCCGCAGGTCGTTCGTGCGCCCTTCGATTGCGCTTTCAAGTCCGCCGGAGATGAGGTCGCCCAGGAATGCGATGGTATCCAGGAAGGTCGTTTTGCCGCTGGCGTTGGGGCCGACCAGGATGTGGAAAGGGGCGAGTGGTTGCGCAATGTAGCGAAGGCATCGAAAGTGAAGTGCTTCGATGTTCTGGATCATGGTCCGCCCTCCCGGATGGAGGCAATGGGTTGCCATCAAGGGTCTTGAGGTATTGATAGCATGCCGGAGGCCCTTTCGTCAAGTGTTTTGTTGTATCTCGTTTCCCGACGTTGAGGCGTGATCAGGTGGCTTTTTCTGCAAAAACGGTGCTGATTACCGGGGCGACGGACGGGATCGGGCTGGCGCTGGCCCGGATTTATCGGGCACAGGGGGCGCGGCCGGTGCTGGTGGGGCGGCGTTCGCTTTCGGATCTGCACCCTGATTTTTTTACGCCTCAGACGTATTGCCGGGCAGACCTGTCGGGGGATGATTGTGTGGATGAAATCGAGCGGTTTCTCCAGGCGCAGGAAATCGAGGGGATCGATCTGCTGATTCAGAACGCGGGGACGGGGTATTACGGGCCGGTGAAGGAGCAGACGCGGGCCAGCATTCGGCAGGTTCTGGCCGTGAATTTGACCACGCCGATTCTGCTGTCGCACAGGCTGTATCCCTACCTGGAGCAGACCGGGGGGAAGATGGTGCTGATCGGGTCGGTTGCATCGGCGATTGCGTGTCCGGACTATGCGGTTTATGCCGCGACGAAGGCGGCGTTAGAGGCGCTTGGCCGGAGTTTGCGGGCAGAGCTGAAGGGCCGGGTGCGGGTGCAGGTGGTCCACCCGGGGGCGACGCGGACGGGGCTGCACGCCAAGATCGGGTTGACTCGGGACAGGGTGGACTGGGAACGGTTTTCACCGGCGGAGCGGGTTGCGTCAAAGATTGCACGGGCGATTGCGGGAAGACGGCCGGTTGTGACGGTCGGCGCGGGCAACCGTTTGCTGAGGTTTGCCGGGCGGTTGCTGGGCGGGGCGGTGGACGGTGTGATGCGGAGCACATCACGATGACCCACTGCGTGATTACAGGCGCGGCCGATGGAATCGGTCGGGCGCTGGCCGGGCGGTTCGCCAGGACAGGCGTATCGGTTGTGGGGGTCGATGTGGATGCGGACCGGGCGGCGCAGACGCGGGTCGATCTGGAGCGGAAAGGAGGGACGGTCTCTTTTGTGGTTGCCGACCTGGGCACAGAGGAGGGCATTGATCGGGCTGTGGAGGCCCTGTGCGGCGGGCCGGCGATCGATGTACTGGTCTACAACGCAGGCATCAGCGCGGTGGGCCGGTTTCCGGAGGTGCGGATCGACCGGCAGCGGGCGGTGATTGACCTGAATCTGACCGCGCCGATGGTGCTGACCGCGGAGCTTCTGAAGGCGGATCAGCTGGCCCCCGGGGCAACGCTGGTGTTTGTGTCTTCTCTGTCACACTTTGTCAGCTACCCCGGCGCTGCGGCGTATGCGGCAAGCAAGACCGGGCTGGCGTCGTATGCGCGGAGTCTTTCGGCCGCACTGGCCGACCTGCACGTGCTGACGGTTTTTCCGGGGCCAACGCGGACGGCGCACGCCAGACGGTACAGCCCGGACAACAGCCGGGAACACCGGCGAATGCCGCCTGAAGCGCTGGCGGACCGGATCTACCGGGCGGTGGTGGCGCGGAAACGGGTGCTGATTCCAGGGGTTGGAAATCGGGTGTTTGCGACGCTTGGGCTGTGGTTTCCGCGGGTGACGGAGTGGGCGATGCGGCGGGCCATTCTGGATCAGCTGAACAAATCAGCGGGTTAGCGCTTTTGCTTCCTCGACGGGCTCTGCCAGAAGGCCTTGCCCACGAAGAAGGGGCCGAGAGACTGGATGTATT
Source organism: Candidatus Latescibacterota bacterium (assembly GCA_012270675.1). Taxonomy (GTDB): domain Bacteria; phylum Latescibacterota; class UBA2968; order UBA2968; genus JAAXHW01. Next base: position 82,555 of record JAAXHW010000060.1, on the reverse strand, counting down.
TTGCCGTCTGCCGGGTCTTTCTCATTTCCTGTACGATGCGGGAGAGGGGATAGAGGTCGGCGCTTACAAGGCCGATGACAAAGTCGTTGTCATTCTGATCGAGGCCGTAACAGGCCAGGCGGATGTCGTTCGCGTAGCCGACCCGGGCGTAGGCCCTGCCGATGCGGGCGTGTTCTCCCAGTATTTTCCCTGTTTCTTCCCTGGAGAGAAGTCCGAATTCGGGTTTGCGCCGCAAGGGGTACCAAACGGCCCAGGGCCACTGCGGGTTGAGACTGTTCCGGCGGGGTTTGGCCAGGAGCATGTCTTCCAGGTCGGACTCGAAACCGGTGGAATAGGTCCGTCCGACCATCGTCAGTTCCGGCTTGCGATGCAGGGATGCAAACGGTTCGTCCCGCAGGAGCGACCGGGCTTCCTCCACAAGCGTGTCAGGGGATTCGGCGATGGTTAACATGCCAATGCCGCACGGGTCGTTCAGGTCGCTGTAGAGGGCGCATTCCAGGCCGCTGCTCTGTACAGGATCGATAAGCGTTTCAGGACAGGAACAGTTGCCAAACACGTGGAGTTGCATGTAAAGTCGGCGGTCGATGACCTGGGGTACGCCGTCTATGGGCTTGCCTCTTTCCCGGATGTCCAGGGCTTCGGCTGTTGTTGTGGGATGCATGCGCAGTCTTCCTTTCTTTCCGTCTGATGCTTGTTAATTGTATTCACTTCTCAGTCCAAAACACCGAAAGGACTTCCAGGCATGAACAGGCCAGAGTGGGACCGCTATTTTATGAATATCGCGTACAATGTATCGGAGCGGTCCAACTGCATCCGCCGGCAGATCGGGGCGGTAATTGTGAAGGACCGAAATATCATCAGTACCGGCTACAACGGGACGCCGATGGGGGTGAAGAACTGTTTTGAGGGGGGCTGCCCGCGCTGCGCGTCCGATATTCCTTCGGGACAGGAGACGGATACCTGCCTGTGCGTACATGCGGAGCAAAATGCGATTGCCTTCGCCGCGCGGCACGGCGCGCGTACCGAGGGGGCTGTGCTTTATTCGACCACGCGGCCCTGTTTTGGGTGCCTCAAGGAGTCGATCCAGGCGGGGGTCATCAGAATATTGTATGTGGAACCCTACGATTACGAGCCTGAACTGGAGGAGGTCTATCAGCAGCTTCTCAAAGAGTCCGGACTGGAACTGGTGTGTCAGGAGCGGGAAGGGGATTAACCTTTCCGTCAGCCGTCGCCATGCCCCTTTTTCCGGCGCAACCGGGCCGTCTCCTCCCGGTCAATACTGTCGGGCCGGATGGCCACGCCGTAGTCCCTGGCGGCGGAGGCCAGAGAGATCTTTTCCTCCAGGACATCTTCCAGAACGGCCTCCGGCGCACGTTCGAAGGGATCGCCCCACCCGCCGCCTCCGGGAGCGCCGGCCGAGCAGGTCTCACCGGTGCCGAGCCAGCGGTGATCTTTCCCTTTCAACGGCGTCTCCTTCCGGGTGGCCGGGTTTACGCTCCAGCGCCCCGGTGCGCCGGGCTTTCCCCCCTGCAGCCCGTACGGACGGCCGACGGTTCGCTCTGAGGAAGAGATGCACAGCACCCTGGCGTCGGGACCGCCATCGACGCGCATAATACGCTGCAGGCCGCAGCCGCCCCGATACTTGCCCGGGCCGCCGCTGTCGGTGATCAATTCGTATTTTTCGGTTATCAGCGAGAATTCGACTTCGGCAAGCTCGACGGGGATATTCGTCGCATTGCCTATGCCGGTGCGGATGCCATCGATGCCGTCTTTGTCCGGGCGCCCTCCGAAACCGCCGGCGACACAATCGAAAAACATGAAGAACTCGGGGGGATCGAGGCGGGTGTCGTCGCCGCACATGATCAGAATCGAGCTGGTCCCATGCATTGCAGCGGGCACCCGGTCCGGGACTGCCCGGGCCAGCGCCCCCAATGTGCAATCGATCACCCGGTGGCCCGTTTCGTGGGTGCTGTGCTGCCGGGGCGCGGGGTGTTTCGCGTTCAACCAGCAGCCTTCCGGAACGATCACTTCCAGCGGCCGGTACACGCCCTCATTAATCGGAATCAACGCATCGGTTACACCCCGAACCGCAAAATTGACCCCTGCCCAGACGACCGAGGGGGTGGCGTTGATCGGCCCCTGCACCTGCGGGTCCGATCCGGTGAAGTCGAAGCTTATCCTGTCGTCGTGGACCGTCACCTTGACTTTTATGCCGACGGGCAGCTCGCCGATGCCGTCGTTGTCCATGCTGTCCTGGAATGTGTAAACGCCGTTTTTTATTCCGCGGATTTCGTGCCGTACGCGCTTCTCCGTGTAATCCAGGTAGGCCTTGAAGAAGGTCTGAAGCGTTTCCAGCCCGTAGGTTTCGATCAGTTCCACAAGGCGTTTTTTTCCCCGCCGAACCGCCGCTGCCTGCGCCAGAATATCCCCCAGCCTCTCGTCGGGGGCGCGTACGTTGTTCAGGACGAAATCGACGGTCTCCCGGTTCAACCGGTTTCGTCGGAAAAACCTGACGGGCGGGATGAGAAAGCCTTCCTGAAAGATGTCTGTGGCGCAGACATAGCCCCCGGCGAAGGCGCCGCCAACGTCCGGCCAGTGGGCGCAGTTGGCCACCCACGCTACGATTTCGCCCTTATGGAACAGGGGGGCGATTGCCTTCACATCGCTTAAGTGGGACCCTCCGATTTCCAGGTGATTCGTGTAGTAGATGTCACCCGGCTCCGCTTCGTTTGGAATATCGACAAATTCGCCCAGGCTGAGGACGGCGCTGCGGGCCAGGCTCGCCAGCGCCGGAAGGGTGTTGGTCTGGGCGACCAGCTGGCCGTTGCCGCTGTGGAGGGTACAGGAAAAATCACCGGACTCGCGCAACAGGGGTGAACGGGCGGTGCCTGAAAGGACGATGCCCATTTCCTCACAGATGGAGAGGACCGCGTTGCTCAGGACCTCCATCGATATGGGATCGATTGTTCCCATGGGCTGCTCCTGAAATCCGGTCAGGGACCTGGTGAGATGAACAGGTTGCCCGAAGGGTGCACCGTAAGCGTCTGGCCCGGGCGGACAACGGTGTTGGTTTCATCCTGTTCGACGATTGCGGGGCCCTGGACGCTGAAATCCCGACCCAGGTTGCCGCGCGCATATACCGGGCAGTCCACAAAGCCGTCGAGTTCTTCGAAATAGGCCCGTCGCCTGCCTTTTTGGGGGTCTGCCCCGTCGCCTGCCGCTTTGCCCCAATCGACCCCTTCCGGAGGTGGGTGGATACACGCGACACGGATGTCCACGATTTCTACGGGTTCATCCGTGGCGTAGCCGTAAAGCCTTTCGTGCGCTTCGCGGAACTGCCGGCGGATGGTGGTGTGGTCTGCCCATTCGCTGCCGAGTTCGACGGTGACCTGCCGGACCTGTTTGCGATACCGCAGGTTCGCCGCGCGTTTGAACCGAAGGGCCCCATCCCGGATGTGGTGCATTTCCTTCCGGCCGCGTATCTCCAGCCCGGCGTAGAGGCCTCGCAGGGTGGACGCATCGACACCGTCCAGCCGCTTCAGGATCGTCTGCACGCACTGGTATTCCAGGTTCGCCTCCACAAGGCCACAGGCGGAGAGGACGCCGGGGTAGATGGGTACGATGACCCGCCGCATGCCCAGTTCCCCGAGGAGCTGGCCCGCATGGAGCCCGCCGGCCCCGCCGAATGGAATGAGGCTGAAGTCCCGCACGTCGTGCCCGCGTTCGATGGATACGCGTTTGATTGCGCGGATCATGTTGGCATTGGCGATCCGGACGATACCGGCGGCGGCCTTCTCCACGCTCAGGCCAAGGGGCACTGCTACCTTCTGCTGTATCAACGTGTGCGCCCGTTTCGTATCGAGGCGCATTTCGCCGCCCAGGAAGAACCCCGGGTCGATGTACCCCAGAAGGACGTGTGCGTCGGTTACCGTTACATTCCTCCCCATACCGTAACAGGCCGGTCCCGGCTCGGCGCCGGCGCTGTTGGGACCTACCTTTAAGACGCCGCCCGTGTCGATCCAGGCGATGCTGCCGCCTCCGGCGCCGATGGTGGTGATGTCCATCATGGGCATCCGGAGGTGATAGCCCACGCCCTTTGTTTCTTCGACGATGCGGAACTGCCCGTTTTTTACCAGGGAGACATCCGTGCTCGTCCCGCCCATGTCGAAGGAGACAAAATTGGGCTCATTGACGGCCTCGCCGACTTTCAGGGCGCCAAGAACGCCGGCTGCGGGGCCGGAAAGAACCGTATGGACGGCACGTTCTGCCACGGCATCCACGGTCATCGCGCCGCCGCTGGCCTGCATGATGTGCAGCGGAGATTTGACGCCGAGTTCGGCCAGCACGGTTTTCATGCCTTCCATGTAACGGCTGACGCGAGGGCCCACATAGCTGCTCAAGACCGTTGTGCTGGTGCGCTCAAATTCCTTGAACTGGGGATTCACCTCGGAGGAGACGGCCACATAGAGGTCGGGTCGGAGGGATCGGGCAATTTCTCTTGCCCGGCGTTCGTGGACGGGATTGGCGTAGGCGTTGAGGAAGGAGATGGCCAGGGCCTCAATGTCCATCGCCAGCATCCGGTCGATGGCCTCGCGGACGGCCTCCGTGTCGAGCGGTTCTACCACCTCGCCCCTGTGGTTGATCCGTTCGGGCACCCCCAGACGGAGTCGGCGAGGGACAAGGGGCTTTGGGCGTTCCATGGCGAGGTTGTAGAGGTCAAGGGGGGGGCGTTCGGTGCGCCCCACTTCAAGCACGTCGCGAAACCCCACGGTGGTCAAAAGACCCGTTTTTGCGCCTTTCTTCTCAATGACCGTATTGGTTGCTACCGTGGTGCCGTGGAAGCACAACGCCACATCGCTGGGGCGCCACCCGTGCTCTGAAAACAGGCGTTCCAGGCCGGTTTTGATCCCAAGCACGTAATTGGTGGGCGTTGAGGGGACTTTGAGGATGGTGTATTTTCCCAGCGTCCCATCCACAGCGACGATGTCGGTGAACGTGCCGCCGATATCAACGCCGATCCGAACGCGGCCGGCCATGTCATTTCCCCGAGGTTCAGTTTTCAAGCCGCAAGAGCGATTCGACAACCGTGGGTCTGAGGCCTGCCTCCACATCTTGCCGGCGCAGCGTGTGGAATTTGCCCAGAACGTTGTTGGCCCCGGCCAGGGCGGCAATCCGCTCGGCGTAGCGCTCGACCTTGCCGCCGGGAAGGGCCCAGAGCGCGACATCGTCTGAAAGCGCATCGAGGTAGGCCCGGGCGCCGCAGCAGCCCAGGCTCAGGGCGGCCTGGCCGGTGTTGATCGCCTGCGGGATCACGGCGCATGCGGGACGGCCCATGGCGAGGGGAACAGCCGGTTCTACCTGCTGCACGGCTTCGGTGATGACCAGCCCCTGCTGTGAATGCACGAACAGGATGACCACGTCGGGCGGCAGGGGCGTTTCGGCCAGATGGGCGTAGACCACGTGCTTTGTCTCCTGTGCGAGCACGGGGATGTTCGGAACGTCCTCTTCGCGCACGTATTCCATGTCGGCCATCACCTTGAGCACCCGGCCGAGTTCGGATTCGTACGAGGATGCAGGCGCTGCCATGTGGTGGGTGTGAACGCCGATGGCGCACAGTTCGTGGTCCGGGGTCGAGGTGGCGAAGGCGCCTCTGGCGGCTTCCTGCCAGAACAGGCAGCCTGCCGGGACCTGCCCCTGGAAGGTCGGGACGCCTTCGGGCACGCTGTTGGTAATGCATACGGCGATGGGGGGAAGTGCAAGGTTCAGGGATTCCTGCAGGGTGCTGGCAACGTCGGCATACGGGTTCATTTTTTTGATCCTTTCTTTTTCAACGTCTGCATCAGCAATACGGCTCCGAGGGCGACCATCGGGATGCTGAGCCACTGGCCCACGCTGAGCGGCAGCCCATAGCCGTAGGCGGCCTGGCGGACTTTGACGTATTCGATGAAGAAGCGGAAGGTGAACACGGTGACCAGAAAGAGGCCCAGCACCAGGCCCTGAGGTGTCCGGGCGTATTGTTTTCGGTAGACGGCGAGCAGCAGGATGAAGATGAGGCCGCAGGCGATGGACTCATACAGCTGCGTGGGGTGCCTGGGCAGGGCGTCGACGCGGGCGAAGACAAAGGCCCAGGGAAGGTCGGTGGGGGTGCCGATGATTTCGGAGTTGAAGAGGTTACCAAGGCGGATGAAGAACCCGCCCAGGGCCGTGGGGATCGCGACCCGGTCCAGTATCCAGAGGTAAGGCTGGTCCGGACGGCTGCGGGTGTAGAGGTAGAGCGCGACAAAGATGCCGATTGCGCCGCCGTGGCTGGACAGACCGCCCCTCCAGACTTTGAGGATTTCGAGGGGATGGCTGAGGTAATAGGCGGGGTCATAGAAGAGGCAGTGCCCCAGACGCGCACCCACGACGGTGCCGATGACCATGGTATTGACCAGGGCGTTCAGGTCGTGCTCGGGCCGGTTTTCCTTCTGAAAAATCCACCGGACAATGAGGAAACCGAAGAAGAAAGTGGCGACGAAGAACAGGCCGTACCAGCGCACGGTAAGCGGACCGAAGCCGAACAGTTCGGGATTGATGTCCCAGTACATAAGCGGTGTGGGTCATTGTGAATGGACGAATGGGTGAACCGACCCGGGCGTGTGGATAAAGATAGCTAAAAAACAGGCTGCCGCAACCAAAAACCGCGAGGAGGGAGAAGCCCTGCCGGATGTCCACCTACCCGCGGTCGGGTATGTGCCAGTTGTCGTGCCAGCGGGAGTCTTCAGGCGGTGCCCCGGGTCCGTCCTGCATCGATGCGAAGCCTTTCAGCCGGGGGCGGATTTCCTGTTCCCAGATCGCTTCGATCCGTTCGAAGGTGAGGGGGGTGTGACGGGGCTTTAAACTGGCGTATTCCGCAAGGAGTTCCCCGGCTTTGGCGGAGAGATGGTCGACGATGTCCGCCACCATCTGCTCTCCTGTTCTGCGGTCGGACGATTCGACATCCTCCCCCATGGCAAAATGGGGGCCGGGCGCGTCGGGTGGTGGGAGACGAGAGAGATCCACACAGTCCGGCTCAACGGCCCAGAGCAGGGTTGTTTCGCCTCTGCCGGCATGGTCGCCCATCCCTTTGCCGTCTTTGAACCGGGACTGATCCGTTCCCATCCCTATCAGGGAGTAGATGCGCGTGGAGACATGCGATTGGAGGATGTTCAGGACGACTGGAACGTCCTTACGGTGTGGTCCGGAATGGCCCGAAAAGAGAACCGTCCCCTGGAAGCCGAGGGCGTCTACGGCGCGGACGTGGTAACAGAGGTTTTTCAAGAAGATCCAGGGGGGGACCGCGGTGAGCCACGGGCGCGCTTCGCCGATTTTCCTGCAGGCCCAGGAGCCGTAGATGCCAGCCTCGTGGCAATGCCAGTACTCGGGCGGCGCGACGATGCCTCCGGCCGTCCGTGCGGTCAGGCAGAGGACGCTGTGCGCTCTCAGCGCATCCATGCCGAGCGCGTTCTGCGGTCCGTGAGGTTCGCACAGGCCATACGGCAGGTAGGCGATGGGACATTTCTCAAAAGCGGCTTCGAGTTCATCGGGGAACATACGCTCCCAGCGGACTTCTCTGCGTTGCATCGGTCAGCCTCCAATCCGGGGAACTCACCGGGAATTTTAAAACAGCTTCTCAGTACAATCCTCCGCCGTTGAGCGCCAGTTCCGCTATGCGCGTGGCCCGAAGGCCGTCCTGGCCAATGACCTGCGGTTCGGTGTTATTTTGAACCCAGTCGGCGAAATGCCGCATTTCTTCCCGGAACATGTCCTTTTTCTTGAAGGGGACCACCTGGCTTTGCCCGTCGGCCAGTTCCAGGAGGTATGCGCCCTGCGTCGCCGGGTCGTATTTGCCCTCGGCCTTTGCCGGGTCGTAGCTTCGGGGAAAGAAGAGGACACCGTTGGGGCCGAGAATTTCCGCGCAGCCGCTTGAGCGAACCCCCGCGGGCAGTCCCCAGGACCAGGAACCCATCAGGGCGTCTTTGTGCTCGAACCGTACCAGGACGGTGCCTGTATCCAGCGCGGTGGTGGTATGGTGGATTTTCATCGGCATCGATTTTACCTCCACCGGTTGGCCAAAGCAGGCGGAAGCGAAGTCGTAGTTGTGGACCATCCCGTCTATCAACGGCCCGCCTCCCTCGAATCTGTCCATGAAAAACGGGCTTCCCGGAGGAGGTCCTCCTGAGACCGTGCGCCACAGGACCGGGCGTCCCAGCACACCCGAATCGATCAGCCCTTTCATCGTCCCCCAATCGTTGTCGAACCGTCGAACGAACCCGATCTGGAGCCTGACGCCGCACTCGCGGCAGGCCTTTATCATCCTGTAGCAGTCGTGCGAGTTCATCGCCATGGGTTTCTGGCAGAAGATCTGCTTCCCCGCCTGTGCCGCGGCAATGACGATTTCGGCATGGAGATAGGTGGGCGTGCATACCATCACCGCCTCGACATCCGCCTCGCGCAACAGCAGGCGGTAGTCCTCATAGCCGTGCGCCATCCCGAACTTCTCCCGGAACAGGTCGAGCTGGCCGGGACGGACATCCGCGCCCGCTACGAGTTTGAACAGGTTGTCCTTCCAGACGGCGTTCAGCTGGTGTGTTGCAATGCCGGCACATCCGATAACACCGAGTTTGATCATCTGTTTTGCTCCTTAAATTTTAGATCTGAAGCCATTTCTTGAGAAATTCGAGGCTTTTTTCCATCCGGATTTCGTGTCCCCCTTCGTGGAGGTCGATTTCGATGCGGTCGTCGAGGCCGAGTTTTCTGTAGTGTTCGCAGGTTTCACCGTATTCTTCCAGCACCATGGGCCACCAGGCGATGCCGTCGGCCTTGCCCTGTTCGACCAGCAGGGGGCGCGGACAGATGAGCGAGGCGAGGTCACTGTCGGTGAACTCGCGCAGCCAGCCGGGGATCCAGATGTGTTCCTCGTTGACGGAGAGGAAGCAGGAGTAGCGGGGATCGTCCACGGCCATCTTGTTGCGGCGGTGGTTGAACCAGGCGCAGACGACGGCGGCCCCGATGCGGGGCTCGACGGGCACCGTGAACATGGTGTAGGCGCCCCCCAGGCTGATGCCGTACATGGCGGTGCGGCCGATGTCGATTTCGGAGCGGGTTTCCAGGTAATCGAGGAGGCGCCGGGTGCGGTGGATTTCCAGGCCCCAGAGGGTCTTGCCCAAAAGCTTGCAGAGGCGCTCCTGGCGGGCGCGGGGGGGACCTCCGGAGATGTTCATGGGGGCGATGACGGCAAAGCCCTCAGCGGCCAGGCGGCGGCCGTAGCTTTTGTAGGTGTCGGAAGGGTCGTCCAGGCCGAAGACTTTTTCCGGAGAGGAGCCGATGCCGTGCTGGGCGATGACGAGGGGGAACGGCCCTGAACGCCCTTTGGGGAGGGCAAGGATGCCGCGCCCTCTGAGGCTGCCGAGGAGGGTGATCGTGACCCACCAGGCAGAGAGGCGATCGTCGTCGTACCAGGGGACGAGTACGGGGTTCAGGTCCGTGCCGTCGGGCTCGAACACGCCGACGGCCTCGCGCCAGCGCCGGCGGTTGGGTTCAACGGATTTCTCGAAGGCGTCGAGGGAGGTATAGTCTCGGTGCCAGTGGTCGGCACGGCGGGGTTCGTAGTTGAGGATGACGCTGCGGAGGTAGTCTTCGGTCTCATTCCGGAGGAGACGCTGGCGGTCGTTGATCCAGCGGGAGGTGATGTCGGCGTGCTGCTGGTAGGGGTTGGGGATGTCGGGCATGGGAATCTCCTGGTGTCAGACAGAAAGGCAAGGGGCCAAAAACAGGTCTCTTTACAGATAGACAATATTTGTCCTGTTGTCAAAACAAAACTTTCAGGTCCGGCTTGACACCGGAAGAATATTCTTGAATATTCTTCTAAATTTGGTATATTCCAGGCTCTGTTGTGCGGGTTGAATTCAGGTTAATACGTCAAGAAGGGGGGGGTGTGCCAGAACAAAAAGCACCTTTGAACAAGCTTAATGCGCTGATTTTAACGACCACACCATTGCTTGCTGTCAGTGTTGTGCCCTACTATGGATACCGGGTGGGATACGATGGGTTTGAATGGTCTGTTTTTTTTCTGTTTATGGTTCTGACCGGCCTGGCAATCACGGCAGCATATCACCGATTGTGGTCCCACAAAGCTTATGAAGCCCATTTTTTGTACCGGCTTTTCTGGGCCATATGGGGCGCATGTGCGCTGCAAAACAGTGTTCTCCACTGGGCCTCTGACCATCGAAATCATCACCGATTTGTGGACCGGGACGACAGAGATCCTTATTCTGCAAAACGCGGGTTCTGGTTTTCACACATTGGCTGGATTCTGAGGAAATACGACAGCGGACAGGACGACTTTTCCAATGTCAAAGACCTGATGGCCGATCCAGTCGTTCGCTGGCAACACAAATATTATATTTACCTGGCGGTTGTGACCAATCTGGTTGTTCCCCTCTTACTTGGCTACTGGCACGGAAAGCTGTGGGGTGTTGTGCTGCTTGCAGGGGTGCTGCGCCTGGTTTTGAACCATCATTTTACCTTTTTAATCAATTCCCTTGCCCATATATGGGGAGGGCAGTCCTATGCCGATGATCATACGGCCCGGGACAATTATTTGCTGGCGTTTTTTACCTATGGAGAGGGGTTTCACAACTATCACCACCGATTTCAGTGGGACTATCGAAACGGGGCCAAGTGGTGGCATTTTGATCCGGCCAAATGGGTGATTAAGCTCAGTTCCTGGCTGGGGCTGTCGTATGGCCTCAAACGGCCTTCCAATTTAAAGATTGAGCAGGCCCACCTGAAGGTGCAATACAACCGGGCCAAAAAAGCAATAGCCCAATCACAGGCATCCAGCCACTGGATACAACGCCTGGAAGAGGGCTACCAGAAGCTGAGACTCGCCCTGGAGGACCTGGTTGCATTTCAGAAACAATGGGTTGAAGTTAAACACACTCAGAGGAAGACCCACCCTGAACGGGTGGTGATGAAAAAACGCCGTGCCGAACTCAAGTCCAATGTAAAACACCGGCGTCGGGAGTGGCGTGCCCTCAGGTCAGAAATTGCGGCCTGATCCAGAGGTATTGTACAGGTGCAAAAAAGCCCGCCTTGACGGCGGGCTTTTTTTTATTCGAACCCGGGTGCAGATGCCATGGGATAAACCTTATCCATATGCGCCGTGTTCGAGGAAGCCGAGGAGGCGGTGTAATCTGGGGTTGGCGTTTTTGTGGATGTGTTCGGGCATGGTATAGTTCATAAAGGGGTAGTATTTGTGGCCGATGACGCGCCGGGCATAGGTGATCTGGGTGATGTACCGCGTCCGGGCGCTTTTGTTGGGACCGCCCCGGTGCCAGACCTGGTTGTTGAACAGCACGACGCTGCCCGCACGGCCCAGGTTGTAGTGGATGCGGCTTTGCCATTCGGTCCCTTCCAGGTCCCGGGGAGGGCTTGCGCCGAAGAGGTGGGACCCGGGAATGGTTTCGGTGCCGCCGTATTTTATTTCGGTGACGTCCGTGAGGTAGTAGTTTGCGGTGAAAAAGAGGACGGGCAGGTGGACGTTTGTGGGAGGGGCCCCCCGGGTGACGATATAATGCGGGGGGTCGTCCTGGTGCCAGCCGGTGATGCCGCCGTTTGGAGGGGTACGGAAGGAATTGTTGTGGATGACATGACAGTTCGGGGCAACGAGGGCCTCGGCAAGGCTGACGATGGGTTCCAGGTCGAAGAGTTTCAGATTGGCCGGGCTGAGTTCGAACATCCGGTGATAGATATGGATGCGTTCGCCCAGGCGGGCAAGGCCGTTGGGGTTTTCCTCCAATGCCCGGTCCAGGTCGTCACGGAGTTCGCGGCAGGTGGTTGGGGGGAGTACATTCTGGAGAAACAAGAAGCCCTGGCGGTGGAAGGTTTCCACCCATTTCCGAATCTGCGCATCCCCGACGGTTCGGCCGGCCAGGCAGGGTTGAGGCTGTGAGGTTACGTCCATGGGTGTGTCCTGTTGGGGATGGCGCAGCAGGCCCTACGCTTTCAGCGTTGCGGCAATATCGGCGATGCGGTCGAGGGCCTTCCGGATATTTTCGATCGAATTGGCGTAGGAGAAGCGGAGGTAGCCCTCGCCGTATTCGCCAAAGTCGGGACCGGCCAGGGCGGCTACATTCCCCCTGTTGAGCAGGACCTCGGCGACCTCTTTGGAGGGGCGGCCCAGGCTGGCGATGTTGGGAAAGAGGTAGAAGGCGCCCCTGGGTAGGGCGCAGCGGATGCCGGGAATCGCGTTGAGGCCCTCCACGAAGATGTCCCGCCGCCGTTTGAATTCGGCGACCATTTCGGTCACTGCGTCGTGGGGGCCCTGCAGGGCAGCGAGGGCGGCGTGCTGGGTGAAGGAGGCGGTGCAGGAGTTGCTGTTGGTCATCAATCGGGTGGTGTGTTCGGCCAGGTCGGTGGGCATGACACCGTAGCCGATGCGCCAGCCGGTCATCGCATAGGTTTTGGAGAAGCCGTCCAGGATGATGGTGAGGTCCTGCATGCCGTCGCAGGCGGAGATGTGGTGGAAATCGTCGTCATAGAGGATGCGGGAATAGATTTCGTCGGCAAGGACCGGCACCCCGTGTGCGGCGGAGACCCTGGCGATCGCTTTCAGGTCCTCCTGAGGGAGAATGCCGCCGGTCGGGTTCTGGGGGGAGTTGATGATGATCAGGCGCGTGCGACCGGTGACGAGGTCGGCCAGTTCGTCTACGTCGAGGCTGAAATCCCGTTCCTCCCTGAGGGGAATCGGGACCGGTTTGGCGCCTGCGAATTTAATGACCGATTCGTAGATGGGGAATCCGGGGTTGGGGTAGATGACTTCGTCGCCGCTCTGGACGAGGGCCAGGATGGTGTAGAATATGATGGGTTTGGCGCCGGGGGTGACGACGACCTGGTCGGGGGTGACAGAGATGCCCCGAAAACTGGAGACGTCCCGGGCAATTGCTTCCCGGAGTTCGGGCAGGCCGGCGGAGGGGCCGTAGTGGGTATACCCCTCGTCGAGGGCTTTCTGGCCCGCTTCGACGATGTGGCGGGGGGTGTCGAAGTCGGGTTCGCCGATTTCAAGGTGTACGACGTCTCTGCCTCTGGCCTCCAGGGCACGGGCCTTGACCAGGACTTCAAAGGCTGACTCGGTTCCGAGGAGCGCCATGCGGTCTGCAAATTTCATGGGTCCATCCTCTTTTTTCTGGCTTTGCCTTCTGCGGTTTCCCCCTGTTTGTAGGAGCCAAGAATTTTCAAGAAGCTTACGAGCTGTTTGAGGTGTTCAACGGCCTGCGCGCACCGGTCCTGCCCGAGATGCCCTTCGAAGTCGAGGTAGAAGGTGTATTCCCAGGGCCTTCTGTCGAGGGGACGGGATTCGATTTTGAGCAGGTCGATGTCCCGCAGCGCAAAGGCGCCGAGGCTTTTGAAGAGGGCGCCCGGCACGTTTTCCATGGTAAAGACGATGGAGGTTTTGGCCGGGTCTTCGGAGTTGACTTCGACAGCTTGCCGGGCGACCACCAGAAAGCGGGTGAAGTTCTGGTGGTTGTTTTCAATACCTTCCCGGAGGATGTCCAGGTCGTAATCGACCGCGGCCTGGGCACTGGCAATCGCTGCGATGTCCCTTGCGCCGGTTTTTTTGACGCGTTTGACAGCGCCGGCCGTATCGTAGTCGACCACGGCTTCCGCATGCCCCAGAGATCGGATAAATTCGCTGCACTGGGCCAGGGCCGGCGGTTGAGAGAAGATGTGGCGGATGTCTTCCAGGCGGGTGCCGGGGTTGACGATCAGGTTGTGGACAATTCGAAGCTTGAGTTCGCCTACAATTTGAAGGTTGTGTTTCAAGAGCAGGTCGTAGTTTTCGTGGATGCTTCCCATCAGGGAGTTTTCGATGGGGACGATGCAGTGGGTACAGGTTTTGTTTTCTACAGCCTGGAAGATTTGCGGGAAACCCGGCAAGGGAACGACGGTTACCCCTTCGTGGAAGTAGGTCCGGGCAGCCATCTCGCTGAAGGCGCCCAGTTCTCCCTGGAATGCGACGCTGGGGTTGGAGGATGGGCTCACTGAATCTCCTATCAGAGTGGAAAGAGGGAGGGGGCGGCCTCCATCAGGGTGCGAAGGTGGGCCTCTACGCTGTGCGAAAGGCCGTTTAAGCCATAGCCGCCTTCCAGGACGGAGATGAGGCGGCCTCCGGCATGGGTCCGGGCGATGGCCATGGCGCGTCGGGTCATTTCGGAAAAGCCGGTTTCGGTGACGCGGGTGGCGGAGAGGGGGTCATCCCTGTGGGCGTCGAAGCCTGCGGAGATGATGACGAATTCCGGGCGGAACCGCTCCATCGCAGGCAGGCAGCGCTCGTCAAAGGCTTTCAGGTACGCCTCGTCTCCGGCGCCCGCCTGCACAGGGGCGTTCAGGGTGGCGCCCATTCCCGGCCCGATGCCGACTTCGTGGATGCTTCCCGTACCGGGGTAGTGCGGGTACTGGTGCACGCTGAAGTAGAAGACGGTGGGGTCGCTCTCCAGGATGTGCTGCGTGCCGTTTCCGTGGTGGACGTCCCAGTCGATGATGGCTACCCGTTCCAGGTTGCAGGTCTCCTGGACGTAGCGGGCGGCGATCACGACGCTGTTGAAGAGACAGAATCCCATCGCCCGGTCGCGCTCGGCGTGGTGCCCCGGCGGCCTGACGGCGCAAAACACGGCGCTGGCGCGCCCATCTGCGACGGCGTCTACCGCATCGAAGGCGGCCCCCACGGCCAGGCGGGCGATTTCGAAGGAGCGGGAAGAGACCATGGTCTCGCCGTCGCCCATGTGGGGGAGGTTCTGCTCGCACCGGAATTTTACGTTGGCCACGTGTGCTTTTGTGTGGACTTTTTCCAGCCAGGCGACCCCGGCGGCCCGGGGCGGTATGGCCAGGAGTTCCTTCCGAAGGCCTGTCTCTTCCAGCCGCTGCAGGATGGCCCGGAGCCTGTCGGGCCGCTCCGGATGCCAGGGGCCGGTGTCGTGTTCCAGGTAGTCGGGATGGGTGATGAACCCCACCGTGGCCATAGGCCCCCCGGTCGATTGGGGATGAACTGGGCCGGTCGGTTTGAAGGTCCAATATACCACATTTGGCGGTCGAAGACCAGTGGTTTAGGCAGAGCATTGCAACACCCGACCGGGCAACTTTCCCGTGGGCGTGCCGTTTTCGACGGCCAGTTCACCGTTGACCATCACATAATCGATACCGACCGGGGGCTGAATGGGGTGCTCAAACGTGGCGAGGGCGTCCACGGTCCGGGGATCGAAGATGACGAGGTCGGCGGCCTTGCCCCTTGCGATCTCTCCCCGGTCTTTGAGGCCGTAGCGGCGGGCGGGAAAGCCGCTCATTTTGTATATGGCTTCCTTCAGGGAAAGGAGCTTTTTCTCCCGGACGAAGCGGCCGGGAACGCGGGCGAAGCAGCCGAAGCCTCTGGGGTGGGGGTGGGGGATGTTGTAGATGCCGTCGCTGGCGACCAGCATGCGCGGGTGGACAGCGGTTCGGTCGATGCTGTTTTCGGCCTCTTCGGGGGGGACCTGCCAGGGGAAGATGAAGGCGGAGAGGCCCTCTTCTTCGAGGATGAGATCGTAGGCGAAAGCCTCTGGGGATTTGCCGGCTTCCGCGGCGATTTCGGAGAGGGTGCGGCCGATATAGCGCCCGGAGCAGGTGTAGCCGACGGTTTGATTGCATTCGCCGAGCCATCCTGAGAGGTGGGGGAGGGTCTTTTCCCGGACATCGGGATCTTTCAGGCGTTCGATCACCTCCCCGGGCGTGCCGATCTGGTATTCGACGGGGAGCATGATGGTCATGTGGCTCATGCCGGCGGGGTAGAGGTAGGACTCGAAGGTGAGGTCGATGTCCTCGCGGTCGATACGGTCGAGGAGGTCGGCGGATTCGTCGTCTACTTTTTCGTGGGAGATGTGGACGGGAATGTTGGCCTGGCGGGAAAGATCGATCGTTTCTTCCCAGGCGGCCGTCCGGCCGAGGGTGTGATAGCGGATGTGGGCGGCGTAGATGCCGCCACAGGATGCGACGACTTTGCAAAGGGCGACGAGTTCGCGCATGTCGGCGTTGGCGCTGGGCTGGTAGTCCAGGCCCAGGCAGAGGCAGCCGGCACCGGCGTCCATCCACGCCCGGGTGAGGTCGGCCATGGCGGCGGTCTGGTTGTCGCTGGCCGGGCCGGGGTGCCAGCCGCAGACGCTGAGGCGGATGGCGCAGTGGGGGACCTGGGGGTAGACGTTGCAGGGGGTGTTTCCCGGGAAGAGCGCGAGGTAGTCTTCCAGGGTGGGACAGCCGATGTCGAAGTCGACCTCTCCGGTAGCGAAGCGGGTGTACGTCCACATCTGTTCGGTCCGTTCGGGGGAGAGGCCGGTCCAGCCGAAGCCATCGGGCGCGGTGAGCTGGGTCGTGACGCCCTGCTGGATACCGGCGAATCGGTCCCTGCCGGTGAGGAGGGCGATTTCGGAGTGGACGTGGACGTCGATGAAGCCGGGGCTGACGATCCGGTCTGCCGCGTTGATCACCCGGTCCGCCTGCGCGTCTTTGAGATCACCCAGGGCGGCGATGCGGTCGCCTGTGATGCCCAGGTCGGCGGGAAAGGGGTCTCGAATGCCGGCACCGTCGACGACGGTGCTGTTGCGGATGAGGGTGTCGAACCGCATGGAAAGTCCTCCGTTTAAGGTCTGTTGACAAGGTGTCCGTTTCCGTTGAACCAGATGATGTCGATGAGGAGTCCCAGCCCGATGCCGGTCAGGTAGCCCAGGGCGATGCCCAGGAAGAGGGGCGCCGTGCGCCGGTAGCGCTCCAGGCCTCCGAAGTTGAGCAGCAGGGTTTTGGCCATCCAGACCAGGAAGATGGATGAAACGCTGTTTCTCAAAAAGGCGGAGGAGGAGATGGTAAATCCGATGGGGTGGATGGGAAAGGTGGGAAAGCGGTAGCGCAGGTAGAACAGGAGTCCGGTGAAGGCCGCGCCGATGCCGAGGAATTGAACGCGGTTCCAGTCGGTTCCGAACGTGCCGTGCTGGATGCGGTTGGCGGTGAGCCGCCAGATTCCCACGGCGCCGTCTCCCGAGCCGTTGAAGCTGGAGGCCCCGAAGTTGTAGCTCCCAACGGTGTAGTAGCCCTGGTGGAGGGTGTAGCCAACGGCCGCGCCGGCCCCGGCCAGGGCGGCCAGGAGTACGGCCGGGACCAGAAACCGGCGGTGCGTGGGGGCTATGGCAGTGCCGAGGCGGGGGATGTGGGCAAGTGCGGTGATGCCGAAGGTTTTGGCGTCGCAGAAGAAGGTGTACGTAAGCCCCAGGCTGACCGCGCTGGCCGGTCCCATGCCGGCAATGCCGAAGAGGTGCCAGGTGAAGGCCTGAGCGGTGATGGGCCCCCGCAGGAAGACGAGCCCGCTTTCCACGATGATGCGTGCCAATCCGAGGTAGAGGACCAGGGTGCCGAACCAGAAGGCCAGCAGGGGCCCCCATCCCATGCCGGCGTGGTGAAGCCATAAGATCAGGTAGAGGCTGCAGGCGAGCAGCAGATAGACGGCCGTTCGGCAGGAGAGGAGTTCTCCGGCATCCTGGATGTTTCCCCGTCCCGTGAATGCTGTCCGGAAGACGGCCGAGAGGTGGGAACGGGCCGTCCAGAGGCCCCAGCCCACAAAGACGATCATCCCCCCGAAGCTCTGCCAGCCGATGGCCGGGTCGAAGGAACACCAGGGGTCGGAGCCGCCGATGCTGAAGCCCGTGCGGTCGAAGATGCCCACCTGCAGGATGGCCAGCAGGTGGAAGACCCAGATGCTGAGCAGGACTTCCGATTTGGTAAAGTAGCCGAATGCGATGGTCATGGGGTGGACGATGACACGGAGGCCTGGAAAGCCCCTGGCGATGGGGATGTCCCGCCGGATCAGCAAGGGAAGCGAAGGGAAGGTTGGCGCAAACCAGGTGACGATGTTCCAGCAGATGATGCCCAGGACAATGCCGAAGCCTATTCGAAAGGGCCGGGAACGGATCAGGTTCTGAAGGGTGCCCACCGAGCCGGAGACTCCGGTCAGCTCCAGCAGGGCAGTGGCGATGGGAAAGGTGAGCCGTTCGTGTTCCATCCACTGCTTTCGCAGGATGATCACCAGGCAGAAGCTGGCCGTCAGAACCGCTCCGAAGAAGCCTGTCCACCAGAAGAGCGGGGCACCCCAGGCGCCCCAGGGAAAGGTGTCTCCCCTCATCAGGCTTTCGTAGAACCCGGCGGTGGCCTGCCGGTCGGCCACGATGCTCCAGCGGGGCATGTGATGGAGCAGAAGTTCCCCCCACCGATTTTCCGGGGTGGCAAAATAGGTGGGAGCGGTGGTGACACCCAGGAAGTAGCCGGAGAGCCATTCGCCCTGCATGGTGGCGGCAACCATGCCGATGCAGCAGATGCTCAGCAGTTCCGAGGCGGAGAGGCCCTGTCCCCTGCGCTCCAGCAGGAGATTGAGCCCCAGCAGGCAGATGAAGGGGATGAGAAAGGCCACCGAAAGGTGGGCATAGTCCGCCCGCGAGGAGTGGACGATCAGGCTGGAGTACGTCGGCCAGAGGTTGATCACCACGGCCATGGCCAGGCCGAGGAGGAAGGCGCGTCGGGTCATGGGAAAATCGGTTTTCGTCCTGAGATTTCTTATTCCGCTCCACCTTTGACCGCAATCTTAATGGCGTCCCTCCCGTCCAGGCGGTAGCCGCCGGAGAGGGCGTTGAAACCTTCGGCGACCCGGTCCAGGGGGAGGATGTGGCTGACCATTTCGGCAAAGGGGAATTCGTTTCGTTCCAGGATGGGCAGGCCGCGCACGAAGTGTTCGGGGTGGCTGCCCCAGATGGCTTCGAGGCGGAGGTTTTTGCGCATCAGCAGCCGGTTGGGGTTGAAGTCGATGTTGCCGACATCCACAAAGTGCCCCATTTCCACGTAGGTGCCGCTCTGGCGTACATAACCCAGGCCTTCGGGCAGGGCGGGGAGAAAGCCCGCGCATTCAAAGACCACGTCGGCGCCCCTGCCCCGGGGGGTGTTTTCCAGGACGCGTTTTGTGCGCGCTTCGGGGTCCTGGATTTCGCCGATGTCGATGGTGACGTCGGCGCCCATTTTTTTCGCCAGTTCCAGACGCCCCGGGGGACCGCCGACCACGATGAGCCGGGCAGCGCCGCTGATTCTGGCGCAGACGAGGGTGACCAGGCCGATGGCCCCGGCGCCCTGGACGACGACGGTGTCTCCAAACCGGATGCGGGCCCTCATGACGGCGTGCACGCCGATGGTGAAGGGTTCGGTGAGGACCGCGACCTCGGGGGGCAGGTCGGTTTTGAGGACCACGGTGTCGGGGTTCCAGAGGTAGATGTAGTCGGCGAATCCACCCCGCAGGTATGGCGCTTCCTCAGCCTGCAGGAATCCGTAGGCGCCTTTGTTTGTGCCGGGGGCCAGGACGACGCGGTCGCCGACGCTGAGCGGTCGTCCCATGTAGTCGGTTTCGGCGTCCTGACCCAGTTTGTGGACGATGCCGACGTTTTCGTGGCCCAGGATGATTTCTCCCTCCAGGTGTTGATACTCCCAGTTGTGGAGGTCCGTGCCGCAGATGCCACCCAGTTCCTGCTTTAAGAGCATGGTGCCGGGCTCCGGTTCGGGCACGGGGTACTCCCGGATTTCAAACCGTTCTCCGACCATGACGGACGCGCGTGCGGTCTGGCCCATGTGTTGCCTCCTTATGAGAAGTCTGCCTCTACTGGATCTTCTCCGGTGTGATGTCGCCCAGCGGGACCTCCAGGAGGTCTTCGCCAAAGATGATGTGTCCGTCGAAGATTTCACCCGCCTCACGCAGCACCCGCTCGCGGATGCCGGGGCGTTCGACCTGTTCGGTGATGTGGACGAGGACCAGGGTGTTGACGCCGGCGTCGCGTGCGGTGCGTGCCGCGTCCAGGTGCCCCGAACAACAGCCTGTGATTCTGGGGTCGGTGACGGCATTGTTGACGAGGTGGCACATGTGCAGCAGGATGTCGGCGCCCTCCGACAGTTCGGTGAGGGTCTCTGTGGGTGCCGTATCCCCTCCGAAGACGATTGACCGGTTCGGGGTGTCCAGGCGGTAGGCGAGGCAGGTGAGCTGAGGCTGGGTGTGGATCACTTCGGCCACTTTCACGCGCCATCCCTTCTGCTCCACCACGTCGCCGTGGGCGACTTCGGCGACGATGGGCGCGGGGCGTTTTCTGGGCAGGGTGCCGCCGCGCATCTCATAGACGAATTCGCTGCCCGGGTGGCGGGTCCTGGCTTCGAGGTCGGGTCCGAATGCGCCGTCTTCTCCAAAGAGCCGGTCGGTCATCCGGGCGGTGGGCGGAGGGCCGTAGACATCCAGTTCCGGGATTTTCCCGGCGCCCTGGTCCCAGCGGTTTAAGACGAGATAGCCGTAGTCGACACAGTGGTCGTAGTGCAGATGCGTGAGGAAGAGACGGGTGATGCGTTTTGGGGGCACGCCTTTTTTGAGGAGGCGGTGAACGCACATCGGCCCGCAGTCGAAGAGCAGGGCTTCACCGCCAAGGGTGACGAGATAGCTGGAGCCTGCGCGGCAGGTGAGGGGGGTGGGGGTGCCGGTCCCCAGAAGGGTCAGGGTGAGGGACATCGGTGGGAGGTCCTCCTTGTTAAAGGTTTCACGGGAGGTGAGGGCCTATCGGTCCACTCCCGCCTCAAAGTGCCGGACCAGGTGCGCCAGGTCTTCCCAGAAGGCTTCCGGAATATCCACCTCGCCCGCCCGGGCGTTTTCGGCGGCCTCGCCGGGGGTTCGAGCGCCCGGGATGGCGGCGGCGACCTGGGGGTGGCGGGTGCACCACTGGATGGCGGCGGCGGCCATAGGGATGTTGTGGTCCCGGCAGAGGGTCTGGATTTCGGTGACGTGGTCCAGGCAGGCCTGGCTGAAGCTGCGGGCCAGGTAGTTGGTGCCCGGGGCGGGGCCGGTGGCCAGGAGGCCGCGTTCGACCGGGGTGGCGATGACAAGGCCGACGTTGTGTTTCTCTGCGGCAGGCAGGATGCGTTGTGCGGCAAGCTGGTTTAAGAGGCTCCAGGCCTCGGGGACGACGGCGGCGTCGAATTCCCCGGTTTCGATGTAGGGGGCGTTGGTGTCAGGTTCGTTGGCGGCAATACCGACGAACCGCACAACGCCCTCGTCCTGGAGTTTGCGCAGGGCGCCCAGGGCGCCGTCTTTGCCCATCACCTGCTCCACCGGGACGTCCATGGGGTCGTGGATGTAGAGGACCTCGAAGGTGTCCAGGCCGAGGCGCTGCTGGCTGGCTTCCACGTGGCGCATGATGCCGTCGCAGGTGTAGTCGAATTCATCTGGAAGGCAGCCGACTTTGGTGGTGACGGTGCATCGAGCGGCCAGGTCCGGGCGCGCTTTGAGGGCCCGGCCGATGATCTCTTCGCTGCGGGTGCGGCCGTAGAGGGGGGCGGTGTCGATGAGGGTGCATCCGGCTTCGATCGCCGCATGGACGGTCCGAACACCCAGGTCATCCTGCATCTGCCCCGGCTGGCCGTCGTATTCTAGGGCGGCCCGGTTGGGGTCGGGGATGCCGATGAATGCAGCGCCCAGCCCCACGATGGAGACCTCCAGGCCGGTCCGGCCCAGGGGTTTGGTTTTCACTGGTTTTCTCCCTGTTGATCTGCACAGGTATGAATTGAAAGCATGAATATTCGGTTTTCCGAAGCGGGGGTAAGATAGCATGCAGCGCGGGCCAATGCAACGACCTTCTATGCCTATGTTCGATGGAAATATTCTGCCCTTGCGTTTCGGGCGGGGGTGCATTATTTTGGCATGGAGATCACGGGAAACAGGCTGTTCCCTCAACGCGACAGGAGGCAGGATATGCGGTGTTTATATGGATGTTTTCTCACACTTGGGGCTGTGTGGCTGACCGTTGTGCCCCTGAAGGCCCAGGAGACCCCGATCGGGCCGAAATGGTGGCCTTCCGAGTGGGGTCCGGAGGACCAGCGTGGGGCAATCAACCGGATTACGCCTCAGAAGGTGCTCCAGGCCGCAGGGTTGATTCAAGAGGGGAAGGTCTATCAGCTGGGCAGGGTCTACGAGAACGGGATGCCGATGTTTGGCAACCGACACTACAGTTTGACCATTGTGGGCTCTCCGTCCGGCGTGGCCGAGGGGACGAATCAAATGGTCTGGCACGATGAGATGTTCAGTGGAGAGATCGGACAGATCGGCACCCAGTTCGACGGCCTGGGACACATCGGCACCCGGGTGGGGGGTGAGGATGTTTTCTACAACGGGTTCAAGCGGTCGGAGTTCAGCAAGCCGTATGGCCTGGAAAAGCTGGGGGTCGAGAACGTGGGGGTGTTCTTCACACGGGGGGTGCTGGTCGATGTGGCCGGATACAAGGGGGTCGAACGACTGGAGGTGGGGTACATTGTTACGGTGGCGGATATTCAGGGGGCGTTGAAAAAACAGGGGGTGGAGATTACCGGGGGGGATGTGGTGCTTTTTCGGACGGGGCACGGGAAGCTGTGGATGGTGGACAACGAGACGTACAATTCGGGCGAACCGGGCATCGGGCTGGAGGCCGCCCGGTGGCTGGTGGACCAGAAGGTTGTGATGACGGGTGGGGATAGCTGGGCCGTGGAGGCGGTGCCGGGAGACGATCCGAACCGGCCGTTTGAAGCCCACCAGGTCCTGATTAACCGGAACGGGATCTACAATTTGGAGAATCTGGACTTAGAGGAACTGGCCGCAGACGGGGTGTACGAGTTCGCGTTTGTGTTTGCACCGCTGCGGTTGAGGGGAGGCACAGGGTCTCCGGGCAACCCGATCGCGGTGAGATAAAGGGCTCAGGGCAGGTTGAATGGCACCGAAGGTTCACCCTTTAGAAAGGTTGTGCCCAGGCGTTCGTAGCGCTTGCGGAGGCCGTGGAAGGAGACGCGCCTTCCCTGTTCTTTCTGGAGGAGTTTCAAGAGAAGCTCGGCGTGGTATGCCTCAAGCCGGAGGGCGAACTGCCGGGCGGTGTCGGAGGCCTTCCGGAACAGCCGGTCCGCCGGGCCGGTTTTGCCCGCCAGCAGTCGGAGTTCTCCCCGCCCCAGCAGGGTGTAGACGCTGCCGCGCGAGTCTCTGGTCGCCCGAAACAGGGCTTCGGCCTCCCGGAAGTTCTGTTCGGCATCGTCGTAGCGCCTGAGCATCTTGCAGGCCGTGCCTTCTCCCCACAGGGTGTAGGCGTAGCTGACGCGGTCGTCGATTTCGTCGTAGAGCCGCCGGGCGCGGTCGAAGAGGGACAAAGACGTGTCGTAGTCGCCCAGCATGCGCCACGCATTCGCCCGGCCGCAGAAAGTGTAGGCCCGGCCGAACCTGTCGCGGGAGCGGCGGAGGCGCTCGTTTGCTTCCGTGTAGAATGCGAGGGAGTCGTCGAACCGGCCCATGATGCGGGAGATGCCGCCCAGGCCGCACAGGGCATAGACCGTTCCTTCCCGGTCGCTCTGTGCGGCAAACCGCTGACGGGCGTCGTGGAAGGTCTTTAAGGCGAGGGTAAGGTCTCCTTGTACGCGGAGGGCGCCGCCTTTGGCCCAGAGGGTATAGGCTTCTCCGGCGCCGTCCTCAAGCGCTCGATAGAGGGTTACCGCCCGGTCGAAGAGTCGGAGCGATTCGGGGATGTCCCACAAAGCCCTCACGGCCATCCCCTGGCCCACGACGGCATCGGCAAGCGCAACCTCGTCTCCAGCATCGAGCGCCAGGCGCTGGGCGGTCCGGTATTCGGACAGGGCCTGCTTAAAGCGGCCGATGAGACGCAGACAGTGGCCTTTGGACAGGCGGCAGGTGAGGAGGCCCTCCAGGTCCTTTTCCGTGCGGAAGTGCGCCTGGGCTTTGCGGTAGAGCGACAGGGCCTCGTCGAACCGGCTGTCTTCGCGCTTCCGGTCTGCCGCCTTCAATAGAGCGGTTGCTGAATGGTGTGCCATGGGTTTAATTATAGGCGATGCCGGGGTTCGGGACAACAAAAACGAGCATCCGGCGCCTGTTTTTTCTTATAATTTATAGTGGGCGGTTCGCGAACCGCCCCTACAGCGGACCTTTGGGGCGTTGCTGGACGATGGTGATGGACGGAACCGCGCGGAAAAGCCCCTTCCCCCTGCACCAGACCGGGGGAGTCGCAGAGGCGACCAGGATGACAAAAAGACAGCGAATATGGCACTGGCCGATCGTATCCGGCGTTGTGCTGCTGGTTATCGGGACACTGCTGGGCACTCCCGGACGGCTGGCCATGGGCGAACGTCCGGACCTGCTGTGGCGGGCGGAGGCGCTGATCTCCAAAGGACAGTACCGGGAGGCCCTGACGCTGCTTTCGGGGCTGAAAACAGAGGGGCTGGATACGTCGGAGGTGCAGAAGGCAAAACTCCAGCGGGCAGTGTGCCAGAAGTTCCTGGGGCAATATGGAGAGGCGCTGGCCGAATTTGGCGTCCTGGAGACGAAATTTGAAACCCTTGAGGACTATCTGGTTTTCTGGCAGGGTGAGTGTTTTGAGGCGTTGGGCCAGTTTGACCAGGCGGTGTCGGCGTACACGCGGGTTTTGCAGATGGCGTCGCTGCTGAAGGATTCGGTCGTGCTGCGGGTGGCGGACCTGCACTTGGCGCAGGGCCGTGCGAAAGAGGCGGTTGCGCTCTACCGGCATCTGCTTGAGACCGGCAGGCAGGAGGTGCGGGCCCTGGTCGGTCTGGTGGAGGCGCTGGAGGCTTCAGGGGACGCAACAGAGGCCCGAAAGGCCCGATTGCGACTGGTTCGGGACCATCCGAAGACCCGTCAGGCGGTTGTCGCCCTGAGGCAGATGGAGCCGTTGAAGCCTGTACAGGAGTGTTTTTACGGCGGGGTGGCCTATGCGAAGGCGGGGAAGTTCCGGAAGGCGGCGGTGCTCTTCCGGCAGATTATTCGGAACGCTTCCGATGGGAACTGGCGCGGGCGGGCGCAGTACGAACTGGGGCTGATGTATTACACCCGAAAGGATTATCGGACCGCGGAACGCGCCTTTCAGAAGGCCCATCGGGTCTATCGGGTGCCCAGGGCCCTGTTCGAGTTGGGGCGTTGTTCGGTGAGTCTGGGGCGGGACCTGGAGGCGGCCGAACGGTTTCAGAGGTTTGCGCAATACTACCCGTCTGTGACCGGAGCGGCCAGGGCCCTCTGGAATGCGGCTATGGCCAACGAGCGGCGGGGCAGGTACCGGCAGGCCCGGGAGATTTTTTTGAAGCTGGCGGCCCGTTATCCCGGGAGCGAGTTTGCGGGTAAAGCGCGGTGGCGGGCCGGGTTTGCGCTTTACAAGATCGGGGACTACGAGGAGGGGGGGCGCACCTTTTTGCGCCTGGCCAAGACGACTTCCAAAGCCTACCTGCGCGATCAGGGCTTTTACTGGGCGGGAAAGTGTTACCAGCGGTCCGGCCAGGAGGAGGAGGGCGCCTTCTGGATGCAGCGGGCGGCCCAGGGGTTTCCCATGTCTTACTATTCCGCCCGCGCCCGCGCCGTGCTGGGCGTAACGTCCGAGGTCTTCCCGGCGGTCCCGGAGGTGGACGCTGCGGTTGCAGAGGAGGCGTATGAACCGTCGGTTTACCTTTTGAAAGGGGACCTGCTGGCATCGCTGGGACTCTACAGGCTGGCCGAACGGGAGTATGTGCGCGCCGGTCGGGCGCATCGAGACAACCTGTTTGCCCTGGGCGATCTGCTGCAGCGCTACGAACGGATTGGTGCGACGTATCAGGCGTTGCGGGTCTCCAATTGGATGGTCGGTGTGGAACAGCGGCAGGGGATTCGGATCACGCTGGCTTCGTTCCGGCGGCTGTATCCGACCTACTACTGGGGAGAGATCAGCCGGACGGCCCGGGAGGTCGATCTGGACCCCAACCTGATTCTGGCTATTATCCGGCAGGAGAGCGCGTTTAATGAGGCGGCCCTGTCTTCGGCAGGCGCCCGGGGGCTGATGCAGGTGATGCCTGCGACAGGGCGGAGGATGGCGCGCAAGGTCCGCATGGCGGGGTTCTCCACCGCCGACCTGTGGGAGCCCCGGACGTCGATCCGCCTGGGGGGGCGCCACCTGTCGGACCACCTCCGGTATTTCGACCGGAGCAAGGACCGGCAGCTGGGGCTGGCGCTTTCGGCCTACAACGCCGGGTTGAAGGCGGCCCGGCGCTGGTCCAAAAGATTGCCGAGGGAGGATGTGGATGAGTTTGTGGAGAGCATTCCCTACCGGGAGACGCGGAACTACGTGAAGCTGGTCTACAGGAACTATCAGGTCTATTCCTACCTGCAGGGGGAGGACCGGCCGCAGGAAAAGGGCCTTTTGCGTTAGAGGAGGTGTTCGGGGTATGCGTAACGGGGATCGGACCCGGTTCTGGATGGCTCTGGAGGACCTGTTTATCCTGCTGTCGATTTTTGCGCTGTGGCCGACGATTCTGGGATGGGACGGATGGACCTGGGAGGTCTTGAAGTACGTGGCCGTGGTGGGGCTGGTCTGGATTTTTGTTCGGCGGGTCAAACGCTACCGGATGCGCAAAGAGTAGGGATGCAGGCGACAATCAGTCGAGGGCCAGGGCGTCCAGGATAAGGGGCTTGGCGGCCTTGAGGGCCCGGCCCCGGTGGCTGATCCGGTTTTTTTCACCAGGAGAAAGTTCGGCAAACGTAAGCTTGAGGGCCGGTACCAGAAAGAGGGGGTCGTAGCCGAATCCCCCACGGCCTCTGGGCCTTTTCAGGATTCGTCCTTCACACCTGCCCCGGGCAGTGCGGACCGCGCCGTCTGGTGTTGTGATGCCAATAACACACCGGAAGCGTGCGGTCCGTTTTTCTTCCGGGGTTTCACCGAGCAGGTGGAGGAGTTTGGCGTTGTTCTGTGCGTCGGTTGCGTTTTCGCCCGCAAAACGGGCGGAGTGGACGCCGGGGGCGCCGCCGAGCGCGTCCACCTCCAGGCCGGAATCATCGGCCAGGGCAGGACAACCGGTATGGCGAGCGACGGCGCAGGCCTTTTTGACCGCGTTGGCCTCAAAGGTGTCCCCGTCTTCGACGATCTCGGGGAGGTCTGCGAAGTCTGCAAGGGAACGGAGCCGGATTTCCGGGCCGAGGAGAAGGCGGATCTCTTCGAGTTTACCGGGGTTGCGGGTGGCGATGATGAGGGGGTTCATTTTTCAAGGACATCGTCCTGAATCGCTCTGATCTGCTGGATGCCCGCTCTGGCCAGGACGAGCATGGCGTCCATCTGTTTCCGGCTGAAGGGCTGGCCTTCGGCGGTGCCCTGCAGTTCGAGGAATTTGCCGGAGCCGGTCATGACGACGTTCATGTCGACTTCGGCAGAGGCGTCCTCCGCGTAGCAGAGGTCGAGCACGGGCTGGCTGTGGACGATGCCGACGCTGACGGCGGCCACGGAGTCACGCAGCAGGTTTTCACCGATCTGTTTCCGTTTGAGCAGATGGGCGAGCGCGTCGGCAACGGCGACGTAGGCCCCGGAGATGGCGGCGGTGCGGGTGCCGCCATCGGCCTGGATGACGTCGCAGTCGATCCAGAGGGTGCGTACACCCAGTTTGTCGAGGTCGACGACAGCGCGGAGGGTGCGGCCGATGAGACGCTGAATCTCCTGGGTGCGGCCTCTGGTGCCCCGGGTCTCCCGCTGGCTGCGCGTCTGGGTGGAGCGGGGGAGCATGGCGTATTCGGCGGTGAGCCATCCGGTGCGTTTGCCCACCAGGAAGGGGGGGACGCGGTTTTCAACGCTGGCCGTGCAGATGACCCTGGTTTCCCCCATTTCGATGAGGGCCGATCCTTCGGCGTGTTTCATAAAGCCCCGGGTGATTCTGGTGGGGCGGAGTTCATCCGACCGTCGGCCATCGGGGCGCAGGATCATTGGTTTTCCCTGGAAGCTGTTTTAAAATTCCCGGTGAGTTCCCGAGCGAGTATCAGATTTCGTATTCTTTTTTAAAGTGCTCCCGGTAGTCCGGGGCCTGGATGTGGATGGTGTAGCACATTTCCAGGAATCGGGAGTAAAGCCTGCCGTCTGCAAGATCCTTTATGCTTTCGATATCCTGGTTGGTTGTAATCATCGTAAAACGCCGGTTGGCGTAGCGCGTGTCCACCAGGTTATAGAGCATCTCGAGTTCCCACTCCGTGTTGCGCTGTACGCCGAAATCGTCGATCACCAGGAAGGGGACTTTGCAAAGGATGTTTATATATGTCTCCGACTGACCGTGCAAAGGACTTTTTTCTTCGATAGCGAATCTGAGCGTCTGGAAAAATTCCTTGGAAAGGCTGATGAACTTTCCGGGTCGGACGGAATAGAAGATCAGTTCGTTAAGGGCGATATAAGAGAAATAGGTTTTACCGGCGCCGGGTTTGCCCCATAGAAAATATCCTCTGAGGGGCGGAACCGAATCCGTAGAAGCATTGGGTTGGGAGGACGCTTCCCGGCTACGGGCTTTTTCCGTCAGGGTCCTGAGATGCTGTTTCAGTTGATCCGCCCCGGGGATCGGCTTCCCGTCGTAGCTTTCGTGAAAATCGTCTATGAATTTGTATCGGAACGGCGC
This sequence comes from Candidatus Latescibacterota bacterium, assembly GCA_012270675.1. Classification (GTDB taxonomy): domain Bacteria; phylum Latescibacterota; class UBA2968; order UBA2968; genus JAAXHW01. Next base: position 54,022 of record JAAXHW010000060.1, on the reverse strand, counting down.
CGGAATACCCGATTCGACAATGAAGCGATTGATCTGCCGGATCTTTGTCTGATAGGACCGGCAGGGGCACCAGACCGGTTCGACGTCGGGATTTTCGAAAATCTGATAAGGCGTTTTCCCGCCACATTTGCAGTGGTGTTCAACACGAGGTGAAAGCTTGATTTTCCCGTGTAGCCCGGCTTCGACATGGGGATCGTAGTAGTAGCCGGGATCGCGGGGATGGAGATCGATCCGGGAAGGAGAGGACCTGCCTGGCTGTTGAGAGCTGTTGTTCATAATCTCGTTCTGTCATTTACCTCCGGTGGGTGAGCGTTCTCTCCTTAAGGGCCCTTTCGATTTCTCGTTTGGCATCGCGCGCTGCAATGTCGTGCCGCCGGTCGTATTCCCGTTTGCCCTGTGCCAGGGCGAGTTCGACCTTGGCCTTGCCCCGTTTGAAGTAGAGCCGGAGGGGGATCAGGGTGAGCCCTTTTTTCTCCACATGCCCTCTCAAGCGGTTGATTTCGTACCGATGAAGCAGGAGCTTGCGTTTTCGGACGGGGTCGTGGTTGAACCGATTGCCCTGGGTGTATTCGCTGATGTGAAGATTGTGCAAAAAGGCTTCGTTCGCTTCTATCCGGGCATAGCTGTCTTTGAGGTTGCCCCTGCCCTGACGCAGGGATTTGACCTCGGTGCCCCGCAGTTCAAGGCCGGCTTCGTAGGTGTCCAGGACTTTGTAGTCGCGGCGGGCCTTGCGGTTCTGGACAATGATTTTGATGCTGTCGGACATGGTGGGTTATGGACGAATAATAAGCAAATTCGGCAGGAGACGCAAATGGATGTACAGGGACGCACGGATCCGGGACGCGTTCAGTGCCATGCAGCGCCTCTGGCGCCCTGACGCGCTTTCAAGACGACCATCAGGGCCGAGATGTCGGCAGGGGAGACCCCCGGGATGCGCGATGCTTGGCCCAGGGACCGGGGGCGCACCCTGCGGAGTTTTTCGGCGGCTTCCCGGGAGATGACCGGCAGCGTTGTGTAGTCGATATCTTCCGGGATTGCTTTTTTTTCCACATCCCGGAAGCGGGCGACCTGGGCTTTCTGCCGCTGGATGTAGCCTTCATATTTCATTTCGATTTCTACCGATTCCCGCACGTCTTCCGGCACGTCCTGCGGCGGGGGGGCGACGGCCTCCACGAATCGGTAGTCGAGTTCCGGCCGCCGGAGGAGGTCGGCTAAGGGCATGGGTTTGTTCAATGCCGACGAGTCCGCCTGTCGGAGGTGTTCCTGAACGTGCTCCGAGGGGGTGATTTTCACCTGTTGCAGGCGGCGGCGTTCCGCTTCAACCGCCGCTTTGCGGGCCTTGAAGCGGGCATAGAGACCGTCCGGGACGAGACCGACCCTGCGCCCCAGTTCGGTCAGCCGGAGGTCGGCGTTGTCCTGCCTTAAAAGCAGGCGGTATTCGGCTAAGGAGGTGAACATCCGGTAGGGTTCGTCCGTGCCCTTGGTGACCAGGTCGTCGATGAGCACGCCGATGTAAGCCTGGGACCGGTCAAGGAGGAGGGCGTGTTCGCCTTTGACCTGCAAAGCGGCGTTGATACCGGCCATAATCCCCTGCGCAGCAGCCTCTTCGTATCCGGTGGTGCCGTTGATCTGGCCGGCGAAAAAGAGGCCCCGGATGGGCTTGGTCTCCAGGGTGGGCAGGATCTGCGTGGGGGGCACATAGTCGTACTCTACCGCGTAGGCCGGGCGCATCACCTGGGCTTTTTCCAGCCCCGGGATGCTGCGCACCACTTCAATCTGGACCTCTTCAGGCAGGCTCATGGACAGGCCGTTGAGGTAGACTTCGAGGGTGTTGTAGCCCTCGGGTTCCAGGAAGACCTGATGCTGCTCCTTTTCGGGAAATTTGACGATTTTATCCTCTACGGATGGACAGTAGCGGGGGCCCACAGACTGGATGCGGCCGCTGTACATGGCAGACCGGCTCAGGTTCTGCCGGATGATGTCGTGGGTCACCGGGGTGGTGTGTGTCAGGTGACAGGGGATCTGCTCCTGCGTGATTTTTGCGGTGTGGTATGAGAAGGGCCGGGGGTGTTCGTCGCCCGGCTGGACCTGGGTGGCGCCGTAGCCGATGCTGCGGGCGTTCACCCGGGGGGGGGTGCCCGTTTTGAGCCGGCCCAGTTCAAAGCCGAGGCGCAAAAGCCCTTCGGAGGCCCGCTCGGCCGACTGCTCTCCGGCCCGTCCGGCGCTGTAGGAAAAATCACCGATGTGGATGAGACCTTTCAGGAAGGTGCCCGTGGTCATCACGACGGTTTTTCCGAGGAAGACGGTTTTGGACCTGGTGATGATGCCCCGCACCCGGCCGCCGTCTACGAGCAGTTCTTCAAGTGTTCCCTGTTTCAGGTCCAGCCCGGGCTGTTTTTCCACCACCTGTTTCATGCGGAACTGATAGGCCTTCTTGTCGGCCTGCGCCCGGGGTGCCTGCACGGCCGGGCCTTTGCGCCTGTTGAGCATCCGGAACTGGAGCCCGGCTGCATCGATGTTGAGGGCCATCTCTCCGCCCAGGGCGTCAATCTCGCGTACCATGTGGCCTTTGGCGATACCTCCAACGGCCGGGTTACAGGACATCTGGGCGACGGTGTCCAGGTTCATCGTAAGCAGAAGGGTTTCACACCCCATCCGCGCACTGGCCAGGGCCGCCTCGGCACCTGCGTGTCCGGCACCGATTACAATGACGTCGTAGGGTTTGTCGTAGGTCCACATGGGTTATCCATATCCACCATAAGGGCCTGCCGCAGGGGAGCGGCGTGCCGTGCCTCTGCGGATTCACCGTATGCTTCGATTTCGAATCCCAGGTCCTCGATCATGCGGTGGGTCTCGGAGACGCCCTGTCCACCGGTGGTGAGGTAGCCCTCCATAAAGATGGAGTTGGCCGGGTAGAGGGCGAGGGGCTGGAGAGACCGGAGGTTGCGTTCCCGTCCGCCGGCCACGCGGATCTCCCTGTCTGGATTGAGGAAGCGGAACAGGCAGAGCACTTTGAGGCAATACCGGGGGTGCAGGTCGTCCCTGCCCTCCAGCGGCGTGCCGTGGATGGGGTGGAGAAAGTTGACCGGGATGGAGTCGACGCCCAGTTCCCGCAGGGCCAGGGCGAGATCGATCACGTCCTGCGCTTTTTCGCCCATGCCGATGATGCCGCCGCAGCAGGTGGAGAGCCCTGTCTGCTGGACGTTCCGGACGGTTTCCACGCGATTATCGTAGGTATGCGTGCTGCAGATTTCCGGATGGTGACGCTGGCTGGTGTTCAGGTTGTGGTTGATCCGCCCCACGCCGGCCGCTTTCAGGATTTTCGCCTTCTCTTCGTTCAGGAGCCCCATGCAGCAGCAGATGTCGATGTCAACGGTTTGCTTGATTTCCCGGACAACCTCGGCAACGGTTTCCACTTCCCGGTCGGTGGGGGCCCGTCCGCTGGTGACAATGCAGTAGCGGAAAGCCCCGCCCGCTTTGGCCGCAACGGCGCCATCCACGATCTGCTCTCTGGGCAGGAGGGGATATTTGTGGATCGCGGCGCTGGAGACGGCAGACTGGGAGCAGTAGGCGCAGTCTTCGGGGCAGAGGCCGCTTTTGGCGTTGATGAGGACGTGGAGGTGCACCCGGCGCCCGAAGTAATGTTCGCGGACCTGAAAGGCAGCCTGGAGCATGGGGAGGAGGTCGTGGTCGGGCGCGGTGAGGACCGCATGCATCTCTTCTGGCGTTAAAAGTCGGCCTTCCAGGGCTGTCTCCGCCAGTTTTGTATAATCCATTTTCATGCTCACTTATCCATCGTTTGATTGTTCGCGGTTTGACCCGGAGCGGCGCACGGTCGCAGACCATGTCCGACCATTCCGTTCAGGACGCAAAAAAATATAGCATATCTCCCACTTTCAGACAAGGCAATTCCCGGGGAGGAAGGGGCTGGACGGAACCGCGCGGAAAAGCCCCATCCCCCCCGCAGCGAAGGCGGTGTGAGTTTGTCATTGACAAGCGGGGGGCTTTTCTCTATACTTCGTCCGGTTCTGTCAGTCGTGGAGGCCCTATGCCGGTATCCCATGGGAAGCTTGAAGAGATCTGTGCCAGGAATCCGACCTCTGTGCTTTTTGCGCGCCTGGCCGATGGGGTTCTCCGTCAGGGCGATGTGAAGCGGGCGTCGGAGATCTGCCGTCGGGGCCTCAGGTACCGGCCTTCCTATGTGACCGGCCATCTGGTGATGGGGAAGTGCCACATCGCCGCGGGGCGGCTTGAAGAGGCCCGTCAGGCGTTTCACAGGGTGCTTCAGCTGGATCAGGACAATCTGGCGGCATTCTGGCACCTTGGGCAAATCGACCTTGAGGTGGGGTGGGAGGCGCTGGCCCGTCGGCATCTTGAATGGGCCCATACCCTGGACCCCTTCAACCGGGACCTTCTGGCAAAGATCGAGTCCTTTCATCCTGCGCCGGAACAGGCCCCGGATGCCTTCCCGGATGAGGAAGAGGCGCTGCGGGATGCGATGCCGCAGCTGGAGGCATCGGCCGTCCTTGAACAGGCGCCGGAATCGGGTGCGGGGGCAGGTGCGGAAGCCGGGTTCGATGCGGTGTGGGATGGGGACCTGGACGCCCTGGTCCGGGAGGTTGGCGGCAACCGGGATTCGGCGTCTGGCGCGCCGGCGGTGTCCGGAGGCCGCGCACTGGAGGACACGGGTGCTATTGCGACCTCTACATTGGCTGAACTTTATGCGACGCAGGGGCTGATCCGGCAGGCCCTTGAGGTTCTGGAACGGGTCTTAAAGCGCGACCCGGGCAATCAGCAGGTGAAACAGCGCCTTGAGGAACTTCAGGCGATGGATGACGTGTCGGGGCAGTATCTCCAATAGGGCTGGAGGATATTCCGAGTATGGTCTCGACGTCTGAATTTCGGAACGGTATGGTTTTGCGCCTGGACGGCGCCCTTTTCGCTATGGTGGAATTTGAGCCTTTTAAGCCGGGTAAGGGCGCTGCGGTGGTTCGTACCCGCCTGAAGAATGTCAAGACGGGCGCCGTTATCGATCGGACCTTCCGGTCTGGCGATAAGGTTGATGATGTACGCCTTGAACGGCGAGAAATGCAATATCTCTACAAATCGGATGACATCTACTTTTTTATGGATCGTGAGACCTACGACCAGTTTGAATTGATGGCCGAGACCGTTGGCAACGCGCTGAAGTATCTCAAGGAAAACGAGGTTGTCGACGTACTGGTGGCCGAACATAGCGCGATTGGCGTTGAGCTCCCGATTTTTGTTGAACTGACCGTTACGAAGGCCGACCCGGGCGTCCGGGGAGATACGGTCAGCGGGGCAACCAAGCCGGCCGTTTTAGAGACCGGCGCTTCGATTCAGGTGCCTCTGTTTGTGGAGCCCGGCGATGTGCTGAAGGTTGACACGCGCACCGATGCGTATGTTGAGCGTGTTTCATAGGGAGCACAGGTGAGACTTTCCAGACGTTTTCGGGAGGTCCTCCAGGAATTGATCGACCTGGTTGGGGAAGACCGCATCAGGGAGATTGAGGTTGAACGCAAGTTCCTGGGGGGGAGAATCCGGATTGTGAAAACAGGCGGAGACGCCCAGGTCTTTGCGCCTGTACAGGCTGCGTCTGCGCCTCAGTCCGAGACGCAGACGGCTGCTGACGCAGAGCCGGTACAGCCGGATGAGACCGATGGGTTGCATCCGATCCTGTCTCCGATGGTCGGAATGTTTTACAGCGCCCCCGGTCCCGATGCGTCTCCCTATGTTGAAGAGGGCGATATTGTCTCTTCCGGCCAGACGCTTTGTATTATTGAGGCGATGAAAATCATGAATGAAATCGACTCGGATATCAAAGGCCGGGTGGCCCGTATCCTGGTTGAAAACGGCAACCCTGTTGAGTATAACACGCCTCTTTTCCTCTTAGAGCCGCTTTAGATCCCACACCATTACAACGTCCTGCCCCCAATTATTCCCGTGTCTCGAACGCATTTGTTCAGAAAGATCCTTGTGGCCGATCGAGGTGAGATCGCCCTGAGGGTTATCCGGGCCTGTAAGGAACTCGGCATCCAGACCGTTGCCGTCCACTCCGAGGCCGACGCCAACTCTTTGCACATCGGATTCGCGGATGAGGATGTGTGCATAGGACCTCCTCCCGGAGATCAGAGCTATCGGAACATCCCGCGTATCTTAAGTGCTGCTGAGGTGACCGACGCCGATGCGATCCACCCCGGGTATGGGCCGCTGGCGGAATACGCCGAATTTGCTGAGATCTGTACGTCCTGTGGGGTCACCTTTATCGGCCCTTCGTCCGAATCCATCCGGAAGATGGGCGATAAGGCGGTGGCACGCCAGATCATGGTGGAGGCAGGCGTGCCCGTCTCACCCGGGACGGGTGTGCTGCAGGACCTGGAAGAAGCGCGTGAGGCTGTTTCACGCATCGGGTATCCGGTTCGGCTCAAGGCGGTTGTGGGGGGAGGCGGTCGGGGCATGCGCACCGTTTATTCCGGGGAGGAACTGGAGCGGGCCTGGCAGATGGCGCATGCCGAAGCCGAGGCTGCCTTTACCTCGGGTGCGCTGTACCTGGAGAAGGAGGTTGAAGGCCCCCGGCACGTGGAAATTCAGGTCCTGGGGGATCAATCGGGCACCCTTGTGCACCTGGGGGAGCGGGAATGCTCCATCCAGCGGCGGCACCAGAAGCTGGTGGAAGAGTCTCCTTCGCTGGCTGTGGATGCCGATTTGCGCCGCCGGATGGGGGAGGCCGCCATTGCCGGGGCGCGGGCCGTGGGGTATTTCAGCGCCGGTACTGTGGAATTCCTCCTGGATGCGTCGGGGGATTTCTATTTTCTGGAAATGAATACCCGGATTCAGGTAGAGCATCCGGTGACCGAAATGGTGACCGGTATCGACCTGGTGAAGGCCCAGATTCGCATTGCAGCGGGAGCACCTCTGGGATTTGATCAGGAGGCGGTTATCCCTGCCGGGCATGCGATCGAGTGCAGGATCAACGCCGAAGACCCCGATCACAACTTTCGGCCTTCTCCGGGCACGGTTACCGGCTTTCACATGCCGGGAGGGCCCGGTATCCGGATCGATTCACATGCCTATTCGGGCTATCGGATTCCAGCGCAGTACGACTCGCTTCTGGCCAAGTTGATCGCCTATGGGGAGAACCGGGAGGAAGCGACTGGACGGATGGTTCGGGCCCTTCAGGAGTTTGTGATCGAAGGGGTGCCAACCACCATTCCCTTCCACCTCAAGGTCCTGCGCCATCCCGATTTTCAGAGCGGACGGACCGCGACGGATTTTGTCCAGAACCTCGACTCCGAGAGGTAAGAAACGGCATTCCGCAATACTTTTGAAGGAGTTTTCCACATGTCATCAGAAATTCCGGAAGATCTTTTGTATACCCCGGAACACGAGTGGTTGCGCCTGGAAGGCGATCAGGGCGTGGTCGGGATTACCGACTACGCACAGGGAGAGCTGGGCGATATTGTGTTTGTGGAACTCCCCGATGTGGGAGACAGGGTGGAACATGGAAAGGCCTTTGGAACGGTGGAGGCCGTAAAGACGGTGGAGGACCTCTATGCGCCCGTGTCGGGGGAGGTCGTGGACGTCAATACCGCCCTTACCGAGGACGCTGTGCAGATTAACGAAGACCCCTACGGTGAAGGCTGGATGATCAAGCTGCGGATTCAGGATGCCACCGAGCTGGAGGCGCTGTTGAGCGCGGAGGCGTATGCGAAGCTGATTGAGGAGGAATAAGGGTTGTTTTTTATCGTCCGGTTTCTATAAATCATGATTAAAAAGACTTGACTTTGCAGGATAAAGGCTTTACCCTATAAAGACTTATAAAGATCCTGAGCAATTTGAATACCTGTACCTGAAGAACGGTTTCGCCATGATCAAAACCGCAGGCGTGCCACTGCTCAATCGATCTGTTCTGGTACTCAACCAGAGCTACGAACCGATCCACGTGTGCAGCGTCCGGCGGGCGATTGTGCTGGTCTTTCGGGGGCGGGCGGAAGTGATCGAGTCGCTCGATACCTGTATCCGGTCGGTTTCACAGCAATTTCCCGTCCCAAGCGTGGTGCGCCTGGCCATCTATGTACGGATCTCTCCCAAGCAACTCGCCCTGTCCAAACGGAATATTCTGAAGCGGGATGGGCACCAGTGCCAGTACTGCGGCACCAGGCGGGGGCCGATGACGGTGGACCACGTGACCCCCAGAACACAGGGGGGGAGGGAGTCCTGGCACAATCTGGTTTGCGCCTGCTTGCGCTGCAACAACCGGAAGGGGAATCGGTCGCCCGATCAGGCCGGTCTTGCCCTCCTGCGCAAGCCGCGTCAGCCCAACAACGTCACCTTTATCAGCCACTTCATCGGGGTGCCAGACTGGCGCTGGCGCCCCTATCTGTTTATGGATTGAAGCCTGTCTTCAGTACACAAGGGGTTTCCGAATGGTCGCAAATTCCCTGGCTTTTCAGGCCGATGCCGGTTTTGGGCCCTACGGGATTAAGATTGATGTCTTTGAGGGGCCTCTGGACCTGCTCCTCTTCCTGATCCGGAAGAACGAGATCGATATTTACGATATCCCGATTGCGGAGATCACCCGGCAGTTCCTGGAATACGTGGAAGTCATTCAAAGCCTCAACCTGGAACAGGCCGGGGACTTTGTGTTGATGGCGGCCACCCTGATGAAGATCAAATCCCGGATGCTCCTGCCGTCCGGTCCGGAGGACGAGGAGGAGGCCGGAGACCCGAGGGAAGACCTGGTCCGACGCCTGCTGGAATACCAGCAGTTCAAGGAGGTGGCTTCCTGGATGGAGGACCAGCAGGCGGCCTGTCGCGATCATTTTTATCGGGGGGCCGCATTGGATATGGTGGGGATTGAGGAGGATGCGTCAGAAGCCTGCCGGTCGGTGGGTCTCTTCGACCTTTTGGCGGCTTTTAAACAGGCCCTGGCCGCTGCTCCCCAGGTTGACTTCCACGAGATTGAGCAGGTGGAGGTGAATACAGAGGCATGCGCTGAGGTTATCCTGGATGTGCTTGCACGGCAGGAGCGTGCCTCCTTTGTTGCGCTGGTTTCGGGGCTGCCGCGTATTGTGTTGATTGTGACCTTTATCGCCCTCCTTGAACTGATCCGGACAGGGCAGGTGGTGGCCCGACAGGCCGATTTGAACAGCGATATCTGGATCTATAAACAGGAAGCCGAAACAGAGGCGCAGGAGGCAAACACACAACGGGATGTCTGATAACGCGCATTCAGAAGACCTGGCGCCCGATGCACATGCCCGCAACCGCAGCATTATTGAGGCCCTGCTGGTTGCCTCGGATGTGCCGATTGGCGTTGGGAAGATTGCCTCGGTGCTTTCCGGTGTTGAGGCGCGGCAGGTCCGCACCTATGTGGATGACCTGAACAACGAGTACCTCAGCACCGGCCGCAGCTTTAAAATTACGGAGGTGGCAGGGGGCTTTCAGCTGATGGTCCACGCCGAATACGCCCCCTGGGCGAGGCGGCTGTTGCGGGAGAAGGCGCCTGCCCGGCTTTCCCAGGCGGCCCTGGAGACCCTGGCTATTGTTGCTTTCAGGCAGCCTCTGGCCAAGGCCGAAGTGGAACACATCCGGGGGGTGACGGTAGACGGTGTTCTCCGGCACCTGCTGGAGAAGGGGCTGATCCGGATTGCCGGGCGTGCCGACGGGCCGGGGCGCCCTTTGCTTTATGGGACAACACGCGATTTTCTGAAGCATTTTGGGTTGAAGACCCTATCGGACCTGCCGAAGCTGAGGGAAATGGAGGAGCTGCTTCAGGAGGGGGAAGCGCGCGCTTCCGAAGGAGGCACCCTGGGGGATCTTTTCAAAGCGGCCGGGCAGGACGGTGAGACGCCGGGCAGGGGGGCAGGCGACGCAGATGGCGCTTAGATAAGGGAATCGGAGGGTGGCGATGGGTCGGAGGGAGCGTCTGAATCGGTTTCTGGCCCGGGCGGGTGTCGCCTCCCGGAGGGCGAGTGACCGGCTGATTCAGGCGGGACAGGTCCGGGTTAACGGGCTGCGGGTGGACCATCCCGGCATTCTGATCGATCCTGAGGCCGACCGGGTGGTCTACAACGGACGGTGGATTCGGCTGCCTGCGGTGTGTACCTAATCTGGTGTTGAACAAGCCGCCCGGCTACCTCGTCTCTTCGGGCGACCCGCACCACCGCCGCACGGTATACGACCTCCTGGAGGGGATCAAAGCGCGGGTCTTTCCCGTGGGACGGCTCGACCTGGATACGCGAGGCGTTCTGCTGCTGACCGACGATGGCGCGCTGAGCTACCGGTTGACGCACCCCAGGTACGGCGTGAAGAAGACCTATCGGGCGCACGTTGAAGGGGTTGTCTCTCCAGGTACCCTGCGAAGGCTTTGCGAAGGCGTCCTGCTGGAAGGAGGGCTTACGGCCCCGGCAGAGGTCCGGCTGGTGGAAGGCAACGGCGTGCTTGAGTTGACGCTGCGTGAGGGGCGGAAACGGCAGGTCAAACGGATGTGTGGGGAAGTGGGGCACCCGGTGCGTGAGCTGGAGCGGACCGTCTTTGCCGGGATTACGACCGGGGGGCTCGAACCGGGTCGCTGGCGGCACCTGAGCCGGGGGGAGGTCGCGCGTTTGAAGCAGCTGGTTGGGCTGGCGGCGGCCTGTGTGGGGACAATCGATGCGGAAGAAGGGCATCGTCATTGCGATTGACGGTCCGGTCGGATCGGGCAAGAGCACCACGGCGCGGGAGGTTGCCCGCCGTCTGGGGTATCTTTATCTGGATACCGGGGCGATGTACCGGGCGCTGGGTCTGGGGCTGCTCCGGGCCGGTATCAGTCCGGACGAGGGGGAGACCGCCGTCCGGATGGCCCGGGAGGCGCGCATCGATCTGCGGTTGCACCCCAGGGGACAGCAGACGCTCCTGGACGGTGAGGATGTCTCCGGAGCCATCCGGACGGCGGAGGCCTCGGATGCGGCGTCCCGGGTCGCGGCCCATCCGGAGGTTCGGGAGGTGCTGGTGGGGCTGCAGCAGGAGATCGGGCGGGACGGCGGGATTGTGCTGGAGGGCCGGGATACCGGTACGGTGGTATTTCCCGACGCCGAACTTAAGATCTTCCTGGTTGCCGACGTTGCCGAGCGGGCCCGGCGGCGCTTTTTGGAGATGGCGGGGGAGGCGGGGGATTTCTCCACGCTGATCGAACAGATTCGCGCCCGGGATGCCCGGGACGAAGCCACACAGCTGAAGATGGGGGAATGGCCGACTGCCGACGCCGTGCGTCTGGATACGACAGGCCTTTCGCTTGAGGAACAGGTGGACCGTGTGGTCCGCCTGGCGCTGGAGCGGGGAGGAGGCTCTGTCCCGGAGGGGGGCCGGGGGGAGGGCCCGGTCTGATCCCTGTTGGGGAGGTCGTATATGCGTCTTTATCAGGCCTGCTGGTGGATTGCGTATGGCCTGTGCAGGCTCTTCTTTCGGCTTGGGGTGGAGGGGAATGCGCGTATTCCGGCAAACGGCGGGCTGATCCTGGCCAGCAATCACTGCTCCTTTGTCGATCCCGTTCTGATCGGGGTTGCGGCCGGCCGGGAACTTTTGTATGTTACTAAGCAGGAGTTTTTTTCCGTACCGCTTTTGGGACGATTGGTCGAAAAATTGAACGCCATGCCAATCGACCGATCCCGGGGCGACCGGAGCGCCTTGAGGACCATTGAAAAGCAGCTGAAGGCCGGCAGTGCCATCTTCCTGTCTCCAGAGGGCACCCGGAACAAAACGGGCCGGTTTCTCAAACCCAAGGCGGGCATTGGCATGATGGTCTATCGCACCCGGGTTCCGGTGGTACCGGTGTATATTTCGGGCACGGTCAATGTCTGGAAGAGTCTGGTCGGGTTGAGCCGTGTGGTTGTGAAGTTCGGCGAGCCGGTTCTGTTTCACTCAGACGGGTTGTCCGCAAGGCGAAAAGAGGCTTATCAATCCATCAGCAGCGAGGTGATGCGCAAGATCAGTGAGTTGAAGCGGGGGGGACGGAACGCCGGCACGGCCGCTCCTGCACCGTGTGTTCTCTCATAGATGCCGGCCTGTTTTCGACGGGGATTCGGTCCCTGTTTTACCTTTTATTTGTTCCCGGACCTGTTCTGTGCCTCCTGGATGGGGATCTGTCCAGGTTTTGAGGTATGGACAAGGAGGTTGTTGTCGAATGTTTGAGGAAGAGAATAACAAAGCACCCGGTGCCGATCAGACCACAGAAGGGAAGGCGTCTGCTGCTGTGACCGCCCCTCCGGAAGATGCGCTGAAGGCGCTGGATGAAAGCGAATATTCCGAAGAAGAATTCGCCAGGATGATGAGCCTTTACGAAGATACGATGAATAATATCGCCGAAGGCGAAATCGTCAGTGGTACCGTTCTGGACGTTGATGAAAATACCGTTGTCGTGGATATCGGATTCAAGTCTGAAGGGACCATCCCCCTTTCGGAATTCGGCGATTTCGCTGAGGTTGAGGTTGGACAGGAGATCGAGGTCTACCTGGAAAATGTGGAAGACCAGGAAGGTCAGATCGTCCTTTCCAAGCAGAAGGCCGACTTTATGCGCGTCTGGGACCGGATCAAGGACGCCTACGACAGCAATCAGATCGTTGAAGGGCGCCTGGTGCGCCGCATCAAGGGTGGGATTGTGGTTGACCTGTTCGGGGTGGACGCCTTCCTTCCGGGTTCGCAGATCGATATTAAGCAGGTGAAGAATTTCGACCAGTTTATCGGTGAGGTCTTTCCGTTCCGCATCATCAAGCTCAACAAGAACCGACGCAATATTGTGGTTTCACGGCGCGTGGTGTTGGAGGAAGAGCGGGAGCGTCTGCGCAAACAGATCCTGCAGACCCTGGAGGTGGGTCAGGTGCGTGAGGGGGTGGTCAAGAACATCACCGATTTCGGGGCGTTTATCGACCTGGGTGGCCTGGATGGGTTGCTGCATATTACCGATATCTCCTGGGGGCGGGTGGGGCACCCCTCGGAGGCCCTGTCCATTGGCGATCAGGTGCAGGTGAAGGTGCTCAATTACGACGAAGAGCGGGAGCGGATCTCGCTTGGCATGAAGCAGCTTACGCCCCATCCCTGGGAGAATATCGAGGAGAAGTACCCCGTGGGGGCCCGGGTGCGGGGACGGGTGGTGAGCATCACCGATTACGGGGCTTTCGTGGAGCTGGAGCAGGGCGTAGAGGGCCTAGTCCACATCTCGGAGATGTCCTGGACACAGCACATCCGGCACCCTTCCAAGCTGCTCTCCATCGGCGATGATGTGAACGTTGTGATTCTCAACGTGGACAAGGACGGGCAGAAGATTTCACTGGGCCTCAAGCAGGTGACGTCCGATCCCTGGCTCACGCTGGACGAAAAGTACCCGCCCGGCACCCGGCTGGTGGGCAGGGTGCGCAACCTGGTCAATTTTGGGGCCTTTGTGGAGATCGAAGAGGGCATCGACGGCCTGGTCCACATCTCGGATATGTCCTGGACCCGGCGGGTGCGGCATCCAAGCGAGGTGGTCAAGAAGGGCCAGGAGATCGATGTGGTGGTTCTCAGTATCGACAAGAAGCGGCGCCGGATTTCCCTGGGTCACAAGCAGACGGTGGAGAACCCCTGGGGCAATCTGGCCGTGCAATATGCCGTGGGCAACCAGACTCCGGGTAAGATCTCCCGCATCCTGGAGCGGGGTCTGGTGGTTGACCTGGAGGGCGATGTGGAGGGGTTTATTCCGGCATCGCAGCTGGGCGTGGAAGACCTGAAACGCCCGCAGGACCATTTTTCCGAAGGGGATGAGCTGCCGCTGAAGGTGGTGGAGTTCGACGAGGAACAGCGGAAGATCGTGCTGAGCGTGAAAGAGTATTTGCGCGACGCCGAACAGGCTGAAATTGACGCCTACCTGGAAAGCCACCGGCCCCGTCCGGTTACGGTTGGAGATGTGGTGGAAAAGGAAGGAGAAGCCGGGGCTGCAGAGGGTGCTGAGGGCGGCGCAGAGGCAGAGACCGGGGCACCTGCCGAAACAGAAGACAAACCCGGACCGCAGGCGGAGGCCGCACCGGAGGCGCTGGATGCGACCGGCCCGGAGACCGGGGCGTCTGAGGATTCAGGTGCAGGAGAAAAACAGGAATCGGAGAAGCAGCCGGAGTCGGAATCGTGATGTTTTTTTGACGATATCGAACCATAAGGCAAAGAGTTGGGGAATGTTCCTCAACTCTTTGCTGTATGTGTTGTATGGCCCTGGAAAGGGGTTTATGAAGACAACCGGAAAAACCGTTGCATTCTACACGCTCGGCTGCAAATTGAACGCGTACGATACGGAATGGTGCCGCGAGCAGTTCGAGGGACAGGGATACCGCGTGGTTGCCTTTGGTGAGCCGGCGGACGTAACGGTGGTGAATACCTGCACGGTCACCGGTCAGGGGGACGCGCAGTCGCGGCAGATGCTGCGCCGGGCGCACCGCATCTCGCCGGGGGGGACGGTTGTGGCCGTTGGCTGTTACGCGCAGACCGATCCGGATACCCTGGTCGAGATGCCCGAGGTGGACCTGGTGGTGGGCACGGCGGAGAAGACCCGGCTGCTGGATCTGGTGAACGATACCTGCTCTCTGGGGCGGAGTTTTGTGACCTCAAGCCGCACGGCCGATTTCCAGGATATGGATATTTTCAATTTCGGCGGCCGGTCCCGGGCCTTTGTGAAGATCCAGGAAGGGTGCAACGCATTCTGTTCTTTCTGCATTATTCCGTTTGCCCGGGGACGGAGCCGCAGTCGCACGCTGGAGAGTACGGCAACCCAGGTGAGGCGGCTGGTCGACGCGGGTTACCAGGAGGTGGTGCTGACCGGGGTGCACATCGGGGACTACGGGGCCGGTCTGGAGGGCCTGCACCTGATCGACGTGTTAGAGGCAGTAGACGGGATCGAGGGCCTCCGGCGCTTCCGGCTCAGTTCGATTGAAGCGACGTATATTACCGATGCTATGATCGACTTCTTTGCGGCTTCGAAAAAGTTCTGCCGCCACCTTCACATTCCCCTTCAAAGCGGGGACGACGGTATTTTGAAGGCGATGCGCCGCCCCTATACGCGGTCGCAGTATCGGGCGCTGGTCGACAAGCTGGCGGACCGGATTCCGGGCATCGGCATCGGAAGCGATGTGATGGTCGGTTTTCCGGGCGAGACCGAGGCGGCTTTCCGGAATACCACCGATTTGATCGAGCAAAGCCCCATGGCCTATCTCCACGTCTTCCCTTACTCTCCCCGAAAAAGGACGCCGGCCGCCCGGATGGGGGGACAGGTGGATGCGGCGGTCAAGAAGCGACGGGGGGCCGACCTGCGCGCTTTGGGCAGGCAGAAGGCCGAGGCCTTTTACCGGCGGTTTCTGGGCAGGTCCCTTGAGGTGCTGTTTGAAAACCGTCGGACGTCCGGGATGGGGTACCTGCAGGGGGTGTCGGACAACTATATCCGGGTATTTTCGCCCGGACCGGATGCTGCGATGAACCAGGTCCGGCGCGTGTGTCTGAGGCGGATTGAAGGCGACCGTGTAGTGGGCGAGATTTCAGAGTCTGACCCTGGATGGGCCGGCCCCGAAGGTGGATGAGGAGGGTTGCGCAATGGTTCGCATCGAACGTGCAAAGACGCAGGATTTTCTTGAGATTGCCCGGTTGGATCGAATGGCCTGGACAAAGGCCCGGCACTCTGAGTATATTCCGGACGGGGAGCACGTGTGGCGGATCTGGGTTGAGCACGCGCTGGTTTTCTGCGCGAAGGAAAACGGGGAGGTTCTGGGGGCGCTGGTTGTGTTTCCGACGGTATCCGGATCTTATTGTTTGCACAAGGTGTTTGTGGACGAGGCGCAGCGGGGGAAAGGGGTCGGCACCCGGCTGATGGAGGCGCTGTTTGTCGAGGTGGACGCGCTGGGTGTGGACTGTTTCTTAACGGTTGATCCGACGAACGAAAGCGCCATCCGGCTTTATGAAGGCTGGGGGTTTACAGAGCGTGCGTTTGTTTCGGGATATTACCGGAAACAGGAAGATCGGTTCGTTTTGACCCGCAGGCGGATTGAAACGGCAGAAAAGCTTACGCGTCAGGTGAAGGAGCAAGCAGAGGAACAGGGCAATGGTTAAAGAGATGACGCCGATGATGGAGCAGTATATGCGGTTTAAAGAGGAGCATGCCGACGCGATTCTGCTCTTTCGGATGGGCGATTTTTACGAGACGTTCTACGAAGACGCGGTAGAGACGTCCCGGCTGCTCGGGCTGACGCTGACGACGCGCAACAACGGCCGGGCCGAGGATATTCCTCTGGCGGGGGTTCCCCACCATGCCCTGGATACCTACCTGGCGCGGCTGATCAAAGCGGGGAAGAAGGTGGCGATCTGCGAACAGATGGAGCCGCCGCAGAAGGGGAAGCAGATTGTGCGCCGGGAGGTGGTGCAGGTGGTGTCTCCGGGAACGGCGCTTACGGACAATCTACTGGATCAGAAGCGGAACAACTACCTGGCGGGTGTCTATGTTGAGGGCGACCGGGTGGGGCTGGCCGTGACCGATCTCTCAACGGGTGCCTTCCAGGTCTCAGAGCGGAGCGTAGAGGACCTCTGGGAGGCGTTGGAGGGGATCGGACCTGCGGAGATTCTGGCGCCCGAGTCCTGGGCAGAGGCCCACGAGGCGGCGTGCCAGGAGCGCCTGCCGGACGTGCTGCTGACCCGTCAGGAGGACTGGTATTTCGGGTATGCCTACGCCTACGATGCCCTGCTGGAACAGTTCCAGGTGTCTTCGCTGAAAGGGTTCGGCTGTGAGGACCTCAAGACCGGGGTCTGTGCTGCGGGCGGGCTTTTGTGCTACCTCCGGCAGAATCAGAAGGGGGCGATTTCGCACATTACCCGGCTGTCCCGCGAGCATACAGGTTCGTATATGGCGCTGGATCTGGTGACCCGGCGAAACCTGGAGCTGGTCACGACCCTGCAGGAGGGACGCCGGGAGGGCTCCCTGTTCTCGGTGCTGGACCGCACGTGTACGGCCCTGGGCGCGCGCACCCTGCGGACCTGGCTTGCCCAGCCGCTGCTGGATATTTCCCGGATCGAAGCGAGGCTGGATGCGGTGGACGCGTTGATCGGGCACCCGGCGCTGCGGGAAGCGGTGCGGTCTGCGCTGCGCGGGGTGGGAGACCTGGAGCGGTTGATGTCGAGGATCTGCTGCGGCCGCGCCAATCCCCGGGACCTGGTCGGGCTGAAGCTTTCTCTGCGAGCCGTGCCGCCCCTGCGGGATGCGCTTGGAGGGGTGGGCGCCGGTTTGCTGGGGCGGGCGCGGGATAAGGGCATGCCCGATTTGAGCGAGTTGGCCGACCTGATCGATCGCACGGTTGAGGATGAGCCTCCGGTGGTGTTGAGCGAGGGGGGAATGATCCGGTCTGGCTATCACGCCGAATTGGACGCGTTGCGCGATGTGGCTTCCGGGGGACGGAGTTGGGTGGCGGAGCTGCAGAGCAAGGAGCGGGAGCGGACCGGCATTGCGTCTTTGAAAGTGGGCTACAACAAAGCGTTCGGGTACTATATTGAGGTGACCAGGGCCAACCTGGACAGGGTGCCGGAGGGGGATTATATCCGGAAGCAGACGCTGGTGAATGCCGAGCGGTTTATCACGCCGGCGTTGAAGGCGTGGGAGGCGAAGATCCTGGGGGCGGACGAGCGGGCCAGGGAGCTGGAGAAGGAGCTGTTTCACCGGCTGCGGGAGCAGGTGGCCGGGTGGGTGGATCCGGTGCAGCGGACAGCGCAGACGGTGGGGGTGGTGGACGCGCTGGCCTCCCTGGCGGAGGTCGCCGCCAGCAGCGATTACGTCCGTCCCGATGTGGACGAGCGCACGGTAATCGAGGTCCGGGAGGGGCGCCATCCGGTGGTGGAACGGCTTCTGCCAGGCGGGAAATTCGTCCCGAACGACGTGTTCCTGGATGGCGATCAGGAGCAGATTCTGATTGTTACGGGGCCGAATATGTCCGGGAAGTCGACGGTCCTGCGACAGGTGGGGCTGATTGTGCTGCTGGCACAGGTGGGCAGCTTTGTGCCTGCCCGGTCGGCCCGCGTGGGCGCGGTGGACCGGATTTTTACCCGGGTGGGCGCGTCGGACAACCTGGCGCGGGGGGAGAGCACATTTTTGGTGGAGATGAACGAGGCGGCCAATATCCTGAACAATGCGACGCCCAGGAGCCTGGTCCTTTTGGACGAGATCGGACGGGGGACGAGCACGTTCGACGGCCTCAGCATTGCCTGGGCGATGACGGAGTACCTGCACAATTCAGGAGGCATCCGGCCGCGTACCTTATTTGCAACCCACTACCACGAGTTGACGGAGCTGGAGGAGATGTTGCCCCGGGTTAAGAACTACAGCGTGGCCGTTCGGAAGACGGGAGACAGGGTTGTTTTCCTGCACCGGCTGGTGCCCGGGGGATGCGACCACAGCTACGGCATCGAGGTGGCCCAGCTGGCCGGGATGCCCCCGGAGCTGATTGCGCGCGCAAAAGAGGTGCTGGGGCGGCTGGAGCAGAACGACCTGACGCCAACCCGGTCCGCAGTGCGGCTGTCCCGGAAGCGGAAGGGGCTGGCGGACCAGGAGCAAATCTCCCTTTTTGTTCCAGAGCAGGCGCCCCCGGAGCATCCGGTTTTGAACGAACTGCGCGGGGTGGATATTGAGCGCACAACGCCGCTGGAGGCGCTGATGAAGTTAGAGGCGCTGAAGCGGCAGGTGGAATCGTCGGAGGCTTCCGGGGCCGGGGGTGGGGCGTAGAACGCGCGCGCTGGCACGAATGTTCATGCTTCCCCTTCCGCACCGTCCACCCGCTGCGCGTGGGCAACGCCCGGCACTGCCAGAACCTTTTTGAAGAGTGCGTTGAGCTGGTGCCTGTCTTTTACCTCGACCAGAAACCGGTCGCCGACCTGTCCGTGTGCGGTCGTGAGTTCGCCGCCGACGATCGGAACCCCCATGTCGGCAATGGCCTGGGTGACGTCGCGCAGGAAATTGGGCCGGTCGGCGCCGGTGACCTGGATGTGAACGACAAAGGTCTCTGCTGCTTCGACGTCCCAGTCCAGTTCCAGGATGCGCTCCGGGTGCTGGGTGAGCGCGAGGATATTGGAACAGTCCCTGCGATGCACCGACACCCCCTGCCCCCGGGTGATGACGCCCAGGACCGGATCTCCGGAGATGGGACGGCAGCAACGGGCAAAGTGGATCATCAGGTTGTTCAGGCTCTGGATTTTGAGGGGACTCTTCCCGCGCCCGCCCGGGGACTCCGGGCGGGTTTTCTTCGGTGTGGGGCGGGCGGTGGGGAAGAGTTTGTGGATGACCCTGTTCAATGAGAAGTCGCCGTTTCCCATGCCCGCGTAGAGGTGCTCGACGTCGGTGACGCCAAAGTCGGCTGCGACTTCCTCAAGCTTTTTGTCCGTGGCCCGTTTTCTGCGCCGTTTGAGTTCGCGCTCCAGGATTTCCTGGCCAAGCCGGATGCTGTGCGCGTGTTCTTCGTCTTTCAGCCAGCGCCGGATGCGGCTGCGGGCCCTGGCGCTTTTGACATAGGTGAGCCAGTCCCGGCTGGGATGCTGGTGCGGGGAGGTGATCACCTCCACGGTTTTGCCGGTTTGCAGGGGGGTGGAGAGGGGGACCATCTGGCCGTCGACTCTGGCGCCCATGCAGTGGAAGCCCACATCGGTGTGCACCGCAAAGGCGAAGTCGACCGGAGTGGCGCCTTCGGGGAGCTGGATGAGGTCGCCCCTGGGGGTGAAGACGTAGATTTCATTGGGAAAGAGGTCGATCTTCAACTCTTCCATGAATTCGTGCGGGTCTGTGGTTTCCCGCTGCCACTCCAGAAGGCTGCGCAGCCAGGCCATGTGCCGGTCCAGGTCCGAGGGGCCGCGTTTCCCCTCTTTGTAGCGCCAGTGGGCCGCGATGCCGACTTCGGCGGTCTGGTGCATCTCCCAGGTCCGGATCTGGATCTCCACCATGACCCCTCCGGGACCGACGACGGTGGTGTGCAGGGACTGGTACATGTTGCTCTTGGGGGTGGCGATGAAGTCCTTGAACCGGGCCATGACCGGTGTGTACATGGCGTGGACCACGCCGAGGGCGTTGTAACACTCGGGCACGGTATTGACCAGGATGCGGATGGCCAGGAGGTCGAAGATCTCCTCAAAGGCTTTGCCCTGGGTGGCGATCTTTCGGTAAATGCTGTGGAAGTTTTTGGGGCGGCCCTTGATGTCGGCCTGGATGCCGCCCTTTTGAAGCGCTTCCTGCAGGGAGGCGTGGACCTGCTCGATGTAAGCCTCCCGCTCTTTCCGGGTCAGGTTGATCTTTTTCTGGATGTCGCGGTAGGCTTTCGGCTCCAGCCATTTCAGGCTGAGGTCTTCCAGTTCGGAACGGATGCGGGCCATTCCGAGCCGGTGGGCAAGGGGGGCGTAGATGTCCCGGCTTTCCAGGGCCATCTGGCGGCGGGTTTCCGGTTTGAGGTATTTGAGCGTGCGCAGGTTGTGGAGCCGGTCGGCGAACTTGACGAGGACCACCCGGATATCCTGGACCATGGAGAGGAGCATCTTGCGAAAGTTTTCGGCCTGTTCGGCTGCGGGGGTGCGGAAGGTGAGGTCCCTGATCCTGGTGACCCCGCCCACAAGCCCGGCGATTTCATCCCCGAACTGCGCGCTGATCCGGGAGAGCGGGAGGCCGGTGTCTTCGACCACGTCGTGGAGCAGGCCCGCGGCAACCGTGGTGGTGTCCAGGTTCAGGTCAATGAGGATTTGCGCGACTTCCGTAGCGTGACGGATGGTGGGCTGGCCCGATTTTCGGTAGTGGTTCCTGTGGGTCAGTTCGGCACAGTGGTAGGCTTTTGATATCAGTTCAATGTCGTGGGTGGGGCGGACCTGGAGGGCTTTTTGGAGCAGGTCCTGGAGTTCGGGATAATTCGATTCCCGGGCGATGATGGCCTCGGCATCCGGAGGAGATTTGGACACGTCTGTTGGCGTCGCCACGCCGACCTCCTGTGGGGAATTTCGGGGGCTTGGTCTGTGCTGGGACTCAAGAACGGTTCAGGGGCGTAACAACAGCGCGGGTGGCGCGTCCATATAATATAGCCAAATTTTCAGAAAAATACCAGAGGCGTTTTCCCTTGCTTGAAACCGTAGAAAACGCTAAATTTATTGAGAATTTACCGTGTATGCGTTTCCGCTTCCTTCCGGGAGAATCAGCTGGACATGGCTCGGCCACGTTACGATACCGTTCGGGAGCAGTGTTATCCCTCCACCGAAACGATCGTTCTGTCTTTTATCTGCCAGAATGTCCTGCAGTCCCCCCATTTTGTCCAGAATGGTCCGAATGCCGACCTCCTGGACCGGGTGAAGGACGTGATTGAAACTGCCGTAACCGGCCGGAAATACGAGGTGCTGCTCCTCCGTTCCCAGGGCAAGTCCATGTCGGAGATCGCCCTGATTCTTTCGATTTCGAAGAGTACGGTTCAAAGCTACTATCGCC
Source organism: Candidatus Latescibacterota bacterium (assembly GCA_012270675.1). GTDB lineage: Bacteria > Latescibacterota > UBA2968 > UBA2968 > JAAXHW01. The sequence continues at coordinate 32,526 of JAAXHW010000060.1, read as the reverse complement.
AGGCGGTTCGCCAGGTTCGCCAGGCCCTGGGGATTGAGTCCCAACGTTCCAGACCTTCCGCCAGTCCTCCCAGAGAAACCCCTGCTGAATCTCTCGCGGTTTAAGAAGGTGTTTTAAAATTCCCGGTGCGTTCCCGAACGCGGGCGTCTCGCTCGTTTGCAATCCCTCCCCGCCCTTCCCATGCCTTCGGCGAGGCCTTTTTCACCCGCGCCCAAGTAGGGGCGGTTCGCGAACCGCCCCTGTCTTTTTTTGTCTTGGGGGTTGTATTAAAACGCGGTGTCTTTCCGGCGGGCGATGAGCAGGAGGAAGAAAGGGCATCCCAGCGCTGAAGTGATGATGCCGATGGGGATTTCCGAAGGTGCGACGAGGGTGCGGGCGAGCATATCGGCGTGGACCATCAGGAGGGCGCCCGACAGGGCGGAGATGGGGATGAGCCGGCGGTGGTCGGGGCCTGTGATGAGCCGCATCAGGTGGGGTACGATGAGGCCGACGAAGCCGATGATGCCGCTGACGGAAACGGCGGCGGCGGCCAGCAGGGCGGCGGCGCTCAGCACGATGCGTTTGACCCGTTCAACCTCCACGCCGGTATGCTGGGCGGTCTCTTCGCCCAGGAGAAAGAGGTTGAGGTCCCGGGCATAGGCCCAGATCAGGGTGATTCCCAAAATGACGTAAGGGAGGACCATCTGGACGTGGGCCCACCGCCTGGACGAGAGGCTGCCCAGGAGCCAGAAGAGGATCAGGCGGAGGTCTTCGTCCCCGATGATCATCAGGAAGGAAGTGGCTGCGGCCGCCAGGGCGCCCACGGCAACGCCGACGAGGAGGAGCAGCCCCACGGGCACACGCCCCCCCCGCAGGGAGAGGGTGTAGACCAGGAAGGTGGCGCCCAGCGCGCCGGCAAAGGCGAAGACGGGGGTTGCACTGAGGCCGGCGATCCAGAAGTCGATGCGGAAGACCATCCCCAGGGTGGCCCCCAGGGCCGCGCCCGAAGAGACCCCCACGATGTAAGGATCGGCCATGGGATTTTGAAAGAATCCCTGCATTGCCGTGCCGGCAACGGCCAGGGCCGCGCCGATCAGCACGGCCAGGATCAGGCGGGGAAGGCGGATGTCCCGGACGATGGCCTCGGCAGGCCCCTGAACGGGTTTTCCGATCAGAACGCTTAGCACATCGTGCGGGGGGATGTGCGCGGTCCCGATGCCCAGGGAAACGATGCCCGATGCCAGGAGCAGGAGGCAGAGGGGGGGGACCAGCAGGCCGGGTTTCCGCCATTGGACGTTCATTGGGGGAACCGATCGGGATGGAAGGCGTGCGCCAGACGTTCCAGGCCGTCAACCAGTCGGGGGCCCGGGCGTCCCAGGAGGTCCAGGTTGATGTGGTAGATGCGGCCGCTGATCACGGCGTCGATTTTTTCCCATCCGGGCGTTTTCCGGAGCCGGTCGAGGGCTTCCCCTATTTCTGGAGGGGGTGTGCTGGAAACCACGATGACCTGGGGGTTTCTGTCCACGATGGTTTCCAGACCCACCCGGGGCCAGTTTACGCTTGCGTCGTGCACGATGCTTCCTCCCCCGGCCAGACGGATCAGGTCGTCGATAAAGCTGCCGGGACCGGCTGTGTACATCGGAGCGCTCAGTTTCCCCCAGAGCACCCGGGGCCGGGCGTGTACCGGGATTTCATCCACGGCCTCCTGAACAGCCCGCACCCGGAGCATCAGGGCGGCCTCCAGGCGGGCGGCGGCCTCGTCCTGGCCTGTGATCCGTCCGACCTGCAGGAGGGCAGAGAGGGTTTCATCCACGCTCGATGGGGCCAGTACAAAGACCGGTATGTTAAACCGCCGGAGTCCATCCAGGCTTTCCCGGGGATTGAAACGCGCGCCCAGGACAAGGTCGGGCTGCCTGGAGACGATTAATTCCAGGTTCGCGTCCGAAAACCCGCCGATTTTGGGTTTCCCGGCCGCGTCGGGGGGGTAGTTGCAGTGGTCCGTGACGCCCACGACCCGGCTGCCGGCGCCCACGGCGAAGAGGAGTTCGGTGTTGCTGGGGGCCAGAGAGACGATGCGCTCCGGATAGGCGTGGAGGGTGAGGGTGTCGCCCAGGGCGTCGACGAGCTTGAGGGGAAAGTCCTGCGCCCGGGATGGGGTCACAAAGAGGAGGAGGATGGACAGGACGAGGTGGAGCAAGGGTTTCAACAGGAGGTCCTTTCAGTGCAGGGCGTGATCTGGGGGGCGCCATTGACCGGGCTGGGCTGTACGACGGCGTTGACGCCGTAGACGGCCCGGATGTGTTCGGGGGTGATGATTTCCTCCGGGGGGCCGGTGGCTACGAGGCGCCCGGCCTGCATCAGCATCAGCCGCCTGCAGTAAGTCGAGGCGAGGTTGAGGTTGTGGGAAACGCACAGCAGGGTGAGGTTGCGGGTGCGGTTGAGGTCCTGAAGAAGACCGAAGATTTCGATCTGATGGCCGATGTCCAGGTGGCTGTCGGGCTCGTCCAGGAGGAGCAGGGGCGGTTGCTGGGCCAGGGCGCGGGCGATGACGGCGCGCTGGCGTTCTCCGCCTGAGAGTTCGGTCACCTTCCGGTCTTTCAGGTGGCGCATATCGGTCTGTCGCAGGGCTTCCTCTGCCAGGTCAAGGTCCCTTTGTCCGGAACGTTGCAGGCGCCTCAGGTGAGGGGTGCGGCCCATCAGCACCATTTCGAGGACTGAAAATTCGAAGAGGAAGGCCGTGTCCTGAGGGATGACGGCGACCTGCCGGGCGATCTCCCGGCGGGAGAGGACACCGATGTTCCGGCCCTTCAGGCGGACCTGCCCCGCGGCGGGTTTGAGGATGCCGGTGAGGGCCCGGATGAGGGTACTTTTGCCACAGCCGTTGGGGCCGATCACGCCCACAAAGTCGCCGGTGCAGAGGTCGAAGGTGACTTCCCGGAGCACCGGCTGCGCGCCGTAACCGCAGGTGAGGTCTTGGATTTTGAGCAGGGTCTTTTCCATTGGCTGAGATGGGTTGCGCTGCAAGCGTAAGTGACAGGCGCTCTCTGTGCCTCTCTCCGTTCCGTGGAGGGACCAAAAAACCCCGGTCTCTGGAAAGGCGGCCGGGGTCTCACGCGCATACCGATCGTCCACGCCCTTCCCTCGAAGGCGTTTGAGCGCACTGTGTCCGGGCAGGTCTCCTGGCTTTCGACGGCCGCTCCTGGCCTTCCCGGTTTTTGGACCAGTGGCGCTGGATGGGAGCGGCAGGGTGTCGATCACAGTGGCGGGGCCACGTCGGATTTGCACCGACTTCCCTATTCTCCGGAAGCATGACGGCAGAAGCGGGCCGTCCGGTTCCGGCACCCGAACGACAGAAGGGGTAATCTTAGAGCAAATATATGGGAATAACCGCTCGTTTGTCAAACGCTTTCTGTGTGCAGGCAGGTGTACCCGGGCGTTTTTTCTGTTTGTGTTTGTCATCTGAGGGTGTATCTTTGGGACTGAAGAGAGATTATTTCTACGGTTGAAAGAGAAAGGAGCACGTTATGCCTGTTTTTCTGCATACCCGCATCCGGGTGAGCAGTCTGGACCGGTCGGCCCGGTTTTATTGCGAAAACTTCGGATTTCAGGTGAAGAGCAGGTCGGACAGGTCCCCGGCCGGGAACCAGATTGTGAACCTGGAGATGCCGGGAAGCGCACATACGCTGGAGTTGACCTATTCTGATGATTACGATCTCAATGTGCCGGAAGATCTGATGCATTTTGCGATCGGGGTTCCGGACCTGATTGCAACATGCGATGCATTGGAGAAGAAGGGTGTTGAGATCTGGCCGGACGGGTGGCGCGAAACATTCGTGTCCGGGCGGAAGATGGCGTTTGTGGACGATCCGGATGGGTACGAGATTGAACTGCTGGAACGCCCGGACGCCTGAGAAGCTGTTTTAAAATTCCTGGTGAGAAAAAAGCCCACTGTCGAATGCTCGACAGTGGGCTTTGAGATGGTCGGAAGTCCGCATCCCGGGCTACCCCCGGGGGGGGACACGCCAGTTGGGGTACCAGACCGAGGTTTCGGGCAGGGATTCACCGTCCTGCCAGGCGTCCTGCATGGTCCGGAAGTCTTTTAAGGCGGGGTGTACGACCTTTTCCCAGAGGGTCTCGACGTCTTCAAAGGTACGGAGTTTGTGTTCGGGTTTTTCCCGGTCGTAGGCGGTTAAGCATTCCTGCGCTCTGGCGCCCAGCCAGCGGACTTCGTCGGCAACCATGCGTTCGCCCGTTTTGCGGTTGGACAGGCGGACGGTGGGGCCCATGGCAAAGTGGGGGCCGGGCGCTTCCCGGGGGGGGAGGCGGGAGAGGTCCACGCATTCGGGATGGAGCGCCCAGAGGAGCGAGGTTTCGACCTTGCCCGCGTGGTCTCCGCCGCTTTTGCCGTCGCTGTCGAAGCCGGGCTGGTTGGCCTCGTGGTCGGGCAGGCTGTAGAGCCGGGTGCCCACGTGGGGCTGAACCAGGTCGCAGAGGGTTTTGAGGTCCTGCCAGTTGGGGCCGTAGTGGCCGGTCAGGAAGATGGCCGCGTGGAAGCCGAGGGTGTCGGCGGTCCGGATGTGGTAGCAGATGTTTTTGAAGTGCTGCCAGGGGGGCATGCAGGTGAGCCAGGCGCGTTCGACCTGGCCCACGGTGCGTTCGCACCAGAGGGCGTAGCCGCCCAGTTCGTGGATGTGCCAGTAGTCGGGCGGGGCCACGATGCCGCCGTGGGCGCGGGCGGCCTTACAGGCAATGCCGTGGGCCTTGAGGGCATCCAGCCCCACCGCGTTCTGGGGACCGTGAGGCTCACAGAGGCCGTAGGGGAAATAGACCAGGGGACAGTCTGCAAATGCCTTTTCCAGCTGGTCAGGGAACATGCGCTCCCACCGGACTTCTCGCATGGCAGTGCTCCTTTCGCCTCTGTTCTGGTGGAGGATTTTCGCAGGCAAGGCAATTTAAGTCGATCCCGGGCAGGCGTCAAGCGGTTTGGCAGGGGTGTGCGGAAATTTGCTTGACAGCCTGTGGCGGGAGGGGTATTTTTTGGGGAACACCATCTTATCCACGGAAAGGAGGCGGGGATTGCGCGATTTTATGCATAAACCCCGGCTTGAGAAACAGCCCAGAAAACAGACTGTGAAAGATTATGCAAAGTCGATCTTTTTTGCGATTTTTCTGGCCATTTTGATTCGGGCAACGCTGGTGCAGGCGTATCATATTCCTTCAGGATCGATGGAGGATACGCTTCTGGTGGGGGATTATGTGCTGGGCGATAAGCTGACGTTCGGGACGCAGATTCCCGACCGTTTGCCGATTCTGAACCTGAAGCTGCCCTCGTTTCGGATGCCCGGGTTTCGCGATCCCGGGCCGGGCGATATCGTCATTTTCGAATTCCCGAACGATCCGTCCCGGGATTTTATCAAGCGGTGCATCGCCATAGAGGGCCAGACGGTTGAGGTCAAGAACAGGGTGGTTTACGTGGATGGAGAGCCGTTTCAGGACCCCCCCGGGGTCAAGTATACGGATTACCGGCAGCGGGGCAATTTTGGTCCTTATACGGTGCCTCCGGGGCACATTTTTGTGATGGGAGACAACCGGGACAACAGCTCCGACAGCCGCGTCTGGAGGGCGGTTTCGCTGGAAAAGGTCAAGGCGCATCCGCTGCTGATCTATTTCTCCTGGAACCCGGATGCGCCGTTTTGGAACCTGCTTGAAAAGATTCGATGGCGCAGGCTGGGGCCGGTGAATTGAAGGGGTTGGAAGACTTCCGGGGGATGCAGGGCAACCCCAACAGGGAGGCCTGTGTATGGATGGACGCCGGGTGGGGAAGCCATTTGGGCTTCAGATTGCAAAAGCCTATGCAAAGGGCTTTCTTTTTGCCGCTGTGCTGTTTATTTTGATTCGGGCAACGCTGGTGCAGGCGTATCATATTCCTTCAGGATCGATGGAGGATACGCTTCTGGCGGGGGATTATGTGCTGGGCGATAAGCAGACGTTCGGGACGCAGATTCCCGACCGTCTGCCGATTCTGAACCTGAAGCTGCCTTCGTTTCGGATGCCCGGGTTTCGGGGCCCCGGGCCGGGCGACCTTGTGATCGCTGAATTTCCGGACGATCCGTCCCGGGATTTTATCAAGCGGTGTATCGCCGTAGAGGGCCAGACGGTTGAGGTCAAGAATAAGGTGGTTTATGTGGATGGGGAGCCGTTTTCAGACCCTCCCGGGGTCAAGTATATGGACAGCCAGGAGCAGCCCCGGCGGTACAGCGCGCGGGACAACTTCGGTCCTTATACGGTGCCTCCGGGGCATATTTTTGTGATGGGAGACAACCGGGACAACAGCTACGACAGCCGGTTTTGGGGGACGGTTTCGCTGGAAAAAATCAAGGCGCATCCGCTGCTGATCTACTTCTCCCGGGATACCGATGCGCCGTTTTGGAACCTGTTTGAAAAGATTCGATGGCGCAGGCTGGGGCCGGTGAATTGAAGGATACGGAAAGGGCCGTGAGCGACGGGAAAACGGCATGGGACGTTGTGATTTTCCAGCAGAGGGCGGGGGTGGGTATTGACCGGGGGCGCTGAATTTGGTAATTTGAACGTACACCCTGCAGTATTGGGCGGAAAGAGCCGGGAAATCTCCTCACCAGAGAGGCTGTGTATGTGTCGAAATCAGCAGTGGATTCCGGTCTTTCTCATCTTATTGGCGCAGCTGACGCCGGGCTGTGGTCCGATTCCGACCGATCCCGACATCGAAGATTCCTCTTCGGAGGGTACGGTCTACGTCAACGAGGAGTGGGGGTTTCAGCTGACCATTCCAGAGGATTCGACCTGGAGCCTGAACGCCCAGACCCTTTTCCATAACCGCGCGTCCAACGGTCTGCCCAAAGTGAATGTGCAGATTTCAAAGTTTCCACTGCAGGGAACCCGGTTTCGGCCCACGCTGGTCGTGGATCCCCGGGCGTTGCCCCGGGGGAATACCATAGAGCGGTTTGTGACGTCCCTGGAAGAAGAGCTCAGGGGCAGATTTATCGGGTACAGTGCAGAGGAGAAACGGACGCTTCGGATAGATGCTGCCGAGGGGGTGGAGTGGGTCTTCCGGGCGGCTTCCTACAGGGGGTATGGCAGCCGGTATCTGGCCTCGGCGGTGGTGTACAGGCAGCAGGTGTATGTGATGCTGGGCAGCGGCATTAGCGTTCACTTCCCTCTGGAGGAATACAGGGGGATTATTTCGAGTCTGAAATTCCTGCGTTAGTGGTCGTATGCAACGCCGACCGGTGCTTTTGCAGCTGTGCGAAGACCGCCGGGGGTTTTAAGGCAGCTTCTCAATAAGGCGCTTTCGGGTTTCGGGACCCGGAGGGCTTTTTTTATTTCGGAAAAGCCCCCTCCCCCCCGCAGCATTTGCGTGGGCGCCCCTCGTAGATGTCCACGCCGTTGCATTTGTAGGGGCAACCCTTGTGGTTGCCCACCAGGCGACGGCTGATGCGGTGAGGGGGCGCCAGCCCGCAGGCGCGCCAGTGGGGGGATCGTGGGAGGCGAGTTTGACGGCGCTTTGTCCGGTGTCCCTTTTTATTCTATGTGTTTGCAGGGTTTGCGGACGATGACCAGGGCGAGGCGGTCCGTGGCGAGGGCCTCACGGAAGACGGCCCGCATCCGGTCTTCAGGGTCTGTTGCTTCTACGGTCCAGATGGATTCGACGCCGCAGGCCGCTGCCAGGTCGCGGATGCCCACGGGGGGGCCGGTTTTTTCGGGCAGGGGCAGTCCTCTGTCGGGGGTGGGCTGGCCGCCGGTGGTGAGCGACCCTCCGTTGTCGAGGACGATCAGCAGGGGGGTTGCGCCGGTGGCCCGGGCGTGGATGAGGGCGTTTATGCTGGTGTGGTAAAACGAAGAGTCCCCGATGACGGCTACGGTGCGTTCCGGGACGCCGGCCTTTTCAAGACCGGCAGCCACGCCGATGGAGGACCCCATGCAGAGCTTGGTGTCTAGGTGTCGGACGGCGACGACGACGCAGCCGGGGTCGCCGGCGAGAAAGGGGTTCTGGCCCAGGGCGACGGCCTCTTCCCGGAATGCGGTGAGGATTTCAAGGTAGGGGCACCCCGCGCAGTAAGCTTTGCGGTAGGGCTTTTCCTTTTCCCATTCGGCCCGGGTGTAGCGCCGGGTGGGAGAAAAGTCCGGGATGAAGGCGTCCAGGGCCTGCTGGATGTGCCAGCGGAAGAGTTCTCCCTCCCAGTTGACGTGGCCGGTCCGCTTGCCGAGGATTGGGGGGGTTGCGCCAATGTCGTAGCCGACCGTTTTGACCGCGTCTTCGAGGTAGGGGTCCACTTCTTCGAGGACCAGGACCTCGTTGCATGTTTTCAGGAATTGGGCGATGAGGTCCCCGGGCAGCGGATACAGGGCGCCGAGTTTGAGGATGCAGAGATTGGAGGTGTCAGCGCCGGCGAGGGCCTCCTTCAGTTTGGTATATACGAAGCCGCCGGCGAGGATGCCCCTGGGGCCCGGGCCTTCGAGCCGGTTGAACGGCAGGCTGTCGAACCGGTCTGCGAGCTTCCGAACGGTCTGGTGGAGGCGGTGGTGGTTGGAGATGCAGTTGCGCAGGGAAGATACCCAGCGCATCGGCTCCCTGTCCGGCGGGAGGGCGGGTCTGGTCCGGGGAGGCGAGGGGGGGGAGAGGTCTTCCTCGCGCACGCTGAAGCTGCGGGTGATGCGGATGATGACAACGGTGCGGAGGGATTCGGAGAGGTCGAAGGCGAAGCGTACTATCTGACGGCCCTCACCCGGGGTTGCCGGTTCGAGCATGGGGAGTTCGGCCAGGGGGCCCAGGGCACGGGTGTCCTGCTCGTTCTGAGACCCCCAGGCGCCCGGGTCGTCGCCCATGAGGATGACAAGGCCGGCGTGGACGCCGGTCATGTTGAGGACCATCAACGTGTCCAGGGCGACGTTCATGCCAACGCTTTTGATGCAGACGAGCGCCCGTTTTCCCCCCTGGGAGGCGCCGGCGGCCATGTCGAGGGCGATGCGTTCGTTGATGCACCATTCGGCGTGGTGGCCGTAGTCCCGTGCGGTTTCGGCCAGGGCATTGAACGTCCCGGTGCCAGGGGAACCGGGATAGCCGGTGACCATGCGGATACCGGCTTCGATGGCGCCCCAGGCGAGGGAGCGGTCTCCGTTGATTTTTTGCGCGGGCATGGGGGTCTCCTGTTGGGTGTCGCGGTTCCATCTCAAGCGTCGGGTTTGTACTGGTATGAGATGGTACGCTGCCGGTTCGATGTTGTCAAGGGTTAAGGCTTCTAAGCGTTCAGATGAGGCCGATGAGGCGCCAGTAGAGGAGGTTGAGCGGGAGCAGGAGGAGCAGGGTGAGGGCGGAGATGAGGGTCATGGTGAGGATGAACTGCCCCATGCGGACGTAGCGGAAACTGTAGGCGAGCACCCAGGGGGCGGATTGATAGGGGATGCAGACGAAGCTTGTGCCGACCGCGACGCTGAGGGCGGTGGGCAGGGGCGGCAGGCCGATGCCGGCGCCGAAGTCGAGGAGGAGGGGGGTGAGGACGCCGGCAATGGCTGCGGTATCCGCCAGGAAGTCGAAGGGGACGGTCAGGCAGGTGATGGCGCCCAGTTTGAAGAGGGTGTCCGCTTCTGAGAGGTCCAGCCAACCGGTGAGGATGCCGGCCAGGTGGGCGTTGAAGCCGGTTGTTTCAAGGGCATATCCCATGGCGAAGACGGCGGCGATATAGATGAGGATGGGGAAGTTGACGCCCTTCAACCGGTCGGGCGAGAGGGGCCCCCAGCCGGGCAGGTAGCACAGGAGCACCAGGGCGAGGCCGATGGTGGCGGGATGAATGCCGTGCAGGGCGTCGGCCGCCCAGCAGAGGATGCCCAGCAGGAGGATGCCGACGGTTTTCTTTTCGGCAGGGGTGACGGCTGCCGGGATGTCGGGGGTATCCGTGGGGATGGCTGCGAGCATGGGGGGTGGACGGACGGGCAGGAGGAGGCGGATCAGGAGATAGCAGCAGCCGACACGGAGGAGGCCGATGACAGGGAAGAGGTAGAGGGCCCATTCCCCCCAGAAGATGGAAATGTTGCGGGATTCCATCACGCCGAAGACGACCATGTTGGGGACGGAGGCGGTGAGGACGCCCGTGCCGCCGTAGTAGGTTGAGCACATCAGGGAGAGGATCAGGGCCGCGCTGGTGCGAGATCCGGGTTTTTCCCCCAGGGCCTTGAGGAGGCTGACGATGATGGGCATGAGGATGAGGACGCGGACGACGCCCGAAGGGATGAGGAGCGCCGAGAGGACGCCCAGGAGGTGGATGCTGAGGAGGAGTTTGCCGTAGCTCCCGATGCGGCCCAGGACAAGCCGGGCAAGTCGGGTGCCCAGGGGGGTCTCGGTGATGGCCAGGCTTAAGGCCATGCCGGAGAAGACCAGCCAGACGGCTTTGCCGGAAAAGGCGGCGAAGGTGGTCTGGAAGGGGATGACGCCCAGGAGGGGGAAGAGGAGCAGCATGATGAGCGAGGTGTATTCGATGGGTACGGGTTCGAAGGTCCAGAAGAGAATGGTGAAGGCGGAGATGGCAAGGGCCAGCCGGGATGGCAGGGAAAGGTCGCCCGGGTAGAGGAGAACGGTCAGGGGAATGAGAATGGCGAGGATGAGGCCGACGAGGGCTTTGCGGGGCATAGGTTCGGTTCTGGTGGACCAGAGCATACGGCAGGATGCGGGCGGATTGAAAGGAGAAACATACGAAAGGATGGGGGGAAATACAACCGGTTTAAGAAGGCGCGAAAAACCCCCACCGTCCCGCAGCGGAGGTGGAAGGGGTGAGACGTGTGAAAGGATGAGTCCATGCGCGAAGATATCGCAGATTTTTTTGTGGCGGCCCTGCTGGGAGGCGCGGTCGGGGATGCGCTGGGGGGGGCGGGGACGGACGATACGCAGCAGACGCTGGTTGTGGTCGAGTCGATTCTGGACCGGGGAGGCATAGATCCCACGGATGTTGCCCGGCGGTTGCTGGAGATGTGGAGGCACGGGAAACGCGATGGGTACGACCCGACGTTTCAACAGACGATGGAGCGGCTGGATGCGGGCGTGCCCCATGCGTCGGCGGCCAGTGTGGATTTGCCGTCCAGCGGGGCAATGATGAGGATGGGGCCGGTGGGGCTGTGGCACTGGCAGCAGGGGGAGGAAATCCGGCAGGACGCGATGGCCCTGTGCCACGTGACCCACCGGGATGCCCGGGCGGTGGCTGCGGCTGTGGCCGTGGCGCACGTGGTGGGGCATCTGATGACGCACCGGCCGATGGATGTGGAGGAGGTGATCGAGGTGGCCGAGTGGTCCGCCCGGCCGGTGGATGAGGCAACCGGGGAGGTGATCGGGCAGCTTCGGACGCTGCTGGAGATGCCGGCGCCGGCGGCCTGTCGGGCGCTGCTGGAGATGCCGGGAGAGGCGCCGGTGACCGCGGCCGTGGCGCTGGAGGCGTTTCTGCGAACGCCCGGGGATTTTGAGGCGACGGTCCGCCGGGCGCTTGAGACGGGCGGAGGTACGTCTGCGGCGGTGGCAGGCGCCTTGAGCGGGACCTACAACGGGATGCTGCCGGGGCATCTGGTGGACGGACTGCCGGAGGGGGAGCGCATCCAGGGGCTGGGCGAAGCGCTGTACCGGAAGACGGTGGAAGGAACGGCGCTGGAAGCCTGAATCGTTTGCGCGCTACGCCGTGTAGGCCTCCCAGAGGGCCTTGTAGTAGCGCAGCAGGCGTTCGGGTTCGGGGCTGTCCGGGATTTCGGCAAGGGTGTAGCCGGTGTAGTTTTCGGCCTTGAGGAGGGCGAAGAGTTCCCGCCAGGGGTATTCGGCCCTGTGGAGTTCGTTGATGTGAACGAGGCTGAGTTTGTGTTTGAGGAGGTCGAAGTTCTCTTTGATAGAGCCGTTGATGGTCTCTCCCGCCGGGTTGGAGTTCCAGCAGATGTAGACGTTGTCGTGGTCGGCGTGGTCGATGATGGTGCGCATGTGTTTGGGATTGCTGGTTTCCCGGCCGTGGACTTCCAGGCGGATTTCAACGCCCAGGTCCGCGGCGGACTGCCCGCATTCGCGTAAGGCCAGGCCGATCTGTTCCAGGGTTTTCTCAGCGGGGATACCCCTGTCCACCTGGAGGCCGTTGGGGCGGACTTTGACGCCGGGGCAGCCCAGGTCTGCGGCGAGTCTGGCGTATTCGACCGTGCCATCGATGTTTTGCTTGACGGTTTCGGGTTCGACGGCGTGGTATTCAAAGGCGCTGCCGAGTCCGACGATTTCGACGCCGGCGTCGGCGAACTGCTGTTTGACGCCCTGGCGCTGGTCGGCGGTGAGGTCGATTTCGACGCCGTGGGCGTGGGTGGTGCGGAGTTCAACGCCCTGCAGGCCGATTTTTTGACACATGTCGATGAGGGTGGGCACGTCCCAGTCTTTGGCGATCTGGTAGGTGACGATTCCAAGCTTCATAGCGGTGCGCTCCTTCCGGACCGGCGGTGGATACGAACGGTCTGATTTTCGGCTAAGATATTCACTCTGTTTGGAATGTCAATGCTTTTTTGGAGGGCGGATAAAGTGGGGTTGGACCCGACAATCGCTCCCGGTTATCGCATCCGCCGGGCGACCGAACGCGATATGGACCGGGTGGGCCGGATCGCCCGGCAGGCGTGGGTGCGTATTCACGAGAGCGCTGTGAAAATTCTGGGCGAGGAACTGCACGGTGTGCTGTGCGCCAACTGGGAGGCGGACAAGGAGGCCCAGGTGCGCGGCCACTGGGCGCGCCATCCGGAGTGGTTCCGCGTGGTGGAGGCGGTGGAGACGGGCGAGGCGGTTGCGTTTATTACATTCCGGATGGACCGGGAGCGGGCGATGGGGACCATTGGCAACAATGGGGTTGCGCCGCACCTGGCCGGGAAGGGGATCGGAACGGCGATGTATGGGTACGTGCTGGACCTGTTCCGGCAGGCGGGGCTTTCGTACGCGTCCGTGTCCACCGGGCTGGACGAGGGTCATATGCCTGCCCGGCGGGCGTATGAGAAGGCGGGGTTTGACATTGCCAGGGCGCATGTTACGTATTATAAATACCTGTAGGGGCGCATCGCGATGCGTCCCGGTGCGGGGAAAGGAGGGGCTACAGGATGCCGAGGGAACTGGTGGCGGTTGCCCCGAGGCAGCCGGTGATTCGAGCGTACGATGAGCCGTTATTGGGCAGGGACGAGGTGCGGGTGGCGACCGAGTTCAGCGCGCCCAAACACGGGACGGAGTCGGGCGTCTATCGGGGGTCGTCGCCCTTCAGCGGGAGGTGGTACGATCCGGAGTTGCAGGTTTTCGTGCCGCGCCGGGGCGAGCGCCGGGACTTTCCGGTGCGGCTCGGGAATATGAGCGTGGGCACGGTGACCGAAGTCGGGCCGGAGGTGGAAAGGTTCAGGGCAGGCGACCGGGTGTTCGGGCATATGCCGATCCGGGAAACGCACACGGTGCCGGAAGGACGCCTGCATCCGATGCCGGAGGAGATGACGCCGGAAGAGGTGGTTTACTGGGACCCGGCGGAGTTCGCGCTGGGAGCGGTCCGGGACGCGAATGTGCGCCTGGGAGAGGTGGTGGCGCTTTTCGGGCTGGGGGCGATCGGGTTTATGGTGCTGCAGATGGCCAGGCTGTCGGGGGCGGTTCAGGCGATTGCAGTGGACCCGCTTGCGAATCGGAGAGCGCTGGCCCTGCGGCACGGCGCGGACGGTGCGCTCGATCCGACGGCAGTGGACGCGGGGCTGGAAATCAAGCGGATGACGGGGAAGGGTGTGGACGTGGCGATCGAGGCGAGCGGGTCCTACCGGGCGCTGCACCAGGCCATCCGGGCGACGCACCTGGGGGGGCTGGTGGTGCCTCTGGGGTTCTACCAGGGCGAGGGGGAGGGGTTGCGGCTGGGTGAGGAGTGGCACATGAACCGCATTACGATGCGGTCGAGCCGGTCGATTTCCGATCCTAACCGGGACCACCCGATGTGGGACAGCGCGCGGATCAGGCAGGTGGCTTTCGAGTTGCTCCGGACGAAGCGGGTGAGTGTGGAGGGTCTGGTGACGCCGATCGTAGCGTTTGAAGACTCGGCGGAGGCCTACCGGATGATCGATGAGCACCCGGAACGGTGTGTGAAGCTGGGGGTGAGGTTTTCAAGATAACGATGGTGCTGGACGGAACCGTGCGGAAAAGCCCCTTCCCCCCCCGCAGCATTTGCGTGGGCACCCCTCGTGGATGTCCACGCTGTTGCATTTGTAGGGGCAACCCTTGTGGTTGCCCACGCCGTTGCTACCATATCGGCCGGTGGTCCGAAGCCGGAGACAGGGGGCGGGCGACTTCGGTCTCATATTCCGCCCGGGAGAGGCGTCCGATGTCCCGCAGACGGGCGAGGAGCCGGTTGCGGGTTTTCAGTGCGGTGGAGAGGTCGCCCAGGAGGGCGGGCTTTTTCGGGGACCAGGCGAGGTCGCAGAGCAGGAGGGCCTCTCCCAGGTTCAGGTTTTCAACCGGAATCCCGAAGTAGAAGTCAGCGGCTTTTTGGAAACCGCAGATGGGCGTATTGCCCGCGCTGCCCAGACAGGCCCTGTTGAGGTAGTGGGTCAGGATTTCGTCCCTGGGGTACCGGATCTTGAGGAGGAACGCAAAGGTCGTTCGTTTGAAGGCTGCGACCGCACCCCTCTGGTCTGAAACGAGCTGGGAGGCGAGGGCCTGTGCCAGGCCGGAGGCGAACGCTGTACGGCCGAATCGGGGATCTTCAAAGGCGTTCAGGGCCTGTGGGAGGGATGGGGAGAAGGCGGAGATGGGCAGGTCTTCCGGGGACGGCGCCAGGGCCCGGTCCAGGTCACCGGAGGAGCGCAGCAGGACCAGGCCGAGGAAGACGGACAGGGCCCCGGCGACCACGAGGAGAAGGGTGACGCGCCCCCGGGTGAAGGGGGAGTTGCGTTTGAGCGTGGGTCGGGGGAGACGGGGACGGTCCAAAGCGGTTTCCTTTCTACGCCGGGGGGCGCAGGCTCCGTTCGGTCTGGACGATGCGTTCCGCTGTGAGGGTGTAGGTCCGGTAGGGATGAGGGGGTTCGCCAAAGGCGGATACGGTGCTGAAGTAGACGCCGCCCTCTCTGAAGAGGGGTTCCCCCCTGTGGTAGTGTCCGCTGAGGACGAGCCGCACGCGGGGGTCTTTCAGCAGGACCGCTTTGAGGCTTCCGGCGTCCCGATAGGCGTAGGGGTAGCCCCCGTTGTGCTCGGGGGCGATCAGGTAGTGCTGGAGGTGGACCTGGGGCCTGGGGTCGTCGTCTGAAAGCGCGGCGAGGAAGCGTTCCCGTTCCTTTCCGATACGTTCGGGGACGTGGTCTTCGGCTTCGTTGTCGAAGAAGAGGAGGATGCGGTGGCCGGCCACGTCGAAGTCTGAGGGAAGCCGTCCGAAGACCTTTCGGAAGGCGTCGGGGTGGTCGTGGTTGCCGTAGAGGAAGGCCACCGGAACGGAGAGGGGGCTGAAGATCTCCCGGATGAGGCTGAGGTCCTTTTCGCCCAGGGCGACGGTGTCGGGGGCGTGCAGGCGGTCCAGCGGGTAGTCGACTAGGTCGCCGGTGACGGCGACGAGGTCGGGAGACCCGGCGCGGATCTGTTCGACGGCCTCGACGAGGAGGTCGGGCATCTGCCGGCTGAGGCGCTGAGGGAGTTCGGAGGTGCCGGGGAGGTGGTGGCGCAGGTGAAAGTCGGAGATGTGTGCGATTTTCATGTCAGACCTGAGGTTGAGCGTTAAACGTTTGGTGTGAGATAGATCGGTGTACCAGTCAATCAATTCAGCAGGTTACCCCCGGGTGATTCAACTTTGATATGCCGGGTTGACCGGATAGTCCTCCGGCTTGCCTGTATCGCCGGGCTGGATCACGAAGTCCCGCCGGTCGCGGTAGAGCCGAGCCCGGTTCAGCACATAGTCCTCTCCCGACTTCAGGTCGTCCCAATGGGTCATCAGCCAGTATTTGTAGTCGCCTATGAACAGATAGGTGTTGTTCATACCGAAGAAGCGGCCGGCCACGCCCTCCTCGACACGGAATCGCTCGCAGACCGCCTCCAGCAACTCCTGCTGAGCGTCCTTCTCGGACAGTACATACTCGTGGGGCCAGGTATCTCGATAGGTAACCGCTTCCCTCCAGGGTGCGCGGGCTATCAACTCTGTAAGCCTTGATGTCATGTCCTTTGGCTACCTATATTCAGCTTGAGATGCGGTTTCGACTGAAAGGGTGGCAAGCGCCTCCCCAACCAGGCGTGCCGCATTCTGGATATCTTCGGGGGAGGTGAACCGGCCAAAGCTGAAGCGAATGGAAGCGGCGCTTTGTGTTGTCGTCAGGCCGAGTGCGCGAAGTACGTGCGATGGCTCGGGAATGCCAGACGCGCACGCCGCGCCGGTGGATGCGGCAAGCCGAGGCTGAAGGACGCCAAGGATGTCTTGCGCATCAAAGCCGTCAAAGCAGATGTTGGCGTTTCCCGGATGGCGCCGGTCGCCGACCGTTCCGTTGATGGTGACCGGCGAATTTCCGCTTTGGAGCAGATGGATAAATGTGTCGCGTTGGCGAGCGACCCGTGTGCGTTCCTCGACCGCTTTCTCATCGGCAATGATCTGGGCAGCCGTTGCCATACCGACGCAAAGCGGCATTGGGACGGTACCGGAACGCAGACCGTCTTGCTGCCCACCACCATAGATCAGTGGCTCGATTGACGCTTTGAGATCACGGCGAATGTACAATGCACCGATGCCCTGTGGACCGTACATTTTGTGCCCTGAAAGGCTGATCAGGTCGGTGTGCGTGGCAAGATCACCCATCTCCATGGCACAGGGCGCTTGTGCTGCATCACAGTGAAACAGGATGCCGTGAGGCGCGAGCAGTTCGGCAATCCGCGGGATGTCCTGAATGGTCCCAACTTCATTGTTAACAGCCATTACGGAAAGTAGGAGAACGTCTCCGTCCAGGCGCTTTTCCAGGGCGCCGAAGTCGATAAATCCATCCCTGTCGACTCCGATGGTCTCAACGGTGAAACCTTCGCGTTCGGACAACGCGCGCGCTGCCGCTAAGACACATTTGTGCTCGATTGCGCTGACCAGGATACGCCGACGGTTGGCCGGCGCGCGGCGTGCAAGGCCGAACAAGGCGAGGTTGTTGGCTTCAGTGGCGCCGGATGTGAAGATCACTTCATCGCCGTCGGCGCCTATCAACGCTGCTACGGATGCGGCTGCTTCGCGTACTGCTTCGTCGGCTCGCCATCCGAGGACATGATCGATCGAGTGGGGATTGCCGAACGATTTGCCCCAACAGGGGGCCATCTTTGTTAAGACACGCGGATCGACCGGCGTGGTCGCCTGATAGTCCGCGTAGATGGTCTCTCGGTTGTCCATGTTTAGCTCAACGGATATTATTCGTCACTTCAAACATCTTCTCAAATAAAAACAAATACTTATTCCAACTACATCAGATTTTACCTCTCATCCATATAGATCCTGGAGCTTGCCGCCGGTTTACCGTTGACAATACCGAAAAATATCCGTATTGTCAAGCTGGACGTTCCATCCAGGCGGAGAGACAATGCTACGAGGTCCCCTCTACGAAGATGGCTACCAACCGCAGCTATCCGGTCACGAGACGTTTCCGCTCCGATATGGATGGCTCAAAAAAGCCTTCGATGCCGTCCGGGAAACCGAAGACGACGAAAACAACAGATCGGTCTTCTCAGCGGACGATGCCATCGCCCGGTTCGGGGTCGGCAAGAATATGGTGGCCTCGATACGGCATTGGGCCACTGCCGCAGGTGTCATCGAAGAGGTTTCTGGCGAACGCCGAATCCGGTGTACCGAATTCGGCGATATGCTATTCGGTGAGGGCAGGCTAGATCCATACATGGAGAACCCTGCGACCTCGTGGCACATCCATTGGCGCCTTTGCGGTCGGGCTGAAAAGACGACGTGGTTCTGGGCATTCAACCACTTTCCCGCGCTCTTATTCGAACGTGATATGCTGGTCCGAGGCGTCGTCAAGCTGGCAGGTGAGAGAGGGTGGACGCGGTCGTCCATAGCTACAATCAGACGCGACGTGTCCTGTTTTGTGCGCACCTACGTCGCACAGCCTGTGTCGCAGCACGCGAGCTACGAGGACGCCCTCGAATCGCCCCTTACGGAACTCGGTCTTATCAAGCCGATTGGCCGTCGCGACAGCTTCAGGTTCGTTCGTGGCCCAAAACCGTCGCTTGGTACCGGCGTATTCTCCTACGCCGTAGCCGACTTCTGGTCTCGTTTTTCGAGGACCACGAACACCCTGTCATTCGAAGCACTGTCCTACGAGCCTGGCTCACCGGGCAGGGTCTTTCTACTGGACGAAAATGATCTCGTCGACCTCTTAGGGAAGATGGAATCTCTTACTAAGGGGATATACCGGTGGTCAGAGACCGCCGGCCTGAAGCAGTTCATCCGGAAACGCGCACTCACGACCGAGGAGACTTTGAACCTGTTGGCGGTGGACTACAAAGCTCACATCGAGAGGAGGGGCCTACGTGAAAGTTTTGGCTGATCGTGTGCAGATACGCCGTCGCTTCCGGAGGTCTATCCGCATCGACACGGACCTCTCTGATCCTACAGCTCTGACGGGTTTCATCTGTCCGCGGTCCTTTGCTGTGGTCCTCGAAAGAATGGCTCAGCAGGTCAGCCAAACGGGACAGGCTGCGTTCACGTGGACGGGACCGTATGGTTCTGGCAAGTCGAGCCTCGTGGTTGCGCTCAACGCCGTGCTGAATGGGAGCGGCGAGCTTAGAAATTCGGCTGCGCAGATCCTCGGTGCCCAAACAGCGGAGGCCATCTGGACTGCCTTGCCTCCCCGAGCGAAGGGTTGGCGTGTCCTGCCCGTCGTGGGGAGACGTGATCGACCCGCCCAAGTGGTCGGTGAGGCGATTGAGCGTGCCCGCCTCGTTCGGAATGGCCGGGTCGAGCCGTGGAGTGACGAGGCTGTCTGCAACGTACTCGTGCGTGTCGCCAAGCGGAACCCCCGCACACACGGTGGTCTTGTCGTGTTTATCGACGAAATGGGGAAGTTGCTGGAAGGGGCTGCTTACGAGGGCACGGACATCTACTTTTTCCAGCAATTGGCGGAGATTGCCTCGCGCAGCAACAATCGGCTGATCGTCGTCGGGATTCTGCACCAGGCGTTTGACGAGTACGCAAACCGGTTCTCACGTGAGGTGCGGGATGAGTGGACAAAGGTCCAAGGGCGATTTATAGACTTACCAATCAATGTTGGGCCTGACGAGCAACTGGAGCTCCTGGGACGGGCGATAAAGAGTGATCGAAAGCCTCGAAAACCCGGGCTGTTCAATGAGGTCGCAGCCCTCGCCCATCACACTCAATCCCCCAAAATGCTACAGAAATGCTGGCCGTTGCACCCCATCGTGGCTTGCTTGCTCGGTCCCATCTCCCGGCGGAGGTTCGGCCAGAATCAGCGCAGCATCTTCGGCTTTCTGAATTCGACAGAGCCGTTCGGATTCCAGGACTTCCTGAGAACTGCCACAGAGCGCGATCTTTACACACCCGAGCTGCTTTGGGATTACCTGCGGGTCAACCTGGAACCTTCTATTATGGCTTCTCCGGACGGCCACCGATGGGCGATGGCCGTGGATGCCCTGGAGCGATGTCGGGGGTCAGGCGGTGATGAACTACAGATTCGATTGCTCAAGACGATCAGCCTGGTTGATCTGTTCCGAGAACGTTCGGGTCTGGTGCCGAGTCTGGAACTTCTGATTCTGGCCCTTTGTGATCGTAAGGCTCTGGACATTCAGAAGGCCTTGGGGCAACTCAAGGACGCTTCGCTGGCGATCCATCGGAAGTTCAGCAATGGATACAACATCTTTGAAGGAAGCGACTTTGATATCCGGCGAGCCTTGGACGAGGCGTATGGAGAGATCGACCGGATCGACTACGTCCGGCTTTCGGCTCTGGCCGGGCTTCAGCCGGTGATTGCCAAGCGACACTACCGCGAAACGGGTGCTATCCGATGGTTCGATACCACCGTCGTTCCGTTGCGGGATCTGGAGGATGTCGCGGCCAACCGCGAGCTTAGGAATGGCGCAATAGGGGCGTTTTATCTCGTGCTGCCCACGCCGGGCGATTCCCCCGAGGCCGTCAAGCGAATTGCGGACCGCACCGTGAGAAGAGCCGAGGGAGACGACGTCATCGTGGGCATTCCCCAACGTTCAACGTGGACGATCCTGATTTTGGCTCGAGAGTTGTTGGCCCTGGAGCATGTTCGGGACAATACGCTCGAGCTTCGAGGGGACCGTGTCGGGCGGCGTGAAGTTGAAGACAGCATCGCAGACCTGCAGAGCCATATCGAGGTTGAACTGGACCGAGCCCTGGAGAATGCCCTATGGCGCGGCAAGGAACTTGAGGCACAGCGATTTGATCCGGCTGAACTGAACAGTCTCGTTTCTGATTTCGCGAACGCCCGATTCGACAAGGCCCCTAAACTGCATAATGAACTGTTGAATCGAATCAAACCGTCCAGCAACGCGATCGCTGCACAGAATGTCCTGCTTCGGCGTATGGCCCTCAATGAAGGCGAAGAGTGTCTTGGCATCAAAGGCTTCCCGGCAGAGGGTGGCCTGTTCGCCTCGCTGCTGGAAGCCAGCGGCTTATATCGCCGTTCGCCAGAAGGATGGCGATTTGTTGCGCCCACGCATGGTGATGACCCGTGTAACCTGGTACCCGCTTGGGAGGCGGCGACGAAGTTTCTGGAAGCCGAATCCCACAGATCTGTATCGATTGCAGAAATTTACGATCTCTGGCGACGAACTCCGTTCGGCATCAAGGACGGATTGTTGCCTATTCTGGCCCTCGCGTTCACGCTCTCCAAACGCGACGTCCTCGCGTTCTACCGGCAGGGCGTTTTCCAGGCTCGGTTTACAGACCTGGACACGGACCTTTTGGCCAAAAACCCAACTGACATCCAGTTGAGATGGATGGATTTGTCAGAGGTGTCGCGCTGGCTGCTTTCGGATATGGCAGATATCGTGCGCGACCTGGACGAAGAGAACGCGCTCACGCATCTTGAGCCCATAGACGTGGCCAGGGGATTGGTTGCGATTTATGACCGGTTGCCGCCCTGGGTCGGCCGCACGCAGCGCCTTTCGGCCAATGCCAGGCGCATTCGACAGCTCCTGAAGCAAGCCAACGACCCAAACAGGTTGATCTTCGACGACATCCCTCAGGTGCTGAACGATGTTCAAAGTGTTGACGATGAGAAAGCTACCCGGCAGGTTGCAGGTCAGGTTCGCGAGGGCTTGACGGAGTTGCGGCAGGCCTATCCCACAATGCTCAACCGCATGCGGGAGACGATGCTTGCGGAGCTTCAGGTGCCGAATGCCTCGCCATCGATGCTGGCCGAGTTGCGCGCTCGGGCCGACAACATCCACGGGCTTGGTGGTGATCATCGCCTGGAGGCTTTTATCATTCGCCTTGCGCGGTTTGAAGGAAGCGACGAGGACATGGAGGGGTTGGCGGGCATGGCCGTCAACAAGCCCCCGCGGGATTGGGTTGATCCGGATATCGATCGCGCGGTGGTGGAACTTGCCGGGATGGCCCAACTGTTTATTCGCGCCGAAGCGTTCGCCCGCGTCAAGGGCCGCCAGGACAAACGGCACGCCATGTCCGTGGTTGTGGGCATGGGGGGCGGGCAGCCGAAGCTGGTCCATGACGAGTTCGAGATTACTGATCTGGATCAGCCTGCGGTAAGAGCGCTGATTGACCGCGTGGACGGGGCACTGCGAGACAACGGTCAAGAGCGACGAAATATCATTCTTGCCGCCCTGGCCGAGTTGAGTGCGCAGTACCTGGATTCCGCCGATACGACGAAACCGGAAGGTACGTGCGAGGGGAGGGCAGGTAGGTGAACCAAGCGAGTAGAGAAATGCACGTTCTGGGCCTGTCGGGCGGTCGCGATAGTGCGGCGTTGGCCGTGTACATGCGGCAGAACCATCCTGAGCTGGATATCGACTATTTCTTCACCGATACCGGCAAAGAACTGCCGGAGGTCTACGAGTTCCTGGTCAAGCTTGAGGGGTTTCTGGGTAAGCCCATCGTGCGGCTGAATCCAGATCGTGACTTTGATTTTTGGCTGAAGCAGTACAACAACTTTCTGCCGTCACCGCAGGCACGCTGGTGTACGCGACAGCTCAAGCTCCGCCCTTTCGAGCAGTGGGTCCGGCCAATTCTGGATGGTGGCGCAACCGTTTATAGCTACGTCGCCATTCGGGCGGATGAGGAGTACCGCGAAGGCTATGCGTCCAAACACGACGCTCTGGTCGTGCGGCTTCCGTTCAAAGATGCCGGCATCGATAAGGCGGGGGTGCTGGAGATTCTGGAGGGTGCGGGATTGGGGCTGCCGAGGTATTACGAGTGGCGCACTCGAAGCGGCTGCACTTTCTGCTTCTTCCAGCAGAAGATCGAATGGGTGCGGCTGATGGAGCAGCACCCCGAATATTTCGAGGAGGCCAAACGCTACGAGAAGAACGCCGTCGAGCACGGCTCGCCGTTCACGTGGAGTCAAGGGGAGTCATTGGAAGACCTGGAACGGCCGGAGCGGATCGCACAGATAAAAGAAGACCACCAGAGCAGGTTGGAGCGAGTGCGCAACAAACGTGAGATCAACCCGCTTCGCCCAAATGCGGAGCCTATCGATATTGATGACCTTTACGGCAAAGCCAAGGTGTGTCTGGCGTGTCACAAATGAAGACCTTGAATGAGCCTGCAATGTCTATGCTACAGGAAAAGCCCGTGACGGCGCACGAGGATCAGAGGCTGCAGACGCTTGAGGGCGTACGACCGCTTTATATGCTCCCGACCGACCCGTTCGCCGAAGAAGTCCTGATCCCCGGATTCCAGGTGGCTGACAGAGTTAACTGCATGGTGGGCTTCTTTTCAAGCGAGGTGTTGGCGTCACTTGCGCCCGGTCTGGCAACCTACATCTCCGGTTCGGAGAACAGTTTCCGGCTCATTATCAGTCCTCTTCTCCGCGCCGAAGACCGGGCCGCCATCGAGGACGGTCTTAGGTCCGCGGAAGAAGTCGCCGATAAGATTCTGGAAGAGCTGATCGTCACGGAGGACCTGCTTCAAAGGCATACGCTTAAATGCCTTTCATGGCTACTGCGGGAACACCGAATTGAGATTAAGGTTGCCCTGATGGAAGACGCGCTCTTTCATCCGAAAGTGTGGCTCTTCGAGAACCGAGAGGATGTCATTGCGGCGCATGGGTCGAGCAACGTGACCTACGCCGGAATTCGGAAGAACATCGAACAAATTGCCATATCCAGATCATGGCAGGACCCGAATCAGCGCTACATTACCGATAAGCTTCGCTACGAGTTCGGCCGCTTTTGGAAAAATAAAGACGATAGCTGCTTTGTTATCCCAATGCCCGAAGCAGTCCGGCAGCGCCTGTTGCGAACCTACAATTCCGAAGCGCCGCCAACCGAAGATGAGCTAAGAGCGCTGTACAGCCGGGCGGCGAGGGTTTCGGAGAGGCCGGAACCCTACGAACTGGCCCCTATGCGCAGCACAGGATTCGCAATACCGGACTGGCTCCGATACGAAGATGGCCCGTTCGAACACCAGGGCAAGGCTGTAACAGCTTGGTGCGAAGGCGAATATCGCGGCGTGCTGGAAATGGCGACCGGATCGGGGAAGACAATTACAGCGATGGTTGGGGCGTACCGTCTTTACGAAGGGCACAAGCCGCTTCTGATCGTTGTCGCGGCCCCCTATGTGCCGCTGATCGAACAATGGTGTGATGAAATCGTACAGTTTGGGCTGAACCCGGTAAACCTGACGGTTGCGGGCAGCGCCGCGAAACGCGCAAGCGAGCTTCAAAAGCTGAAACGGCGGCTGCGCACTGGTCTGTCGGATGTCGAAGTCGTTGTTGTCAGTCACGACACGCTCTGTACGCCGGAATTTTTGGCCGCCGTCGAGGGGTTTGACTGTACGCGCCTCCTGATCGCGGACGAAGCGCATAATCTGGGCCGTCCTTCCTTCGTTAATCATCCACCGGAATTCTTCGAGTATCGCCTTGGCCTGTCGGCCACGCCAATACGTCAGTACGACCAGGAAGGAACGGAAGCCCTGTTCGGGTTCTTCGGACCCGTGGTTTTCCGCTTCACGCTTGAGAAAGCGATTGGCCGCTGCCTTGTTGAGTACGACTACTACTTACATCCCGTATATCTGACGGAAAGCGAGATGGATGCATGGTTTGATCTGACGGTAAAGATTAAACAAAACGCATGGCGTAACGAAGACGGAAAGCCGGATGAATACCTTGCCAAGTTGCTGCGCGACCGCCGCGCGTTGCTGGAAACGGCGTCGGGTAAGGTTTCCGCGCTGAAGGCTCTTCTCGATGAAGAAGATACTGGCAATTTGCGGCACACACTTATTTATGCCTCCGATAAGGGTCCGGATCAGCTCGACAATGTGAATCGGCTCCTGCTTGATATGAATATCCTGTTTCACCAACTCACTGCCGAAGAGACGGCGAGCCGCGAGCAGACGAAACGGATCATCAGGTCGTTCCAGGACGGGGAAATACAGGCCCTGACCGCAAAGCGGGTGCTCGACGAAGGGGTGAACATTCCGCAGATTTGCAAGGCATTCATCCTCGCCAGTACCACTGTCGAACGGCAATGGGTGCAACGGCGCGGTCGCCTGCTGCGCACATGTAGCGCCATCGGCAAGACGCACAGCGTCATTCACGACCTGCTGGCCTTGCCACCGGGAATGGAGGAAGGCCTCGATCCGGATGCACGTGTTCTCGTTGGCTCCGAGTTGCGCCGTGCACAGGAATTCGCAAGGCTGGCAAGAAACGCGGGCCGACCAGGCGGGCCGCTGGCGATGATTGAACGAATGGTTGACGCCGCGTACCTTTAACGGCTGGGGGAAGATAGATGCCACTGAACAATAGGAAAATAATCTCGATCATTTTTGAGCAATGCGCCGGGATAGAAGAACGATGCGATGGTTATAAGGAAGAGATTGTCGCAGTGATCACGGATATACTCGAATACGAAAGAGGCCATCGGGTTTCAGCCACGACCATTCAGAAGAAGATAAACGACAAATGCAATGCCGCCGCTCGATTTCTGGCGGAACAGCAGGCGCATGATTCGGGTAGGAGGAACTGAACAAATGAAGTTACTCCGTGTTGAATTTCAAAACTTCCGCCTGCTCCGCGATCTTGAGCTTGAGTTTGCCACGGATGCCAACAGTAATCTCACGGTAATCCGCGCGGCGAACGAGTCGGGCAAAACGACAATTCTACACGCGTTGCAGTGGGCGCTCTATGGAGACGCCGTGTTGCCTAGCAAGGGCGAAGGCTTCCGCCTCCATCCTATCGACTGGGAAACGAGCGAAGGCAAGCGTGTGCCCGTTACCGCCACTGTTGAATTCGAGGTGACGACTTACCGACGGGTGTCAGGCGGCCTGCGGGAAACACGGCGGCGGTATCGTTTGGTGCGTTCCGCGTTAGAGGATGTGGACAGCAAGGCACGTCGGTCCGCCTCAACCGTTAAGCTGTTTGCCCTGAACGAAACCGGAGCAACACCCATAGATGCCCCGGAAGCTTTGATTAACGAGGAACTACCACCGGAGTTGCGAGAGGTCTTCTTCACAGATGGCGACCGGGCGCTGAGCTTTATCGAAGCGGATGTCGCCCGATCTACCAAGCGCGAGCGCGTGCAAAGCGCCATTCGGTCTCTTCTTGGTCTCGGGGTCATAGAAGACGCAATCAAGCATGTTCGCAAGTCGGCATCCGAGGCAAACAAGAAGGCGAAACAGGTTGGCACGGATAGCGAGTTGAACCAGATCGCCGCGCGTTTGGAGGAAATTGAGAACCTCCGTGAAAGACTGGACGCTGATCTTGAAGATGCGAAGCAGCAATTCAGTGCTTTCGATGAGGAGGTTAATGAAACAGATCGCAAGATCACAGCAGCACTTCAGAAGGGTGACAAGCAGAAGCTTCAAAAGGACCTCGATCACGCAAAGCGTAATATCAAGGACCTCGATGAACAACTCACGGCGGCAAACAAAGAGCATTCGGAGTTGTTTCGTAGCCGCTCCATAGCGGCTGACCTGCTCGCGCCCCTTCTGGGGCGCGCCTTCGAGGAACTCGAAGAACTGCGCGATCAGGGCAAGATTCCGAATACGACAATTCCCGTGCTGCAAGACAGACTTTCGGCTGAAATCTGCATCTGCGGTGAGACACTCGACGCCGGCGACGCCGGCGGCAAGAGGCGACGTGCGCATATCCAGAAGCTTATTGACGACAGCCGGAGGGCAGACGAAATCCAGGAGATCATCACCCGCCTATATTACGAGGCGAAACCGTTGCAGGCCGGTGGCCAAGGCGCGAACAGCGCTTGGCTGGTAGATTACAAGAAGGTCGTAGAGCGCCGCGACGGCCTTCAGGACTTGCGTGACGAAGCCGGCCGGAAGCTAAGGGTGCTGGAACTACAAATAGATTCAATTCCGGACACGGACATCCAGGGATTACGCGAAACACTTCGTTATTACAAGGAACAGCGCGATCGACACCTGTCCAATCAATCCTCTATCGAAACCCAACTTACCGGACTGCACCGCGAACGTAACACTCTCGAAACCGAGCGCGACCGTCTGCTGCGCGAGCAGAAGAAGGGAGTACGCATTCTGGCCGAACTGGAAGTCACACAGGATGTGACGAGGATTCTGCAAGGCGCGTATGAGCAGATCACAAACGAGGAATTACAGAAAGTCAGCGAGTTGATGAACAGTATCTTCCTCGAAATGATCGGCGCAGATCCGGAACAGGGCGCGATTATTCGACGTGCAGAAATCAACTCGAATTTTGATATCGTCGTCTATGGCCCCAAGGACAGGACGCTCAATCCAGACCGCGATTTGAACGGTGCGTCACGACGCGCCCTGACGCTTGCTTTCATTCTCGCGTTGACAAAGGTCAGCGAGGTCGAAGCCCCCAATGTCATTGATACACCGCTTGGCATGACGAGCGGTTTTGTGAAGAGCTCCATTTTGAGAACGGCAGTGCGTGAGAGCGCGCAGCTCGTTCTCTTCTTGACGCACGATGAGATCGCCGGATGCGAAGAGATCATCGACGATGCGGCAGGCATGGTCTACACGCTCACAAACCCGGCGCACTATCCGAAGATGCTCGTCAACGATCCGGATGTCTCCGAACGCAAGATTCTCCGTTGCGAATGCGATCATCGGAGCGAGTGCCCACTCTGCCAGCGCCGCGCTGATGTCCAGGTCGATCTGGAAATAGCGTCATAGGAGATGGAAATGATGGACAGATACTTCAATCCCTTTCAGGCAATCGACATCAACGTGCCGGTTCAATTTCACGAAGCGTTTACCCGATACTGCCAAAGGAGCGCTGGCGCAAGCATTGACCATAGTCCGTTCCCGCGCATGATCGATCTCTGGTTCCTGTCCGTCTGCGTTGCCGCTCGGCTGGATCTGGAACCGGCCGACATCAGCAAATATAACACGCGTGACACGCGGAAGATCATTGACGGATCGATTTTCAGCAGCGATCCATGGCGTGTCCATACGCTGATGCTGATCGCGATTGGCAGGACGGGTGACGTGCAGATCGTAGCGAAACCGGGAAAGATGATGGCGCTCGCCAGCGGCCTCGCGGTGGCCGGGCTGCCGAAAGTAATCGAAATGCTGAAGGAGGGCGATGCGGAACCTATTTGGAACCTGTCCGATGCTATAGACGAGATTCTAAGAACTCGCCGAACAGCATAACGTTCTGAGGAAATTTTATATGGCACATTGGAATTCGAGCCCGCACCCTATCTCCGATATTCGAGACTGGAGCAAAGCCAGACGCCTTGAGCTTCGACCCGATTTTCAGAGACGAGCCGTGTGGTCTGCCCCTGCGCGCATAATGCTGATGGACACCATTCTACGCGGTGTCCCGATGCCTAAGATCTTCCTCTCAAACACTATTCGAGATGGTAATACCTATCGCATCGTTATAGATGGCCAGCAAAGAATCACAGCAATTCTTGATTTTTTGCGAGACAAGTTTTCCTTGGACAAACCTTATACAGGAGATAAAGAAGGGAAGAGATTTTCTGAGCTGGATCAAGAGACACAGGATCACTTTCTAAGTTATCAGATTGATTTCAACGAAGCGTACAATACGTCAGATGAAGAAAACCGCGAAGTATACTCACGGGTCAATAAGTATACCTTTCCACTGACGAAGCAGGAACTTCGCAGAGCAGATTTCCCAGGAGATTTTCTGGATGTGTCGGAAGAATTAGCCATAAATGAATACTTCAATACCATCGGTATATTCACACCAGTGAACCGGCGTCGCTACGCCGATGTTGAGTACGTATCCGAATTGTTGGCGGCCATGATTGATGGCATCCAAGACAAGAAAGTAACGTTGGATAGCTTCTACATAGAATACGCCAAATGGGATAAGAGGTACAAAAAGGAAATTTTGGGAAGATTTTCTGGTGTATTGAGAGAGCTTAATCTCATATTTGACAACTCTTTTGATATTTCAAAAACACGATTTCGTCAGAAGGCCGATTTCTACACTTTGTTTCTCGTGATTGACGAATTCGTATCTGAAGAGCGAACCATTGAACAAAAGGAAATAAAGTTTCTACAGGAGGATTTGAGGATTTTGCAGGAAAATATCCGTCCAGAGTCTGATGTGGAGATTTGTAGCGAGTATGCGATCAAATGTGTATCGCAAGCAAACTCAGCATCGAGCCGGCGGTGGCGTCATAGTTTCCTTAAACCAATATTGGCAGGCACGTATCTCCCCAGAAAGCCGGACAATGACGGTGCCAAAGTATTTTACAGGCTTATGGAGGGGTTGAGCATAGGCGATAGATACGGGTATTGCCCTGAGCCTGTATTTAACTGCCAGGTTTGTGACCAAGAAATTTCAGGTGATTTTGCTGATTGCGTACTGGTTTGGGACCGTGCCGCTACCGTTAATCAGATCGCCAATGTGGAATGGATTCACTGCTCATGTGTGGAGGGACAATCTGATTGGGTAGTTTTGGAGCGTCCAAACTCGAACGATGACCAGCTTACTCTACTTTGATTCAGACACGCTACGCCGAGGAGATTTTTTCAGGCTGAAGAATGAAATTCGGACTGAAGAGGGACATCCTTACGAGCTTGAAGATTGGATTGGACGTGGGGGAAATGCGGCGGTATTCAGGGCTAGACAGCGCATCACGGGTGAGGAATGTGCAATTAAATTCCTTATGAATACCGGAATGAGAAATACCAAACGTTTCCTTCGGGAGGTAAAGCTTCTCAAAGCGATGCGTGGTGACCACATTACTATATATCACGGAACCGGGTGGGTCACAGTCAGGCACAATAGACGTCCCAAAGACAATCGCCTGCCCTTTGTCGTGATGGAGTTAGCGGACTGCAATTTGCAGGACGTGATGCACAAAGAAGAGGGGCCGTTGAGCTATGAGCGATATGCAGGCCAGTTTCGAGGACTTGCTGAAGCTTTGGCTGTCTTGCATAGTCAGGCGGTCCATCGGGATATTAAACCGGAAAATATCTTGGTCGCTGGCGAACGATGGCTGCTAAGCGATTATGGGCTTTGTACCTTCGTTAATCCCGATGAAGAAGATCTGACACTGGAAGGACAAAATGTTGGGCCTAAGTTTTGGCTTTCGCCGGAAGCTCATAATCGTCGGCTTGGGTGCGGAGATGAGATTAACGCTGCATCTGATGTATTTCAATTGGCAGCGATATTTTGGTACGTAGCGACGGGGCGGCAACCTATTGGAATCGTTACAGAAGACGACTGGACGGGACCCAAGAAGCTCTTTCGTTTACTACATCGGTCGCTCTTTCATGACTGTACAAGACGACCACAGAATGGGGGCGAGTTTTTTACTGATTTGGTGGATGCGCTAAGTCAATAAACGTCTATCCAAAGTCATTTGTGACACGCCAGATATACCTTTATCTTCCCACAGAGGTCATCACTCAAAAGCGACACCCCGACTGAAAATTCGGTGCATAATGGCTGATTTTATAGGGCAAAACATGGAATTCGGCCAAAATCGAGGCCTTCGTTTTACGGTTTTGGATGTGCGTAAATCGCAGTCTGCCGACGCTGGTGGAGCACTCGGTAGACCGGACGGAGCGGCCTCATTTCAAGTCACAGCAGGCGCGATCACGGATGTCTGCTGCTCCAACTCGGCTGCCAATCCGAGCAATTCCTCGCGGCTATTTGGACAAAGTCGAGTTAGAATGACTCATAAAAACGGGTCCGGGTCATATTTTGGATGATCTTGTGAAATGCACTGTAGCACTTGATATCCGTTTAGAGGCTGCCACATATAAATTCTTCTGCATTTTGAGCATAAGAAGAAAATATTGTCGTCATCAAGACTGTCGTAGAGTTTCTCAATCAACGTTGATTTTCCATACTTTTGATATAAGGCCTTGAGCGTTTCAAGGGGAATCTTGCGCAATACCTCTTTAGAAATCTCCGGATCTACACCCCACGGAGGTCTCAAATTAAACCCACAGGCGCACTGCCTATCATGCATATCCCAGTCTCGTCTGTGTATTCGTTCATCGTCAAACCATCTCCAATCGTACAGTCTTTTGCACTTCGAACACAGATCATAATGGGCTGCTGTCCCCGGCATCTTTTCGGTTTCTATGAGGGAATTAATCTCCTCCTGCTCGGGCAAATCCTGCACCTTCTTTGTCGCAACCAAACAGTAACGACACCGACGACTTTTCTTGCGAACATGGAAAATCAGCCAGAAAGGACCCAACAGAATAACCAGCAACAAAATAAAGGAAAATAGCAGCTCCATTTTTATTCCATGAGTTCCAATGGTTTGTGGATTTCCACGCTGACGTTGGGCAGGAACCAGACCCGGGTACGAGCCGGCTCAGATCACAGACGATTCATGGATGAGTATGCTTCGCAACAAAATTCGCTTATGGCCCTTCAAGTTCGAGCCTTTTTTCCAACTGTCTCAAAACTTCCTTCTCCACTTCCTCGTAATCAATCTTTCCCGCCCACTGCGCGACAATCTGACTTTCTCCGTTGAGAAGATACATCGCAGGAATCGCTTTCACTTTGAACTGATGCCAGGCGGGCGTCTGTTTCGCGTCCACAAAGATGGGATAAGAAATATTCATTTTACCCACCATCTTTCTGATCTTTTTAATCCGGTCTTTGTCTTCATCTATGGACACACCCAAAACGTCCAGACCCCTGTCCGAATAAACGCTGTAGAGTTTTTGCAACCGGGGCATGGTTTCAAGACAGGGTTTGCACCATGTTGCCCAGAAATCTACGAGCACAACTTTGCCCTTAAAATCCCCCAACGCCCTGTCCTCGCCCTCCAGCGTTTCAACAACGCAGGCTGGTGCAGGTCGTGGAAATACCGGTGGTAAAAAAGCCATGGGGTCTGCGTCAAATTCTATTTTGCAGTTTTTAGAACAAAAGTAGTACGCCTTGCCCTCATATTCCGAGTGGGCTTTGACCTTTTCCAGCTCTGTCTCACCGCCCTTTAATACACAGACACTGCAAAGTGCCCTGTCGGGAATCAGAGCTTCAGCGATAAGCGCAGCCGAACTTGCCAGAACAATCAGGAATAAAAATGTCCGATAACGCATTTGACCCTCCACGTTAGAATCCGAGAGAAAACGAAATACCATCCTTCACATGGCGCATTTGGATGTTGACTATGCCCCAATTTCTGCAGGCCGCTATGGCTTTCATTTGCTTGATTTTAAAGGGTTAAGGATCGCTCAGTACGTAAAACGCGACAGCCCGGCGAGGGTGCTGCAAACTGCCGGTTTGCGCTACCTGATCAAGCGCGATCAGCCGTGACCTGCGCCGAGCGAGGGACTCGACTGAGGCCTCGGCTCAGCCCGTCCAGGGCCCGGTGATGGCCAGGGTGATCCCGGGCGACTGGATGTTGGCGTAAAGCGTGCGGCCGTCGGGCGAGAACGTGGCGCCGGCGAACTCGGACTCGTTGAAGGCGTTGCGGCCGAGCTTGTAGATCCGCCCCTCCGGCGTGACCCCCACCAGGTGGTTGTCCCCACCGCCGTCCTCGCAGAGCACGAGGTCGCCCCAGGGCGCCACCGTCAGGTTGTCGCAGTTCTCCACCAGGTTGCCGTCGTTGGGCTCGATGAACAGCTCCAGGGTCCCGGGCGAGGCCGTCTCGTCGGGCGTCCCCTCGCCGGGGCTCGGCTCGTAGCGCCACACCTGCCCCTTCTTCTCCTTGCCGCCGCTGGTGCATGCGAAGTAGACGGCCTCGCGGCCGTACCACATGCCCTCGCCGCGGGCGAAGCGGGCAGCGCCCTTGTCGAACCCCTGGGCGCGCAGGTCATTGTTCGGGGACTCCACGTTCTCAATATCGACCCAGGCCGTGGCTAGGCGGTCCCCGGGAGCGACGGTCTGCGACTTGTGGTTGTCCGTGTTCAGGCTCGGCCGGTCGAGGGCCAT
>JAAXHW010000059.1 GCA_012270675.1 Candidatus Latescibacterota bacterium | reverse complement strand
CCAGCGTCGCCATTGCGACCGTCACGGGATATTTCGTGGAAAATTCGGGCAATGTCATCGTATCGGCCCTCAGAAGCTGCCTTAAAATTCCCAGCGGTCTTCGCCCGGCTGCAAAAGCGCCGGTCGGCGTTGGTCAAACCCACCCGTATCTTGAGGACACGGGCGGGTTCGTCCGCCTTGACCGACACGTTTTCGCTCGCGCTCGGGAACTCACCGGGAATTTTAAAACAGCTTCTGAGAAAGCAGCCGATCGCCTGGGCTAACGTGTAATACCGACAGCCCGGGTTTTTTTATGGACTCGGATTCGGGCACCCACAAGGTTCGGGCACCCACGAGGGGTGCCCCTACAAACCCGGTGGTACCCTGTTTTGAACCCTGCTGTTTACCGATAGATTCTCCTCCACCCACCTTCAGGAGGCGCCGGATGCCGGACGTACCGGCCGATCCCGGACCGTTTGAGCAGACCGACATGGACGCTCCTCTTGCCAACTACCTCTCCGCCGCCACTGCCGCCGGAAAAACGCTCGACTCCGGGTTCATCGCCTACCTCGCCTCGCTTGAGCAGGTCAGCAGAGTCTCTCCGGAGGTCGCAACAGCGGTCGTATCCGAACTGGCCGACCAGCGCCGCAACCTCAAAATGATTGCCAGCGAGAACTACTGCTCCCTCGCTGTCCAGCTCGCGCAGGGCAATCTCTTCACGGACAAATACGCCGAAGGCGTCCCCCAGCGCCGATTCTACGCCGGCTGCGACAATGTGGACGCCGTCGAAACCCTGGCCGCATCCCTTGCCCGAGCCCTCTTCGGGGCAGAGCATGCCTACGTACAGCCCCACTCCGGTGCCGATGCCAACCTCGTGGCCTACTGGGCGGTGCTCTCCGCCCGCGTGCAGACGCCCCTGCTGGAGAAAATCGGGCAGACCGACCTCTATGCCCTGTCCGACGCCGAGTGGGCCGAACTCAGAACCGCTCTTGGCAACCAGCGGCTGCTGGGCATGGACTACTCCTCCGGGGGTCACCTGACCCACGGCTACAGGCACAACGTCTCCGCCCGCATGTTCCACGCCGATGCCTATGCTGTCAACCGGGAAACCGGCCGTATTGACTACGACGCAGTCCGCGCCCATGCAACAGCCTTCAAGCCCCTCATTCTCTTAGCGGGCTACAGCGCCTACCCTCGAAAGATCAATTTCAGAATCTTTAAAGAGATCGCCGATGAGGCCGGCGCCGTCCTCATCGGTGATATGGCCCACTTTGCCGGACTGGTCGCCGGAAAAGCGTTTACCGGAGACTATGACCCTGTGGTCCACGCCGACATCGTCACCACCACCACCCACAAGACCCTCCGGGGACCACGGGGCGGGCTGATCCTCTGCAAAGCGGAATTTGCCGAACACGTAGACAGAGGGTGCCCCATGGTTCTGGGAGGTCCTCTGCCCCACGCCCTCGCGGCCAAGGCCGTCGCATTTCGGGAAGCCGGTACCGACGCCTTTAAGAACTACGCCTCTCGAATCGTCCAGAACGCCTCAACCTTAGCCGAATCCTGCGTCGAAGAAAGCATGATCGTCCTTACCGGCGGCACGGACAACCACCTCCTGCTCCTCGACGTCACCCCCTTCGGACTCACCGGGCGCCAGGCCGAAGCCGCTCTGCGCGAAGCCCGCATTACCCTCAACCGCAACTCCCTCCCCTTCGACCCGAACGGCCCCTGGTACACCAGCGGCCTCAGAATCGGCACCCCCGCCCTGACCACGCTGGGCATGGGAAAGGGTGAAGTGCGGGAAATCGTCGCCGTCCTCAAGCGCCTCCTCTCCAGCACCCGTCCCGCCAGGATCACCAGGGGCAAAAGGGCCGGATCTCCCAGCAAGGCCAGGTACCACCTCGATCCAGAAGCGCTTGAGGAGGCTCGCTGCCGGGTTGCCGACCTCCTTGACCGTTTCCCCGTGTACCCGGAACTGGACCTGGACTACCTGGAGAAGGCCTTTCTGTGAAGCGGTTCAGGTTCAATTTTTCTGCGTCTTCCGCGTCTCTGCGGTGAATTTTTAACCCCTATTCTCCGTCAGCGCCCCGGATACCGCATCGTGAAACGCCGGTCTGAGCGCTCGAATCCCCTGGTTTTCCCGCGTGGGATGAACGCGGTTGGTCAGCAGCACCACCCCCAGGTTGCGCTCCGGGTCTGCCCACATCGACGTCCCCGTAAACCCCAGGTGTCCATAAGACCGGGGTAAAAAGAACCGGCCCGCCGAACTCCCTTCCTTAGAAACCGTATCCCAACCCAGCGCCCGGGTGCTGCCGGGTACAATACCGGCCCGCGACGTAAACCTCCGGATCCGGGCCATCGAAAAAATCCGGCGTCCCTCCCATCTCCCCTCGCAGAGAAACAGCCGCAAAAACCGCCCCAGATCGTCCGCCGTCCCGAAAAGTCCGGCGTGGGGCGCCACCCCGCCCATTCCCGCCGCATTCTCGTCGTGCACCTCTCCGTGCACCAGTCTGTCCCGCCATGTCCTGTCGTATTCCGTGGGTGGAATGCGCGCCAACAGGTCAGCCCCCGGACGGTAAACTGTCTCTTCCATCCCAACCGGATCGAAAATCAGGCGCTGAGCCAGCCGCTCCAGCCGCTCCCCGCTCGCCTGTTCAACCAGCGCTCCCAGCAGCAGGAAGCCCAGATCGCTGTAGACCGTCTCCTTTCCCGGCTCGTACGCCAGCGCAATCCCACAGATTGCCTCCAGGACCTCTGTTTTTGACCGGCAGGTCCGGTAAAAATGCCGGTGTGCGGGCAGCCCCCCGCAGTGGGCCAGCAGGTGCCGGGCCGTCACCTGATCGCGTCCTTTGCCCGTAAACGCCGAAATCCGTTCCCCAACCGGCGCGTCCAGGTCCAGGCGCCCCGCCTCCTCCAGGACCATACAGAGCGTTGTTGTCACCACCACCTTCGTCAGCGATGCCAGATCGTACAGATCGTCGGGCCGGACCTCTCGCGCGCTGGCGTCGTACGTATGGCGACCCACCGCCCACTGCGCCGCCGTCCCTTCCCGCCGCACGACCATCCCCACCCCCCCCGGCGTCGTGTGCCCGGACACGTGCTGCACAAGCACCTGCCGAGCCCGCGCCAGCCGCTCCAGGTCAAACCCGAGCCGTTCGGCATTGCTCATTTCACGCTCCACTTTCACTTGACCCTTCCCAAATCCAGGGATATATTATCCTCTGAACGGCTGACAGACATCAAAACCCGGGTGGAGCATCTCTCCCGGGAACCTTGAAAGGAATCGCCATGAGTCAGACCGAGAGCCGCATCGCCTTTGTCACCACAGGCTCTGAGGACGAAGCCCTCAACATCGGCCGCACGCTCGTTGAAGAAGGCCTGGCCGCCTGCGCAAACCTCCTGCCGCAGATCCGGTCCATCTACCGCTGGCAGGACAAAATTGAAGACGAACCCGAAGTCCTCATGGTCTTGAAGACCACCCAATCCCGCCTGCCGGCCCTCATCGACCGCGTGAAAGAACTCCACAGCTACGATGTCCCCGAAATCGTTGCTGTCCCCATTGTCGCCGGCCTCAAACCCTACCTGGACTGGGTGCGGGAGAACACGCAAGATCGTTCAGCACAGACTTGAGGTAGCCGATATCCTGCTGCGCAAACCACTCCCGGTCCCCCGGTCTGGGCGCCTCAATACAGATCGGTCCGTCAAACCCGCCCTCCATCAACAGCCCCAGGTACTCCCGGTGGTTGATCACCCCGTCCCCCAACCCCACCGGAAACCGTGCGCCGCCTGCGGCCACCGAATTCTTCAAATGCACCATAAAAGTCCGGTCGCCCAGCGTGGAAATCGTCCTGGCAAGCGAAGGCGGAGCGGGAAAATAGACCATATTGCCGTAGTCCAGGTTCGCTCCGACTGCCGGAGAGCCGATTTTCTGGATCAGCCTGATCGCCGGCTCCGGCAGGTCGTGGAGGTATCCCATGTGGATCTCAAACGCCAGCTTGAACCCCAACGCTTCTGCCAGCGCACCCAGTTCCCGGAACCCCTCCGCGGCCCACAGATAATGGTCCTCCGTGGCAGCTCCCGATCCCTGCCGGTCGTATTCCGAGTAGGGCACGCGCTTATCCGGATTGCGAAGCGACCCGGCCATCGTATTGCACACCGTCAGCGCCACGCGCTCCGCAGCCAGCTTGTAAAACCGGAGTCCCTCTTCAACCTGCGCCTTCCGTACCGCCGCATCCTCCGTCATCAGATCAAAGCCCGGCCCGCCAAAGAGAACCTGTCCGAGCCCGGCTTCTTCCGCAGCTCTGGCGACCGCGTCCAGGTATTCCTCGGGCGTCTCCTCAACCCCCGTGCGCACCCGGCGGAACTCGATCCCGTCGAACCCCCACGCCACCGCCTTCCGGCACATCTCGGAAATGCTCTGCCCCTGCTCGCAGTAGTTTACGTGCATGATAATCGGCAACGACATACCGCCTCTCCTTTCTGCCTGGAAACGTCTTCCTCCGCCAAATCTTCTTCCGGCCATTTCCCCGTTTGAATCCCGTCCGGGGATCTCTATATTAACAACGCAAGCAAAAAAAGACAATCGGTATCGCAGAACGACAAATGACGGCTTTGGGGGTTTGGCCGTGGTCCGTCGTCTGTGGTCTACGATAAGGAGATATCTCCGATGACGAGCTGGCTCTATCTGATCGCCTCCATCCTGCTTGAGGTCTCGGGCACCACCTGCATGAAGCTCTCCGAGGGCTTCACCAGACTGTGGCCCTCGGTTTTCGTGGCCGTCTTCTACCTGCTTTCCCTGGGCGGTTTAACCCTGGCCCTGAAACAGATCGACATCAGCCTCGCCTATGCGATCTGGGCCGGTATCGGAACCGCGCTGATCGCCCTCATCGGCATTGTCTGCTTCCAGGAACCGGCCTCCCCCCTCAAATTCATCTCTCTGGTGCTGGTCATCCTGGGCGTGGTGGGCCTGCACCTCTCGGACGCGCAGCGCTGAGCTTGAGAAGCTGTCTTAGAAGCTGTTTTAAAATCCCCGGCGGTCTTCGCGCCATGCCTGGCGCACCAAAAAAGCTCCCGGGCTCAGCTCGGTAGATGGCCTTGCCGCTCAGTCCCGGGCGGTCCCCATCATCCGCAACCTTTCCCCGCCCTTCCTTCCCATGCCTTCGGCGAGGCTTTTTCACCCGCGCCCAAGAAAAAGCCCCTTCACCCCGCACCGAATGCGGCAGTCGCAACCCCACACGGCCTCTGAAACCCCTTTCTGAAACCCCTTGCTGTTGTTCCCTTCTATGTGGTATATTTCGCCATATACAAACAGGGCGTGACTGCACAATACCCGATGGCCGGGACATCAGGTAACGTTTTACACAGGTGTTTTCTGTCTATGCTGCATCGACATATTTCCACAATCCCGGTGCCCCATCACAGGAGATAACGATCGTGTACACCAAATTCCCATTCTTGCGGATTACGGTTTCCCTTATCGTCTTCTTCATGACCGCAGCGTGCGTTGCCAGGGCGCTTGCACAGGATGCCGAAGACCCCGAAGAAGAGGAGATCGTCTACGAACTTGAACCGGTTACGGTGACCGGCTCCCGTATCAAAAGCGAGGAGACGCTCTCGCCTGCTCCGGTTGTTATCCTGTCCAGAGAGGAAATCAAGACCCGGGGCCTGGCTTCAATCGGAGACGTGCTGCAGACCCTTACCGTTCAGTCCAATGCCACCAATACACAGTCCAACAACGGGGGAGACGGCTCCACACGCATCAGCCTCCGGGGGTTGGGTTCCCATCGTACCCTGGTGCTGGTCAACGGCCGCCGCTTCGTGCCGGGGGGAACGGGGGCCAATTCCTCGGTTGACCTGAATTCCATTCCCGCCTCCGCCGTCGAACGCGTGGAGGTGCTCAAGGACGGCGCGTCGGCCGTGTATGGTTCAGACGCGGTCGGGGGCGTCGTCAATATCATCACGCGGTCTGAAACCGAGGGGCTTGAATTCGAATTCTACCAGGGTGTCTCGGGCGACGGCGACGGCGAGGTGCTGGACTTCAGCGTGACCGCCGGTCTGACGAGCGAAAAGGGCAGCGTCCTGTTTTCGGCCGGCTACTACAACCAGAAGCCCGTCTGGACCGGCGACCGGCCCTTCAGTACGGAGGACAAGACGTACGACTGGGAAAAGAACGACGGCACCTACGCCACAAGCGGCAGTTCGGCCACCCCCGAGGGCCACATCATCGACCGAACGGACGCGCCCGGCAACGCGGCGTGGCAGGCCGTGGTTGCGGCTGCCGGTGAAGACGCCGGCGATTATCACCGCGACCTGAACGCGGGCTGGCGCCCGTTCAACTGGGCGGGCAACTCTTCGGACGGCAGTGGCGATCTGTACAATTACCAGCCGGAAAATTACCTTTACACGCCGCAGACGCGATACACGACCTTTCTCAGCGGTTCTTATGAATTCGCCCCGGAAGCGAAGAGCTTCTTCGAGGTCTCGTACACCAACCGGCAATCCGACCAGAAGCTCGCCCCGACCCCCCTTTTCATCATCAGTGAAGGCCTCTCCGTTTCGTCCACGAACATCTACAATGAATTCGGCCGCGACTTTTACGACGTGCGTCGCCGGTTCGTCGAAGCGGGCAATCGCAATTTTCTTCAGGATATTAACACTTATCGCATCGTACTGGGCCTGGAATATTCGCTTCTGGGTTTCGATACGGATTTATCGTATGCGTACGGCCGCAGCGAGGGCACGAATATCAACGAGGGTCGATTCATCCGCAGCAATCTCGGGCACGCGCTGGGGCCCGACGCGGAATGCGCCGCTATCGACGACTGTGTGCCGCTGGACCTGCTGCACGGCGCGGGTACCATTACACAGGAAATGCTGGACTACATCCAGTATACGGGTATTGCCACGGGCTATACCAAGCAGAAGATCCTTCAGTGGAACCTGACCGGAGAGATCGCCGAACTGCCGGCCGGGCCTCTGGCGGTGGCCGCGGGCGTATCTTCACGCTGGGAGGCGGGCGCCTATATTCCCGATCCGATAACGAAATCGGGAAATACGACTGGCAGCAAGCAGGAATCGACCGAAGGCACCTATTCGGTGAGGGCCGTTTACGGAGAGACCTCTGTGCCGGTTTATCGAGCGGGCGCCTCTGGTCTGGAACTGACGGCAGCCGGCAGGGCATTCGATTACGATACCTTTGGTAGCGGCTTCACGTACGAGGCAGGCACCCGTTGCGAACTTCCCCGCGGGCTGACGCTCCGGGCAACGATATCCAACGCGTTTCGAGCTCCCGGCATTGCCGAAATGTTTCTCGGCCAGAGCGATGCCTTCCCGCTGGTAAGCGATCCGTGCAGCGTGGTCGACGAAGCGGGCAATCCCCGGACGTTGACAGCCGAGCAACGAAGGAATTGCGCGGCCGCGGGCGTACCGGCCGATTTCCAGGACTCGCGGGCGCAGCTGAGAGCCAAGGTGGGCGGCTCGACGGACCTGGATCCGGAAACCGCCGCTATGATTACGGCGGGTCTTGTTTACCAGCCGGATTTTGTCGAAAACCTGGATATTGCCATCAGCTACTATACCAATAAAATCGAGGATGTGATCGGGGCGCTGCCTGCGGGTCTTATCTTGAGCAACTGCTATTCACAGGAAACGTCTTCCTACTGCGATCAGATCGTGCGAGACCCGAGTACGAATCTGATTACCACCATCTTTTCGCAAGGCGCCAACGTGGGCGAAACCGAAACCACCGGGCTGGATATCGAATTGGATTACGCGGTCGATTCCCGGCTGGGCTTCCTTACCGCTCGCATGGAGAGCAATTTGCTTCTGAAATACGAGCAACTTGTGCCGGCGCCAGGCGGCCTGGAACTGGTGAAGGGAAGGGGGTACTACGATTTGGGTGTGTTCCCCAGATGGCGGCATGCGCTTACGGCGGGTCTGAGGCAGCCGCGCGTCTCCTTTGGCCTGAACTGGAAGTACGTCGGCGGTTTCCTGGAGTGCGAAGACGACGATTGCAAGGGCCTGTATCGCGCGGACGTGTCGGAAACGCCCGTGAGCCGCAAGGTCAGTCCGATCAACACCTTCGGAATGTACGGATCCTACAGACTGGGGACGCGGATGGGTGCATCCGTACTGACCGTCGGAATCAACAATGTCTTCAATAAGCCGCCTGCGGTGATATTCAACGGCTTTCTGGGCACTTCGGATGCCAGCACGTACGACTTCATGGGAAGGTATCTGTACCTGCGTCTATCGCATTACCTGTGAACAGAGGCACGCCGTATCAGGTCCCTGAGCCGGCGACGCTTGCGTTTGAAGACGGAAGACCCGCAGGTCCGTGGGGGGAAGCGAACGCCTGTTCAGACAACTTATCGAAAGGTCCGTGAAAAGCAAAGCACATCATGGGGTGGCCCCGTGGTACGAAGCGTAAGCACGCGCTCGGGAACTCACCGGGAATTTTAAAACAGCTTCTGCAGGAAACAACCAAGATGACAATAAAAATGACCCTGGTCACTATTTCTGCCGTTTTGGTCATGTGCCTGGCTCTGTTGGTGTTACCGGTGCGATCCCAGATTGAAAAAAACAACCTCTACATCGGTCTATTGCTCGACTTCAGCGCCGAGGCAACCGATATTAAGGGTGACCTGGCTCTCCTCCAGGAGGAAATCCACAAGGTGCTGGGTACCGATAAGTCGGTCCATTTTCTCCCTGAGCACCGGCGTTTTACCGCAGGGCGCGTGGATCGAGCAGCAGCCGACTATCGGTCCCTGGCCGACGACCCTGCCGTCGATTTGATCATTGCCGCCGGGCCGGCGAGTGCCGCGATGCTGGCCGCCCAAGGCGTCCTGCCCAAACCGACGATCGCTGTGGGGATACTGGACGTGGAATTACAGCAGATGCCCCTGGTCGAGCCCGGCGTCTCCGGGGTGCGCAATTTCACCTACGTCCTCAGTAACCACCCGATCCAGAAGGACCTGGCAGCATTCTACCGCATCCATCCATTTGCGCATCTGGCCGTCATCATCAGTGAAGACCTGCAAGGCATGCTGGATTTCGAGGGCTTCTTCGAACGCCTCATAGCGCCTTACAAGGCCCAGGTGGCGTTGTTTTATTGGGAGACGGAAGCGCCTCTCCCGGCGCTGAGCGACGCAGTCGACGCGGTCTATCTGGCGGTTGTCTTCGAGCGCTCACTCGAGGAGGTCGCCCTGCTGGCTGAGGCCCTCGCCGAGCGCAAGCTGCCTTCCTTTGCCATGAGCCAGTCTTACGTGGATGTGGGAATGATGGCCTGTATCGGCGACGAGAGCGGCCGAGACCAGGTTTTCCGCAAGCTGGCCCTGATCGTCGAGGGAGTCGCGCTGGGAGAGGAACTGGCGGCGATGCCTGTGCGGCACAATCTCGACGAGCAATGGGTGCTGAACGCCGCAACGGTCCGACGAATCGGTTTCGACCTCTCGTTTGAAACGTTGTTTTCCGCCCGCTTCCTCAAAGCCGACGAACCCGCTACTGATCAACCTCTGAGTTTGCAGGAGATTATCGCCGAAGGCTTGCAGAGCAACCTCGACCTCCGCATCGAAAAGCGCAACGTTGATTTGGCCGGCCAGGATAGGCGCCGGGCCCAATCGTCCCTCCTGCCGACGGTTGAGGCCTCAGCCACCCTCTTGCAGGTTGATCCAGATATCGCCGAGCGTGCTATGGGTCAACAGCCCGAACGCACCGGCACGGGCAAGGGTACCGTACAGCAGGTACTGTTTTCCGAGCCGATCCTGGCAAATATCGAAATCCAGCGGTACCTGGCCGAGGCCGCCCGCCACCGGGCCGACCTGGTCGCGCTCGACATGGTGCTGAATCTGGCGACGGCCTATTTCGATATCCTGTTGGCTAAAACTGGAGTGCGCATTCAGGACGAAAACCTCAAGGTCTCGCGCCAAAACTTGAAGATCGCGCGCACCCGCAATGCCGTCGGCTATGCCGGCGTGGCTGACGTATTCCGCTGGGAGAGCGAAGTGGCCCGGGCCACCCAGGCCTCGATTGAGGCTTTCAACAACCTCTACCTGGCCAAAGTGCAACTCAACCGATTGCTCAACCGGACGGATATCGGCGAGGAATTCGAGGTGGAGGATGCCCGGCTTTCTGACGGACTTTTCAGCCGCTTTGACCCGGCCCGCATCGGTCCTCTGATCGACCGGGTCGGCGATGTGGAGATCCTGACCAACTTTCTCGTCGAAGAGGCCCTGAAAAACATGCCTTCGATCAAACAGCTGGTGGCCAATATAAAAGCACTCGAACGTCAACAGCGGATGAATCGTCGACGATACTACCTGCCCACCGTGACTTTGCGGGGACAGGCCGACTACACCTTCTGGCGCGACGGCAAGGGGGTGCCGCCGGTCTCCTCGGCCCCGCTCGACGCCACCTGGAATCTGGCGCTCAACTTCTCCTACCCACTCTTTCAGGGCCACCAGCGCAAGGTCGCCATCGATCAGACCGCAATCCAGCAGCAGCAGCTCCGCCTCCAGGAAGAGGATTTGCGCCAGAAACTCTCCCAGGCGGTGCAGGTCCGGGTGACCAACCTGGTGTCCAGGCGCACCAACATACACTTTGCCGGGGTAGCTGCTGCAAGCGCCCAGAAGAACTTTGATCTGGTGCAGGACGCTTACCAGAGGGGCCAACTGGAAATTGCCCAACTCATAGACGCCCAGCGAGCGACCCTTTCCGCCCGTCAGGCCGAGGCCGGGGCCGTTTATGAATATCTGGTCAGCTATCTGCAGTTGGAAAACAGCATCGGGGGCTACACCATGTTCATGACTTCAGAGGAGCAGGAGGCCTTTGTTGGGCGCTTGAGGGCCTTCTTCTCCCAGAGGTCGAGCGCACCATGAAGCGAGATACTATGCTAAATCGGAATTTCGAAGCTGCCGGGTTTTTTCTATCGGCGATGGGCCTGTGGGTTGGCTGTAGCGGCGAATCGAAGGTTGCCG
Organism: Candidatus Latescibacterota bacterium; assembly: GCA_012270675.1. Taxonomy (GTDB): domain Bacteria; phylum Latescibacterota; class UBA2968; order UBA2968; genus JAAXHW01. The sequence goes on along the minus strand of JAAXHW010000059.1, from coordinate 2,216 downwards.
AATCCATTCGCCCGGTAAAATACGCCGAAGTTCGTCCCGCCAGCGCCGTCCAGAGCCAGCGTTTTGCCGGGACCGCCAAAGCGAGCATCGAAGCCAGGCTCAGCTTTCGGGCGGGCGGGCTCATCGAATTGATCGGCGTAAAGGTGGGCGACCAGGTCAAAGAGGGCCAACGCATCGCCATGCTCGACAACCGGGATGCCGTCCTTGCTTACGAACAGGCCAGGGCCGCGCTGGAAAACGCCCGGGTGCAAAAGGCCAATGCCCAGTCCAGCCTCATTCGCGTGCGGCAGCTCTACCAGGCCAACAATGTCTCCCTGGCCGAGTACGAACAAGCCAAAAACGGCTTTGCTTCGGCCACTTCCAGCTACCAATCGGCCCAGAAGAGTTTGGATTTGCAGAAGCGCCAGCTGGAATATAATGAGATATACGCTCCTGTCACAGGCATCGTCACCGCGGTCCACAATGAGGTCAACGAAGTGGTCCAGGCCGGCGCGCCCCTGGTTGAGTTGAGCGCGGGTGAGGATATCGAAATGGAGGTGGGGATGCCCGAGGGCTATATTGCCCAAATCCAGACCGGAGATCCGGTGCGCGTGCGTTTTTCAGCACTGCCCGGACTGGACTTTGCGGCTCAGGTGCGCGAGATCGCATACGCGCTCGATGCCTCCAGCACATATCCGGTCATTGTGCAACTCGACGCCCCCGACCCCGCCATCCGGCCCGGTATGGCCGGCGAAGTGGAATTTCGTTTTGGCACCGGCGAGCCATCAGACCCGCTCGTGGTACCTGTCAAAGCGGTAGGGGAAGACGCCAACGGCCAATATGTCTTTGTCATAGACGAGGTCACCAAGGGCTTGGGGACGGTCCACCGTCGGCCGATTCGGATCGGCAAACTGTTGGCAGACGGTTTTGTCGTGGAAGAGGGGCTCGCCGACCGGGAGTTGGTCGCGACTGCGGGCCTCAGATCGCTTTTGAACGGGATGAAAGTGCGCCTTTTAGAAGAGTGAGACGCGCCCGGTCTGAACAGACTATACCATGAACCTCACCCGGATTGCCATAGAAAACAACCGCGTCACCATTGTGGTCTTGCTCGTCGTTGTGCTGCTGGGCCTGGCCGGCTATCAGACGATGCCGCGCGACAGTATGCCTCCCTACACGGTCCGCGTCGCCTCGGTGGTGACTGGCTTTTCCGGTGCTGGTCCCGAGCGGGTCGAAGCCCTGATTACCAGCAAGATCGAAGAAGTCGCGCAAGCGTTGCCCGAGCTGAAAACCGTCACCAGTGAGTCGCGCACCGGGCTGTCGGTCGTTTCGGTAGAGCTCAAACAGGAAGTGCCGCCGGACGAACTCCAGGCCGTATGGGACCGATTGCGCCGCAAAATTGACACCATCCGCGCGGACCTGCCCGAAGGCATCCATGGCCCCGAGGTCAAGGACGATGGGATCGGGGTGGTGTACGGCATTGTGATCGGTCTGACCGGGGATGGTTTCACCTTTGCCGAACTGGAGGCCTGCGCCAAGGACCTTCGCGACGACCTGATCAAGCTGCCCGACGCTGCTGAGGTAAGAATAAGTGGCATTCAGGAAGAGCGGATATACCTGCAATTCAACGACGCCCGGCTGGCCGAGCTGGGCCTTTCGGCGCAAAAGATCAAAAACAGCATCGCCAGTACCAATATCGTTTTTTCCGGCGGCCAGGTCAGCCTGGAGGACGAACGCCTGGTGCTCGAACCGACCGGCAGTTACGCCGATCTGGATGATCTGGGGAGGACGTTGATCGCGGTGGGCAAGGGCGGGAGCGTGTACCTCGGCGATATAACCCGCATCGTCCGGAACTATGAAACACCCCGGCAACGCCTGGTCAAAATCAACGGTCAGCCGGGATTGTCGCTCTCGGTGGCGCTCAGCGAAGGGGCCAACATCATCAAGTTGGGTAAGGAAATCGACCAAATAGTCGCCCTCCATCAAGCGCGGCTGCCTCTGGGCATAACCCTCAACAGAGTGGCTTCCCAAGACTTTGAGGTAGAGAAATCGGTCGCCAACTTCACCAACAATCTCTTGCAAAGCGTCGCCATTGTGCTGTTGTCCATGCTGATCTTTTTGGGACTGCGCACCGGCCTGGTGGTGGCCAGCCTCATTCCCATGGCCATTGTCGCGACCCTTTTCATCATGGGGATACTCGATATCGGTCTCAATCAGGTGTCGCTGGCGGCGCTGATCAT
>JAAXHW010000058.1 GCA_012270675.1 Candidatus Latescibacterota bacterium | reverse complement strand
ATGAATTATGCACACCCCTCATATTATTGGCAATTACCTGACGGTCCTGTCGCCCATCGAAGGTGCCCCTGCCGCCCGGGTGGGGTTGCTCGCCGGGGATCGGATTGTCAAAATCGACGGCCGTTCTGCGGTAGGCATCAAAAAAGTGTCTGAAGTCACCCGGAGGTTAAAAGGCCCCAAAGGGAGCCGGGTGCGTGTTTTCGTTCAGCGTAAAGGCCAGGATGACCTCCTTGAATTCGAGATTGTTCGGGACAGAATTGAAGTGCCGAGCGTTCCCTACGAATTCAAGGTAGCGCCCGATATCGGATATGTGAAAATCGACCGATTTTCCACCCATACGGCAACAGAACTGAAAGCGGCCCTGGAGCGGCTGAAAAAAGAGCGGATCAGCAAGCTGCTCCTCGACCTGCGGGGAAACGGAGGCGGTTATCTTGAACAGGCCGTGACAGTGGCGGACCAGTTCATCGAAAAGGACCGGCTGCTGGTTTACACCAGAGGCCGCCGTGCGGATTCGCGCGAAAATCACTATACGCAACACAATCCGGTGGTTTCACCCGATATGCCACTGATGGTCCTGGTAAATAGCGCCAGTGCAAGCGCTTCGGAAATTGTCGCCGGGGCCGTTCAGGATTACGACCGTGGCCTTATCGTGGGGCATACAACATTTGGCAAAGGGCTTGTGCAGAAACAGTTTCTGCTCAAGAACGGCGGCGCTGTATTGCTCACCATTGCCCGCTACTTCACCCCCAGCGACCGTCCCATTCAGCGGCCTTTTGTGCAGGGCCGGGACGCTTATGTAGATGCGGCGCACGATGATTACGACCCCAATGCCGATCCCGACAGCATTGCCGCCAAACCGGTTTATTATACCCAGATCCTCCATCGGAAGGTCTACGGCAGCGGCGGGGTAACACCCGATGTGGCGTTGAAGCGCGACACGCTCAACACCTCTGAAAAGCGATTGACCTGGAACCATTTCTTTGAATTTGCGCATCAGTACGCGGCCGAGATTACCCGGCACTACCCCGAATTTGACACGTTCTTCAAACAGTATCAGCCCGACAGGCGCACGCTGTCGGCGTTCAGGCAATTCCTGAGGGATCAAGGGGTCCGATTTACAGACCGGGATTTCAAGGACAGTACGGATCTTATTCAGCGAGAAATTCGTCGGCATATTGCCCAGATTCGGTGGGGAAGACGGGCCGAAGGGAGGGTTCGCATCAGTCAGGATACGGAGGTGACCCAGGCCCTGGCCCTGTTCGATCAGGCAGAGGCGCTCCTGGCCAGCCGAACCTACCACTACAATCGGGGGCGCACCCATGTCCCTGCTCCTGCCGCGCCCAGGCAGGGGCAGATCCGGTAGACAAAGTTCGAAACGGTGTTTTCAGGAGGGATTCATGGCAAAACAACATCCACGACCGTCGGTGCGGAAGGAGATGGGCACCCAGGTTAATCTGCCCCTTTCCAAGGCCGTAGAGATCAGTTTCAACAGCGTCAAGATCCGGTTCGGACGGTCGCTGATTACGGTCAGCGGTATTATCCTGGCCATTGCCTTTTTGATGTCTATATGGACCAACAACACCATTATCGACAGCCTCAAGGCCGCACACAATCCGAAAATGAACCTGAAGCTGCAGCAGAAAGGGATCGACATCGATCCGGACAGCGCAGCCGCCCGGCAGGAACGCTCCAAGAATACCTGGCTTGTGGTGCTGTCCCTGCTGGTCTGCCTGGTTGGTATCACAAACGCCATGTTGATGTCGGTCACCGAGCGTTTTCGGGAAATCGGCACAATGAAATGTATGGGCGCTCTGGACGGGTTTATTGTTAAGCTTTTCCTCCTGGAATCCTCTTTTATGGGTACGGCCGGCACGATCATCGGGGCCGTACTCGGGTTTGTGCTGGCCCTTTTGCTCTCGTGGGTCAGCTATGGAACCGAATTCTTGGACTATGTGACCTGGGCTACGATTTTCTGGTACGGGCTTCTGGCTGTGGGGATTGGCTCTTTTCTTTCCCTGATGGGCGGTATTCTGCCGGCCTATCGGGCGGCCAAGATGGAGCCGGTGGACGCGATGCGGCTGGAGGTTTGACGTCGCTGTGGATTGCGGGTTGCGCGCCCCCCCGCCCTTTTCCTGTTTGTTGCTTACGAACCCTTACGCGTTACTTTTCTGGAGGACCCTATGGCGGTTGTGCGAACACAGGATGTCAAAAAAGTTTATGAGATGGGGGATGTAACGGTCGATGCGCTCAAAGGGGTCGACCTGGAGGTTGAACAGGGGGAGTACCTCTCGATTATGGGGCCTTCCGGATCGGGAAAGAGCACGCTGTTCAACATGGTGGGCGGGCTGGACAAGCCGACCAGCGGGAAGGTCTACATCGACGATGTGGACGTGGCGCAGCTTGACGCCTACGAGCTGGCCTGGCTGCGCTGCCGGAAGATCGGATATATTTTCCAGACCTTCAACCTGATTCCGGTGATGACCGCACTGGAGAATGTGACCCTGCCCATGGTTTTTGCCGGGCTGACAAGCGATGAGGCCCGGGATAAGGGCGTGCACCTCCTGGGGCGGGTCGGGCTGGGCGATCGGGTGTCCCACAAGCCCTACGAGCTTTCCGGCGGGCAGCAGCAGCGCGTGGCCGTGGCCCGGGCGATGGCCAACGATCCGGCCCTGATCCTGGCTGACGAGCCGACGGGCAACCTGGACCTGAACACCGGAACCGAGATTATCGACCTGCTCCGGGAGATGAACCAGGAATCGGGCGTAACGGTGATCTCGGCGACGCACGACCACAAGATGCTGAGCGTGTCCGACCGGGTGGTCTGGATTCGAGACGGACGCGTGGACCGGATCATGAACCGCGAGGACCTCAAAATCGAGGTGGGCACCATCGACGGCAAAGCGCCTTAACCTGATTTTTTATCCTGTCGCCAGAAGACCCTGGAGGATTACTCCGGGGTCTCTTTCTGTTTTCAGGACAGGATTGTTTACAGGAGAAAACCCGATGCCCAGGATGACCGGAGCCCGATTTCTTGCTGAAACCGTCCACGGTTTCGGAATGACCCACGTCTTTTATATGCCCTACATCGCCCCCAGGGCATTGATGGAAATGGAAAAGCTGGGGATGAAGCGCATTCAGACCCACGGAGAAAAAGCGGCCGCGTATATGGCCGATGGCTACGCCCGGGTGAACCGCAGCCCCGGCATCTGCATGGCCCAGTCGGTGGGTGCGGTCAATCTCGCAGCCGGGTTACAGGACGCCTATCTGGCCTGCGCTCCGGTGATTGCCCTGACCGGACGGGAGAACCAGATCAACCAGCAGCGCCACGCTTATCAGGAAGTCGATCACCCTGGCCCTTTCTCGGCAGTCACCAAATATAGCGCGTTGATCGCCACGCCTGAACAACTCCCCGTCTACTTGCGTCAAGCTTTCCGCGTGGCGACATCGGGTACGCCGGGACCGGTACATCTGGAGTTGGAGGGTCTTGCCGGACAGATGGTTGTAGACCATGAGGCGGACCTGGAAGTCATGATCGAAGAGACCTTTGCCCGGGTGCCGTCCCTCCGACCCGAAGCGGAACTGGAAAAAGTGGCGGAAGCACTCCGGCTGCTCACCAGTGCCAGGCGGCCCATCATCGTGGCCGGCGGCGGCGTGACCGATTCGGAGGCGAGAACCGAACTCGTGGCCCTGGCAGAGAAGCTCTCCATCCCGGTCGCGACCTCTCTGAATGCCAAAGCCATGTTCCCCTCTGACCATCCGCTGGCGGTGGGCGTCCCCGGTTCGTACTCGCGAGCCTGCGCCAACCAGGCCGTCTGCGAGGCAGACCTGGTCTTCTTCATCGGAAGCCACACCGGCGGACAGGTGACCAACGGGTACCGCATTCCGCCGCAGGGAACACCGATCATCCAGCTGGACATCAACCCGGAGGAACTGGGCCGCAACTACCCGATTCAATTGGGGCTGCAGGGCGACGCCAGAAACTCACTGCGCAGAATGATTGCGCATGCGGAAACCGTCCAGCCACGTACGGAATGGGTTGGCCGGGTGCAGGAACTGGTGGGGGCCTGGAAAAAGAGCGTTCGTGAAGTGGCCAACTCGCCCATCACGCCAATGCGACCCGAACGCCTCTGCAGGGAACTGACCGACTACCTGCCCTCCGACGCAATTCTCGTCTCCGACACGGGGCATTCGGGCATCTGGACCGGCACGATAGTCGATCTCAAACACCCCGACCAGATGTTCATTCGCTGCTCCGGCTCGTTGGGCTGGGGTCTTCCTGCGGCCATGGGCGCCAAATGTGCCCATCCTTCCAGGCCCGTGTTCTGCTTCACCGGCGATGGCGGCATCTGGTATCATATGACAGAGCTGGATACCGCCATGAAATATGGGATTCACACAGTGACCCTGATCAACAACAATCACTCCCTGAACCAGGAACAGCGCGGCGTGGAGTCCGTCTACGGTGGGCGGACCCCCGGCTCCGATGAACTCTGGCTCTTCCCCGATGCCAACTTCGCCAAAATGGCCGAATCGATGGGGTGTTTCGGCATCACAGTCCACAAACCCGGCGAACTTGCCGGTGCGCTCGACCAGGCGGTTGCCGCGGGAAAACCGGCGGTTGTCGACGTCAAAACGCACGTCGAAGGCATTGCGCCTGAAGCGTGGGTTCCGGACTGAGTCTTCAGCCCCGCTCCACTCCCCCGCCTTCCCCGCGGCGCCCTTCTTTTCAGGAGGAATCACATGGACCTGGCAGACATCAAAAAAGCAGGCGTTATCGGCGGTGGAACAATGGGCTTCGGTATCGCCATCAACTTTGCACTTAACGGATACCCCACCGTTATGAGTGACCTGAGCGATGAAATCCTGAACCAGTCAATGAACCATGTGGAATCTGCCATGCGGCTCTTTGTCGAAGAGGAACTGATCACCCGGGAGCAAGCGGACGGCACACGCAACAGAATAACCACCACCACCGATCTGGCAGAGGTCGCTGCGCATGCCGATTTCATCACCGAGGCTATTGTCGAGCGGTTAAAAGACAAACAGGAAATCTTCAACAAACTGGATGAACTGTGCCCGCCGCATACCATCATCGTCAGCAACACTTCGGGGCTGGTGCTCAGCGACATAGGCGCCGATGTCAAGCGACAGGACAAAATCGGATTAACCCACTATTTTACGCCGCCGCACATCGTACCCGGGGTGGAGGTGGCGAAAGGTCCCGGCACCTCAGACAGCACCTACGCCACCATCTGCGACCTCATGAAAAAAATGAAAAAAGTGCCTATCCGGGTACTCAAAGAGTTGCCGGGATACCTGCTGAACCGGATACAGGGCGCCATGACGCAAGAAGCCAATCGATTGTGGGCAGAAGGCGTGGCAACCGCCGAAGAAATCGAACTTGGAGTCAAATCCACCTTTGGCTTCCGTATGCCCCATGAAGGTCCGATGGGACACTACGACCTGTCCGGCGTCTGGAAATGGCCGGCCGACGCACACTCGGCTCTGCAAACTCGACAGACAACCGAACCCCTCGACGAAGCGGCCCAGAAAATCACGGAGCGCATGGCCGAAGGAAGGCCGTGGTTTGTCGACCCGGAAAAATTTGACAGGGCAATCCAGAAACGGGACCGGGAGTACATACGCCGTCTGAAAGCGCTATACAATCCGGAAGACCGGTGAGAAATAGGATATAGTCGATTCCGCTGTTTATATCAAGCGCAATTCTAAGCTGCGCCGATGCCCGCTGCCGGCGACGCGTAATATGAAATTGAACCAGCCGATGATGGCACCGAGTGTGAGGGCCGTGAAGATTGAAATTGTGCCCCAGACACCCGTTGGTATATCGGGCCAAGGTGAGTACGGCATTTGGGGGTCCTGAATCACGTCTGGTCCTGGAAATATGGCTTCATAAGTGGAATCGTCCCACATTGTGATTCGGAGCTGTAGTGCGGCACCGGGTTCTGCTTTCAGGGTCGCAACTGGTGCGACCGCGACTCCTTTCATGGTGACCGATTCGCCCTCCAATTCGCCGACTGAGACCTGTTTGTAGTTGGGAAGCCCCTCTCCCAGGAATCTTGCGGAGATCTTCATGCCTTTTTTGGGATCGCAGGGTGTGGCGCAGGAAACTCTCAATTGGTAAGGGCCGACGGGCTGCTCGGTGAGGACAAAGGGTGGGGGGTCTTGCTTGCCATACTTTTGAATGCCTTCGACTGTGGAGAACAGTACAACCACAAAGTATGCCAGCGTGAGGGTGAATGACACGGTGACGCCGCGTAACCACGGGAAGACGTGACCCCCACCGGCGTTACGCCGCGGTAGGGTGCGTACCACCCACAGATATGTGCCTACCAGGATCGAGAACGACAGAGCCACTCCGAAGACACACCACAGGATTTTGGTTCCGATACCCCCGAAATAGCCGAAGTGAAGGGGATTGACGAGGTCCGTGATGAATGGCACGAACGCGAGATCTGAACCGTGTTGCGTGGCAATGACTTCGTCCGTGAAAGGATGCAGGAGGACCTTGTTGGCGCGATCCCGGATAAGCGGATTGCCCGCTTGCCCGTCGAAATAGACGGGTGATCCAACTCGAGTCGGCATGCGAACGGACCGAATCTCCAGGCCGGGAAACGCCTCTCGGGCAAGGTCTGCGTATTCATTGGGGGATCGCAGCCTGGGCTGTGGTCCATATGTGCCGAGCGATCTTTTATCGATTTTTGGTAACGGCGGTGGAAGAAGTGCTTTGTAGTTGTTTGCTGTTTGAAAACAGACTTCAATAAAATAGAACACACCGGTGAAGGCGATCAGGAGTGAGAAAAGAAGCGTCCAGATCCCCGTGGTTTTGTGCAGGTCCGACCAGAGCCTTCGCGGTCCTCGGTCTGTGCGCAAGGAGAACAGCTGTTTGAGCCACCCCCTGTAAAAGCAGAACCCGGAGAGACCGGATACAAGCAGGATGAACGCGGTTAAGGTAACGATGACGATGCCGCGCTTGCCGTCGAAGAAACGCCGGTGAAAGGTCCGAAAGAAACGCTGCACAGTGAAAAAATTGGTATGCCCTTGCAGCGCCCCCGTGTATGGATCGAGATAGGCTTTTCGGCTCTGTCCATTTGTAAAGCTCACGTAAGCCAGCGCGGCAAACCCATGGCCCACCGGCGCGTAGATGCCCGAAATGACACCGCCCGGAAAAGCGTTCGTTACGGCGTCATACATGGCCGTCCAATTGTACGGCTCGTTCCGGGTTTCAGAACGCATCGCAGGATTGAGCAGCCAGTCTATTTCGTGGGATAAAGTGGCAAATGACCCGGAAAAGCAGACCACGAAAAGCAGCAAGCCGATGTTGAGCCCTAACCAGCCGTGCAGGCGAAAGAGAATCTTGCGCCAGTTCATGGACGTTGGACCGCTGGTCCGCATCCGACGCATTCACAGGATCTTTGAACCATCGAAGAAGGAATTCGTGCAAAGCGCGTTCGGTCGAGGTGGACAAGGCAGAGGAGGACCGCACGCGCGATACTGTCCGTCTGAAAAATGTCAGAATCCGTAGCGCACCGTGACGTCGAAGCTTCTGGGAGTTCCCCTGAACCCACCGATGCGACCGCCATATCCGCCTGGGAAGTACTCTTTGTTCAGGAGGTTGTGCAGATTGATGGTGATGTTAAACCGGTCGTGTCGAATGAAAATGCCGCCGTTGGCCACGAAATATTCGGGCAGATTATCGCCGGCCGTAAAGGTAAACCGTTCGCTGACATAACTGCCACCGAGCGCAAAGCCCAGCTGGGTCTCATCAGAGATCCGCACATTGTGGCGCGTCCAGAATCCCATACTGTTTTTGGGATTGCCCTGGTTGAGTTTGCCTATGTTGGCCGGGTTGGTGTCTTTGGTGATTTCGGCTTTCAAGCTGTGTGCGAAACTTCCGTGCAGGCTCCAGCGGTCATTGATGAGGGCCGCCATGTCGATTTCAAAGCCCTGGCTTTGAATTTCGCCGACCTGGACCCTGCGGTCCGGCATATTTTCGGGTGGGTTGGGATCCCTGAGGATCACGTTCTCCTTGGTGATGTGATACAGCGCGACGGTGGCATTGAAACGGCTATCCAGAAACGTGGTTTTGACGCCGCCTTCTATCGTCCAGCTGTTTTCGGGATCAAAAGGACCCCCGTATCGGGCGGGGTCAAATGTGTAGCTGGATCTGACGGGCTCAAATCCTTCACTGTAGCTCACATAGGTGGAAACCGACGGTGTGGGTTTGAAAACGGCCCCGCCGCGCCGGGACCACTGCGCGTCATTGGCTTGATTGTTGGACCCGCTTTGGGCTTTGTCTTCAAACGAGTCGTAGCGCACCCCCAACAGCACGTTGAGCTTTTTGCCAAGGTCGATCTGGTCCTGCAGGTAGAAACCATAGGCGAAGATGCGGTTGTTGACAGAGGTTCTCAGGCGAAAAATGCCAGAAGGAATGTCCGCACCGTAATAGGAGAACTTCAGCGGCAGGTCCTCGGGCCCGTAGACTGGATTGTAGATGTTGATGTTGGGCACCGGCCCTCCTCGGCTGGAATCCCGCGCGGTGCCAAAGCGATTGAGGCCTTCGGTGAGGGTGTATTCCAAACCGGAGAGCACCGTGTGTTGGGTTAATGAAGCATCGAAATTGTAGACCAGATTCGCATTGACCGCGGTTTGCTGCTTTTCGCGGTATTGGTCTCGAAACTCGCGCTTCATGGTTTGGCCGTCGGCGAGCAGACCCCGAGGTTCGTGGTATTCCTGGCGCCGCTGGTTGGTTAGGTAGCTGGCCGAAAGGTCGAACTTCAGCCGATCTGAGAATCGATGATCTGCACGCAGGCGATAGACGTAGGCTTCGATGTCGATAAAGTCATCCGGTTCGTTTACGGTATAGTCGATGGGGAGGTTCAGGAGTTGGCCATTGAAGAAAGGCACACCTCGATTGCGGTGACCCCGGTTCAGTTCATTGAACCACTCACCGCCGAGCGTAATGGAAGTGCCGTCCGTAGGCAGCCACGTGAGCGCTCCGTTGAACGAGGAGTGAACGAACTTTTCGTGTTTCCGAAATCCACGGTCGTTCGAGTGGCCGGCGTTGATCTGGTAGAGCAGTTTGCCAACCCCTGGTGGTACGGGTAAGGGACCGGTCGAAATAAAGTTTGCCTGAGCCTTGGAGTAGGAACCGAGGGTAAGCTTGAGCTCGTTCTTTCTCCGGGGACTCGGTTGTCTGGTGATGACGTTGATAAACCCACCTGGACGCGATTGGCCGTAGAGGGCGCCGGCAGGCCCTTTGACGACTTCTATGCGTTCGACATTTTCGAGGCGCATACGCTGGAAGAACCCGTGCACCTGGTTGAGACCATTTTGCTTGACCGCGCCGTCTCCAGAGGTGCGAAAGCCACGCATGTTGAAGTCGAGATATTCGCTGAAGGGATTCACTCCGCTGACGTTTTGCAGCGCGTCTGTGAGATAAGTCAGCCCCTGGTCTTCGACGAGATCGCCGTTGAGAATCTGGACGGATTGGGGGAGGTCGCGTAAAGCGGTGTTGGTGCGCGTCGCTGTGGTGCGGTCTGAGGCATAACCTTCTTCGACGACTGTAATCTCATCGAGGATGTAAGGCGAGTCCTCGGTTAAGACGATATCGAGCCGAGGTGTTTCTTCTTCCGAAACGAAAAGATGCTGCTCTACGGTCTTATAGCCCACAAAACTTATGACGACGGTCTGTTCGCCCACAGGCACGCTGGTCAGAATGAAATATCCAGTCCGGTCAGTGGCTGTACCGATACGCGTGTTTTTTAACGCGACGTTGGCACCGGATAAGGGCGAGCCATCGGTGGTGGAAACCTGACCGTGAATGGTGTTTGTTTGTGCAATTGCTGGCTTTTGGATGTAAGCCAATAGACCCAACATCAAACAGAAAACAACGACTGTGCGTGGCATCTCTTTCAACCCCCTCGTTTTGGATCTCGGTCGGTTTTGGGACATAAACTCCTGCATCCCGTCTATGGATAATGCACGATTGCGTACGCGCGCTTCAAATCGCTCCGCATTTCACGGATTCCCGTTTGCGCGCTTGCCAGCAGCCACTCGACAGAACCGTAGATACGGTGTCAATTCCTCCTCCTTACCGGTCGACGCGTGGAGATTTCGCTTGCATTCGCACACGGCGCCGGTTATCTTGGGGTACAGAAGGACGCGCACCGGCTTCTTTTCCAAGAAGAATCGGTGTCGTTCACCGGGCTATTGGTCTTCGATCTGGCGGTTGATCACCAATAGCCTTTTTCAATATGCGGACTGTAGCCTGCGTTGAGCAATCTGAGGCTACGCACCCCGTTGGGGATGCGCGTCGGTCCATAGCGCCTCCTTTCTGTGGCGATCCTCCCAAAAAATGTCCAGGACGGTGATAGCGACCGCGCGGGCGAAGCAGGCAAACTCGATTTCAGCCGGAACGAGTAAGGGTGCGCCGCCGTGACGCGTGATGCAGCCGCTCCACTTGCCCAACGAGGGACCCGGACCGCTCATGGAACCGTCCGGTCAAACCACCTCCGCAGTTTCCCGTTCGGTATCCAGAAAAACCTCGTGAATCTCCAGCTGGCTTGAATCCATGAATGCCTCTTTGGGCAACGACCCCGATCTGGCGTGGCCCTTCTGGAATTCCTCTGAATTCACCCAATTCTTGAAATGCTTGCGCGATTCCCAAAAGGTAAGCACAATGTAAGGATGGCCACTTTTGGTGGGCCTCAATACTTTGTTGGAAATAAACCCCGGCATTCCATCCACCAGATGCGCGCGGTTGCGGAACCTTTCTTCGAAGGCCTCGGCATATTCCGGATTCACAAAAATGCGATTTGCAACAGCCACCATAACAAGCCTCCTCTCTTTATGTTTCAATCACCGAAACGAACGTGACCCGTCGGGTTGAAACGTGTAAACAAAATTGTAAAAACGCGATTGTGCGTCGGCAGACGGCACGGCCTCACCACCTCTGTAATAGCTCGTAAATTTCAGTTTGGCATAACGTCCGTCGGCGGTGCGAACCACCAGCACAACCCCTGGATTCATCAGAATCTGGTGGCTCGGCGGCCCCGTATACGTATACCACGACCTTGGTGCAATAGCGGGTATTCCCTCCTGATCAACCATGTATTCCGAATCAGGCGCCATCGACAGCGTATCGTAGTCCGTCGCCGTGAGCACAATCGCCCCGCCCTCGCCCGGACCGCTGCTGCCGTTGTTGATCAGCACGGTTGTGGACTTGAACGCAAGGTCCCACTTCGTGGAATTGGAATCCGCCTGCGAGACAATAGAACTGTCCCGCAGGCTGTAGAACGTGAAGGCGCCCACGTTCCCCGTGTCGGCGGGAACATCGCGAACGACCACCTCCGTCAGCGTTGTAATTGGCGCAGGGGCGGGTGCGGCTTCGCTACCGAATGCCCGGGCGAATATTACAAAGTCCGGGAAATCAACGGTGCCATTGTTGTCAAGATCATACCGGGCCTCTGTTGTTCCGAATACCTGCGCAAACAGAACAAAATCCTGAAAGTCCACTTTGCCGTTGCCGTCAAAATCGGCATTGGGCGATGCTTGTGCCGCAAGTGGAACGGTTGCAAAAACGACAAACCAAAAGAAAAACAGGTGTAAAATTCTCATGGCATTCTCCCTGGAAAAGTTTGAACGTGCTCAGAAGCTCCCGGTCAACTCTGCGTACAGGGTTCGGCCGGGCAACGAGGGAACACAGTCCGGCCGTTTTTCATCGAGCCAGGCGGGCGTTCTACAACGATCGTAAAAAGGCGAGCAATGCCTCCCGGTCTGCTCTGGATAGTTTGCGCACGGCTTCGCGCGACCGTTCAGCTTCACCGCCGTGAAACATAATGGCTTCGAGCAGGCTTGCTGCCCTGCCATCGTGCAAGTATCCCGGCGGACTGCCATTGACGGTTTCTGTGAGTCCAATGCCCCACAGCGCGGGCGTTTTCCACTCGCGCCCATCGGCTTCGAAGTCCGGGCGATTGTCGGCAAGCGCGTCGCCCATGTCGTGCAGCAGCAAATCAGTATAGGGGTGAATGATCTGGCCTGATAATGACGCGATGCTGTGGTTGCCCGTTCGAAACGTGGTGGTATGGCAGGCTGCGCAACCCGTCGATGCAAAGAGATTTTCACCGCGCAATACCTGGGGATCATTCCAATCGCGCCGCGCAGGTACAGCGAGCGTTTGGATGTAAAACGTGGTGATGTCCAGTGTTTTCTGCCCGATTTCCGGATCGTCGTTGAGGCCGTCGTACTGAGTTTGTCCCCATACTGATTCCTGGGGAAAGTAGGGACTGGTAACGCCCATGTCCTCGTTGTACGCGTTAGCAACCTGCTGCAAAAGATCGGGATTGTTGGCTTTCAGGCCAAAGCGTCCGAGTTCTCTTTGACCCGTTCGGAAATTGTACACATAATTGGGGCGGCCCGATATGCCGTCTCCATCGACATCTGTGGGATCTGATAGGGCGAGAATGTCAGACTCGGAAATAGCTTCCAACAGGCCGCGTCCAAATACGGGCGGAGCCATGCGCGCCGATAGAAGAACCCCTGCGGGCAATGGTTGATATGGATTAACAATGTCGTAGATGGGGTGTTTTAAGTAAACCTCTTCGCCACCGGCTAATATTTCTACGGATTCAAAAGAGCTGACTTGAACACGCGCTTCGGGTTTAACGCCAAAGTTTGCACGGTCGCCGAGTTGTACGCCAAAGCCGGGAACAGGTACAGGGCCGCCCTGCGGGGTGTGCCCGGGAAGACTGACCCGCATAAGCATAGAACCGACAAAGGGCGGCTCAGTGCCAAATGCGCCGCGCCCCCGCCCGTCGCGCAAATGACATCCCACGCAGGATGTTTGGCTGAACACGGGACCTGCGCCGGGGTTTACATCAGCGGGCGGTGTGACAAAGACCTGTTCAAAGGCGGTATCCCCTGCAAAAAACTTGTCGAGTTCGTCCGGCGAGAGCGTTGGGATGGGCATTTCAAAAGCCTGACTGGATGCGTCAAAAACCGTTGCCTGCCCGCCAGACAGGGCTTTGTCATCGTCGGAAATAGGTGCAACCGGGTCGTCGCTATCACATGCAGAGACGAACAGCATTGCGACAATAGCACCTGAAATTTGGCTATAGATTTTCACGAGTACAAAATCTTGATCTCAGAAGCTGTCTTCAAACCCCAGTGGTCGGCGCGCCGGTCGGCGTTGGTCGAACCCGCCTGGACCGCCACCTTTTCGCTTGCACGCGGCGGCTTATGGCTCCGCGTTTACCAGGCGCAACACATCGCCTTCGAGCGTCTGTTGCACCTTTGCAATGGCCTGTTGGGCCGCCGTGATCTGCGCGGCATCAGTGGTCAGAGCGTCTCGGAACGGGAAGGAGATTTTGCCGATTTCCTCGATGGCCGTCTTGATTTCGTTTTGCAAACGCTGGTCGAGAGCAGCGTCCCTGCTCTTGACGAAGAAATCGAGGCCCACTGCTTCAACATTGTACCCGCCGGTGTATACATGCCATATCCCGCGGATATTGTTTTGAAAATCGAGGAGAGAATTAAAGCTGAATTGCGATTCGACCAGACGCGTATCATTTTCGTTAAAGGGGTCGGCAATTTTTCCGTTTCCGACTTCATCGGCAATGCCAACCATGCCATTTATCATTTCCTGAACGGCTGCTTTTCGCGTGGTGTAGGTGTTGCTGCCCACGCCCGCGTTGACGACTTGAGCGCGGAAGTTGCCGCCTGATGCGCTCCAGTCGGTGTGCATCGCGGTGGCTGCATCATCAAGCAACTCCGTCGCCGCGACCAGATAATCGTATTGACGCTCAGTGAAATCATCGATGGTTTTGCTGCCACCCTCGTCATAGAGCAGGAATTCAATGGTATGAAATCCCTTGAGCGTATTTTCGAGGTTATTGACGGATGTTTTGGTCAAGGGATCGCTACTCGATAAGACAGCTTCCAGGTCCGCGCGGTTTACGGGCCAGCTATCCAGTGCCGGATCATAACCCTTAAAGTCGACCGGTCCGAATAAGAACGCCTCGCTTCTTTCCCAGGGTGAGCGCGAGGCCACCCACGCTGCACGGGCGGTTGACAACGTGGCAGGCGATGGATTGGCCCGGAGGTTGCGAACGGCGACGAGGAGTTCCGAAGCCTTGTCGGAAAGATCCTTATAGATCGGGATAACCGTCTTATCGGCAAAATCGGTTAAAATAGGTGAAAAATCAAATCCGGGATCCGGTTCCGGTTCAGGCGCAACGGGATTTTCGTCCTTGCCGCATGCAGCGAGTGAAATGGCGAGGATGAGACCGAGTACGAGTTTGACGTGTTTCATGGGTATTCCTCCAATAAAATTTAGAATTGGAAACCAACTGCGAGACTGGCTGTATTTTCACCGTTGAATTTTGAAGCACCCAGGCGACGCATGGCATAGTCGCCTTTGAGAACAACGGCGTTGTCCATAACGTAGTTGAGGCCAAACGTGTAGACACGACGTTTGAAGCGCGGATTGTCAAAAAAGTTCTGCGGCACTCTGGCCATTGTGTCATAGCTGTCAAAACGCAGAAACAGGTAGAGTTGCTCTGCCTGGCGCGATGTGAAAAAGGGCAGGATATCGCAACCGACTTCGGCATAAGACGCATACGCTGCACTGGCAACGGGTGTGCGCAACACATCGAGATTATTGGACAGCGATCGGTTGTGCTGGCTCACAATAGCCGCGTTTTGCAGACGTCCGTAGAGATACATACCCTGTGCGCGGAAGCGATTGTATCGCAACACAGCGTGGACATCAAAGATGGATACATAGGCATCCACGTCTTTCATGTCGGGTTTGGGACGGTTATCGGCGCTGTTGCCGCGATAGCCCGATACGCCAAAGGTAAGACCATCAACGAGACGGTAGTCCAACCGACCCGCAAGGGCCATGTTTGATGCGCGAACTTCCTCAAAGCGCGTTTGATGGCCTCTCACAATCCAGTTTTGTGAACTGAAACCCGTGGCGTCCAGGCCGTTGACGAGTTGAAATTGGTAGCTCAGACGATTGATACGGCCGCCGATTTCAATGCCGGTTTCGTGCCATATTGTCGGAATAACAGCGGTTTCTGATTCGGGACGGCGGGTTCCGAAAAAATCCGTGGGATGGTATTGCTCCTGGGTGAGGCCCACAGCAACGTAGAAGTGGCCCAGGCGGACGTTGAAAGCGTCGCTGAATTCGCGCTCGACGTAGAGTTCTTCGAGGACAACTTCACCGCCTTTTTCCACTTCGGTTTCGTATTCGCCAAATTCCTCGTATTCAATTTCGAGGGCACCCCCGGTACCGCCGTGTTCGATTTCCACTTCAACTTCCAATTCGACACCGTGCAGCAGACGGGCTTCCAGTTCGAGTGCCAGACGCGCAATGTCAATGGTCGCGCGGCTGTCTGGCGGCGAACCCGTTGGGCTGCTCTTCTGGTCGGGGCCGTAATCGAAATGCGAATAGATGAGTTCGCCGTATCCCGTGAGTTTCATTTTGGGTGCTGACTTGTGGCCCATGATGTTCACAGGCAGCGCGAGCACCAGAAGGATAATGCACAAAGAAAATCCGTTCATAAACCTCCCGCTATGTAAATGGAAAAGTTTGAAGGTCATCAGAAGCTCCTGGTCAACTCTGCGTACAGGGTTCGGCCGGGCAGCGAGGGAACATAGTCCAGCCGTTTTTCATCGAAGATGTTCAGGACACCCAATCGAATCCTTGCGACTTTATGTATTTGTTGAGAGAGTGATATGTGCCAGAGATCGTAGCCTGGCGCGTACTCTTCCGGCGCGTCCAGGATGGTCGTCAGGTTGCGGTCCTGATAACCGTATCGCCCCCGATATACCCCGCGCAAACTGCCACTGAAACCGAGTTCCTCGTTCCGATAAAAGAAGCGCAGCGTGGCCGTGTGTTTTGAGCGGTTGTACAAACCGCCGTATTCGGAAACCTCAACGCGGCGCAGCTTGTTGGTCTCAGTGTCAACTTTAACAACCTGACCCTCTTCGAGTTTGTCCAGAACCTCTTCATCTCCTGTCTCCAGATATTGATAGCCTGCCGATAACGACGCTCCTGAAAACGGGTGTACCGTGAGGTTGCTTTCCATGCCACGGGTAAAGACGCGATTGAGATTGAAATAGGTATACACGCTTCGGCCACTCTTTTTACGCGCAATGGGCGAGGCCTCGATGAGATCCTGCACATTGTTGCGGAAAAAATTGATTTCAGCGGATACGCGACGTTGTGGTGCGATCTCAACTCCTCCGTTAAACGAAACCGAGCTTTCAGCTTTTATTTGTTCCAATGATGCAACATCCTGTAACGCAGCGGCAATATGACCTTCCTGTTGCAGCAACACCATGCCTTCGCGAACGTATGTGGACCCCAGGACGGAATAACCCACTGAAGGATTTGTGTAATCCAGGTACAATTGCTGGAAGGTGGGCGCTTTGAAACCACTCCCGATGGAGCCGCGGAGGTGTAGCCATGGGAAAGGTTTGATGAGGAGAGCAGCTTTGGGGCTCAAACGGGTTGCATAATCGCTGTGCGCGTCGACGCGGCCACTGACGACAACGTCAAGCCAGGCAGTGGGCAACCATTCTTCCTGGAGAAAAGCGAAGGCGCTGCGGGAGGTTTGCCGTCCACCTGTGATACGGTCTGCCTTGACCGATTCCCAAACGCCTCCTGCGCCCATCGTAACCAGGTTTGTTTTTCCTATGAGCGTTTGGGCTTGCAATTCGGCTTTGTGATAGTTCTGGTCAAAAGTCGCAAGAGAGTACACGTCACCACCGTTGCGATGGGTTCGCTCGCTTCTGGTGTGGTACCTGGCGGTATAAAACTTTCCCGTTATCCGGAGGCTGGGGGTCCACTGAAAAACGATCCTGGGATTTATACTCCAATCCTTCAGTCGCGCATCCACATCCAGGAATTCGGTCGTGTTGCCTGAGCGGATCTCCTCCGGACTGTACTGGTTCTCCCAGAACGCCCTTGCCGCAAGGGATAGGGTGATTCGACGATTGGGCTGGTACACGACCTTGGGGTTCACCGTGTAGGTGACGTATTCAGGCGCGGTTGGCGAAACCGTTTCGGGGGTGTGGTCATATCCGTCACTCTGGCTTCTGTCCAGAAATAGCGATAGTCCGACATCCCGTTGCCGGGTTTCCAATTCGCCGGTAAAATTTAGAGTGCCGAAGCTGCCATAGCGTGGACGCACAGACGCGGAAAACGGTTTTTCAGGCATTCGTGTAATGAGGTTAATCACACCGGCAAGGGCCTCGCTGCCATACAGTGACGATGTTGCCCCCTTGACGATTTCCACTTGCTCGATATTGTTCACCAGAAAGCGGTCCAGGTCGAGTGTTCCCGCCGTACGCCCGATAATGGGTTCGCCATCTACGAGAATAAGCGTATAATCGGGATCAAATCCTTGCACTTGAACGCCCGTTCCATGGTCGGATATAACGGCAAGCCCGGTCTGTTCAGCCAACAGGCCTCCCAGATGCACCACACCTGATGCATCGATTTCTCTTTTGGTAATAACCTGCGTCTGGATGGGCGTGTCTTCTATGCTCTGGGCTGACCTGGTACCGGTGACGACAATCGGGGAAAGAGCGGTTGTCTCTGGCGTCAACACTATGGTCATCCTGGAGACGGTATTGAGCGCAATATCAACCTCTTGCCGGGCGGTCCGATAGCCTACAAGACTTGCGACAACGGTATTTTCGCCCGGAGGAATGCCGATCAGGGAAAAACGCCCGGTGGAGGAACTCACGGTTCCCAGTGGCGTATTCGCGACCATAACATTGACGTTGGCCAGGGCCATCCCGCCTTCGGTCTGCACCACGCCATCGATACGACCGGTGGTGTCGTTTGCCACACCGTCAATGCACAGGCAGATCACAAAC
Source organism: Candidatus Latescibacterota bacterium (assembly GCA_012270675.1). Classification (GTDB taxonomy): domain Bacteria; phylum Latescibacterota; class UBA2968; order UBA2968; genus JAAXHW01. The sequence continues at coordinate 42,358 of JAAXHW010000058.1, read as the reverse complement.
ACAAACCATCCCACCCATTTTACTGCATTCAATAGATTGTATCTCACGGAACGCTCCCCTGGCTTATCGATCAGCTTCTGAAGATTCCACTTGTCTCCAAATCCCGCATGGATTATTTTGGGTAATGAGATGCACATCGGCTTCCTTCTCTGGAAGGTCCGTTGTCGTCTCCCGGGCTATCGGTCTTCGATCTCGCAATTGATCACCGGTAGCCCCTTTCAACGTACGAACTGCGTATCTTCTTGAAAATCAGCGATGTTTACGCATTTCTCGTGGACATAGGTACCAGCCCGTCGCGCCTCTTTTCATCAGGTACCGATGGTTTCCCGCAAGAATCCGGCAGCGGAACGATGAGCGGGCATTTCAGCGTCGGGTGGGGGATCACCTGCACCCTGACGTCGAATGCCTGTTCGATGACTCCCTCCGTGAACACGTCCGCCGGTCCGCCGGTGATCAGTTCTTCGCCTTCTTTCAACACAAGGACGCGGTCTGCGTACTGCGCGGCCAGGTTCAGGTCGTGAAGCACGGCCAGCACCCCCGTCGCCTCGCAGGCGAAGTCCCGAGCCGTAGCCAGGATGCGGTGCTGGTGCGCGAGGTCCAGATTGGAGGTCGGTTCGTCCAGCAGAAGGTATCGCCTGCCATCCGGCGGTTGCTCTCCAATCTGCGTGAGAACACGCGCAAACTGCACGCGTTGCTGCTCACCCCCCGACAGCGTCGGGTAGATCCTGTCTTCCAGGTCGCCGACGCCCGCCATGGCCAGACCGACGCGCGCAATCGCGTAGTCTTTAAAACCTTCCGTGCCCTCCAGGTGGGGCATTCGGCCCATAACCGCAACCTCGAGAACCGTAAACGGGAAATTCAGGGTGGCAGTTTGCGGGAGCACCGCGCGTTTTCGAGCCTGTTCGGTCGAGGCCCAATCTTCGAGCGGCCGGCCTTCCAGCCAGACCGCGCCCATCGAGGGCGACAGGTCGCCGCACAGCACTCTGAAAAGCGTGGTCTTACCCGACCCGTTAGGACCCACGACGGCAACGATTTCACCCGGTCGGACATGGATGCTGACACGATTCAGCAGGGCCTTTTGGCCGATATGAACAGAGACCTCTTCCGCTTCGATCATAAGAGTTGCATCGTCTGCTTGCTGCGCAGCAACAGATACAGAAAAAAGGGCGCTCCGACAATGGCCGTCACAATGCCGATGGGCAGTTCCGCCGGCAATACGACCGTGCGTGCGGCAAGGTCCGCTCCCATCAGGAGCGCCGCACCGAGGAGCGCCGCACCGGGCATCAGATAGCGGTGGTCCGGCCCCACGGTAAGGCGAAGCAGGTGGGGTACGACCAGCCCCACGAACCCGATGATGCCCGTGACCGAGACCGACGCGCCCACGGCCAGGGCAGTCAGTGCCACGATCTCACGTTTCATGCGTTGCACCGGCACGCCGAGATGGCCCGCCTCGGCCTCTCCCAGCAGAAAGGCGTTCAAAGGCCTGGCGTATCGGACCAGAAGACTCACGGAGATCACGATAAAAGGCGCCACCGAGGCCACGGATGTCCACGTGGCCCCACCCATGTTGCCCAGGCTCCAGAACGTGATATTTCGAAGTTGCTCGTCCGTCGCCGCAAAGGTCAGCAGGCCTGTTACCGAACCCGTCAGCGCGTTCACGGCGATTCCGGCCAGCAGCATGGTAGCCACCACGGTGCGTCCCTGCACGCTGGAGAGCCTGTACACGATCACCGTTGTCACGACGCTGCCGGCGAACGCCGCGAGGGGAAGCGTAAACAACCCCAGCGCGGAAGAGAGCCCCCCCAGCACTGTGGCGGGCAGCACGATCACGGAGACCGCAGCCAGCGCCGCCCCACTCGACACCCCCACCAGGCCCGGGTCCGCAAGCGGATTGCGGAAAAGCCCCTGCATCGCCGCCCCGGAAACGGAAAGCCCCGCGCCGACCAGCACATTCAGCAACACCCTCGGAAGCCGAATCGCCATCACGACCGCCTCCTGCTGGTGCTGGAACTCCCAGGGCAGCCACAGGCCGATCCGGTCGCTGAAGATGGCCAGGATCTGGCCCGGAGAAACGGCGACCGCACCGACGCCGACAGAAGCGACCGTCATCCCGACGAGCAGCACGGCCAATCCGGACAGAACCACGGCTGCGCGTTGCTTGCGCCGGTCCGGACGGCCCGCAGCAACGCCCGCTTCGGCTGTCTTCGGGATCTGGCGGGACGAAATCTCGTCGGTGACACTCACGTTATTGATCCTCGGACACCCTTGTCTCCGGATGAAATTCCCGTGCCAGTTCCAGCACGGCCTTTCCCGTGCGCGGGCCGAACCCGAGCAGGTAAAGACCGTCCATCGCCACGATCCGACGATGTTGTCCGGCAGGTGTGAGCGCGACCCCGGGCGCTTTGAGGAGGCCGTCCACGCCCCCGATGCTGTCCAGCCCGGACGAAAGCATGAGGATCACGTCGGGCGCGGCGGCCACCACGGCCTCGGCCGTAAGGGGTTTGTAATTCTCATATCCCGAAACGGCATTGACCGCGCCTGCAAGCTGAATCATCGTGTCCGCCGACGTGCCGGAACCGGATACCATCATTGTGCCCTGACCCCGTGCATAAATAAAAAGAACCCTTGGCTTTTTCCTGGCTCCGGCTACAAACTCCCTCGCCTGCAGCAGGTCCGCGTCCAGGTCCCGCGCCAATTCCTCTCCCTTTTCCTCACGGCCCAACGCCCTGGCAATTGTACGGATTTTTGCCTTGACTCCCTCGGGCGTTCGTGCGTTAGGCACCACCATGACCGACACCCCGGCCGACTGGATCTGCGCGATCGCCGCGGGCGGGCCGGCGTCATCGGTGGCCAGTACCAGCGTTGGGTTGAGCGACAGTACCCCCTCGGCCGAAAGCCGGCGCTGATAGCCCACCTGGGGCAGCCGGGTCGCCGCTTCCGGGTACCCGCTCGACGTGTCCGTTCCCACCAGCCCGTTCGTCGCACCCAGGGCGTAGACAATTTCAGTCAGCGAACCGCCCACCGACACAACGCGCGAAACATCGCGGTATTTGCCACGGGCGTCACCGACCCCGGGCTGCGCAGATGCCACGCCCACCAGGGCAACCCCCACCAGAGCTATGAATACGGATCTGACCATCGGTTATCCCTGGGCCTTCAAAGCGTGCCTGGAATCCGGGAATACTTCGTGGACCTCCAGCTTATTCGATCCTGCAAACGTATCCCGGGATAAAGCGCCACACACCTTTTTAGTTTGGTATATATTCTGAGTGTTTTATAAACAAAATATCTGGATATGACATAATACGCTTTAAACGGTTAAATGTCAACCCCAAAATTCAGAATGATTGCAGAATCTTCCGTATTGGGTCTATTGAAGGGGCGCATTCACGCGACGAAGGGAAAAAGAAAGCCACCGGCCATTCAGGCCCGGTGGCTTTCTCGTATTGTCGCACACGCCCGCTCACACGCGTCGGACTTCTTCTTTTCTATGTTTTGTCGTATATTATAATTCTGCACAAATCCCGATACGTACAAGCCTCCGCACATCGCCCCTGCGCCACAAAATCCGGATCGAATGGCGCGGCCCTAAAACGGAACAACCGTTATGACCCCCCGAAAAAGATTGGACATCGGCTGGCGCGACCTGCTCTTTGGCATGGCCCAATGCCTGATGGCCGACAAACGCGCAGAAATCCACGCGGCCTGCCAGCAGAGCACGGCTGCACCCGATCAGGGCCTGTTTTTCCTCTCGGTCCGCAGCGGCTTTGACGCCTACCTGCAGGCTGCCCAATTCCCCCCGGGATCGCACATTCTGGTGTCCGCCATCACCATTCCCGACATACTCGAAATCATCCGGGCCCACGACCTGGTCCCGGTGCCGGTCGATCTGGACCCGCTGACGCTGCAGCCCGACCCGGACAGCCTGGAAAGAGGACTCACCCACAAGACCGTCGCCCTGCTGGTAACCCATCTCTTCGGCGCCCGCATCCCGGTGCACCCCCTGGTGCGCTTCGCCCGCCGCAACGGCCTGGTACTGTTGGAAGACTGCGCCCAGGCCTATTGGGGCGACGGCTTTACCGGCCATCCAGCCAGCCACGTGCGTATGTTCAGTTTCGGTCCCATCAAGCACAACACCGCACTGGGAGGCGGCCTGCTTTTTATCGGCGATGCCCTCCTGCGGGAAAAGGTACAGAGGCTCCATCAAGCGTATCCCGTACAGCGCAGAAGGCAGTTTTTCAAGCGCCTGGCCAAATACGGCATTGTCGTCCTGCTCAACAGACCGGCACCCTATACGGTCCTGTGCGTCCTGTGGCGGCTGATGGGCAAGTCACAGGACACCTTATGCTACAACACCACGCGCAGTTTTATAGGGGACGGACTGCTTAAGAAACTTCGCCAGCAGCCCTGCCCGGCCCTGTTGTCGTTGTTGTCGAGACGCCTGCGCTCGGACGCCCTGGCCAGAACAGAGTGCCGGCAACGGACCGCGGCGGCTTTTCGCTGCCGCGCTCCGGACCTCTGCTGCCCGGGCCACGGGCCGCAGCACTCCCACTGGCTCTTCGCCGTCCAGGTCGGCAACGCCGGGGGCCTGTGCCAGCAACTCCGGGCTGCCGGCTTCGACGCCCACTTGTGGCCGCCGTCGCTGTGCGTTGTCCCACCCCACCGGGACCTCCAGGACCAGGTGCCCACCCGGGTGCTGGCCCTCCAGCGGCAAATGCTGTTCCTGCCGGTATATGCTGAAATGGGACAGGCTCGTCTGGATCGGTTGAGCCTCCTCGTGCGCCAATGGGCGCGCCCCGGTGACAGCCGGCTGTATTCCCCCCACCCTCTCAACTCTCCATCCGGATAAGACCGCTCCGTGCGCGCCGGTCTCAAGCCGCCCGAACCCATCGGATCAGCGTCTTCAGATTCGGCGGCTTCCCGTACATCAGCAACCCGATCCTGAAGACCTTTGCGGCCACCCACACGGCCCCGACCACCGAGGCCACACCCACCCCGATGGACAACCACACCTGCCACCACGGCGGCGGCTGGCTGGATGCCATTCGCATGAGCATTCCGAAGGAATTGATGGGTGGGAGATAGCTAAAGAAGATGGCGAGCGTCGAATTGGGACTGCGAGATACCAGCGGCCAGAGGAGCCAGGGAACCATGGTAACGAACACCAGGGGCGTCATAAGAGGCCCTGCCTCGCTCATCTCGTTGACGGCGGCTCCCACGGCCAACATCAGGGCCCCGATGGCGAAGAAGCCGATGAGGAAGAAGATCAGAAGGTAGAGGATCAACCAGGGATCGAAGAGGTCGAACAGCGAAAGAGATGTCAGCACCGCCATCCCCGTCAGGATGTAGAAGCCCATCATGACCAGGCTGATGGCCACACCTCCAATCAGCTTGCCGGCCATGAGTTCCATCGGCGACACTGCCGACAGAAGGACTTCAACAACGCGGCTTGACTTCTCTTCCACCGTCGACGTCAGCAGAGTCTGGCCGCCTGCCATGATCCCCATGAACATGAGGAGACCGAATGCGGCCGGAAGAAAGATATTGAAGCTGCCAACGGTCTGCCGCTCGCCATCCGGGCGCACCGTGATCGACCGCTGTCGCGGAACCCGCACAAGGGACTTGATCCGTGCCTGTTCCAGGGAGTGTGCCGAAATCCGCGCATTGACGATGGCTTCCCGGATGCTGCGGTATATGAAGCCCAGGTCGCGTTCGTCGAGGTCCGGCGCAACATACAGATCGTAGGTTCCGAACCCGGACTCGGGACCGGACGCTTCGACGGCATTCTCGTGAATCACAATCAGCGCGGTGTGGCGCAGCCCCCCGGACGCCTCCTTCAGCCAGGCCTTCTCAGCTTCGATGTCCGTATCGGCGGGTAACGCGATCAACCGGACCCTGGGCGCCGGTCCCAGCATTTCATTCATCGATCGTTCGACTGCGGCATCGACCATGTCCCGGACCGGTCCCGACGCCTGGCCCGTGCGCCGGCGGAACGCCTCCAGACGCCGCCGGGCAACCGCTTCGGGATCAAGGGCGCGGTTCATCTCGGGAAAGACCAGACCCGTCGGATCCATAACGGCATACTCGCCTTCGATCTGAAAGCCCGGGTCCTTGAGCATTCGCAGGAATCGGGGCCCCAGAATGAACATAGCCGCGATCATGGCCGGAACGGACAGCGCTCCGATGATGAAGCCCTTCGTGCACACCACAGCGACAAAGTCCCGCAGTGCGACTCGGAGAATACGTTTTATATTGATGCCCCTTCCCATTCGGCGTTCTGGAGTTCCGCTCGCAGCTGTTGTTCATCATCCGCGGACGTGCCGTCTGCGACCAGCTGAATAAACACGTCTTCGAGTCGCGGACGGGAGAGTTCGATACGTGCGGCGGGTACCCTATCCATAATACGTCGCATCGCCTCGGCCGGGTCGGTCTTTTCCCGGAGCACGATCTCCAGGCCTCGGTCCTTGTCCCGGACGCTTTCCACTTCAGGTATCGACATCAAAGACCTGGTATCGGCGTCCGGATCCAGCGGCTCAAACTGAATCGCTCGCGGATCGTACCGGCTTCGGATTGTGGAAAGCGCTTCGTCCAGCACTTTGCGGCCCTGGTGCACCATAACGATGTACTCGCAGATCTCCTCGGCCTGGGGCATAACGTGTGTGGTGAACAGGACGGTAACGCCCCGTTTGTGCTCTTCGAGGATCAGATCGCGAAGCATCCGCATGCTCACCGGATCGAGGCCGCTGAAGGGTTCGTCCAGAATCAACAGGTCCGGCTTGTGAACCACCGCCGACACGAACTGGACCTTCTGGGACATCCCTCTTGAAAGCTCGTCGCATCGCTTCGCCTCGATTCCGGAAAGACCGACCCGCTCCAGCCATTCGGAGATGCGGTGGTCGAGACCCGGCTCGTCGGCTCCCTTGAGGCGGGCGATATATCTGAGGAAAGCCCGAACCTTCATCTTCCTGTACACGCCCCGCTCTTCGGGCAGATAACCGATCCGGTCCTTGGCCTCCAGGGCGGAAGGATGGTCCAGCATCGATATGGCGCCCGAATCCGGAAAGAGAATCGACATAATCATTCGGATCGAAGTCGTCTTGCCCGCGCCATTGGGCCCGATGAACCCATAGAGCCCACCCCGCGGCACCACCAGATCCAGATTCTCCACAGCGGTCATCTTACCGAATGTCTTGGTGACGCCCGTCATCCGAACAGCCGTTTCCATACGTGAGGGCCTTGCCAAAAAAACAGGCTGTACAGAACAGCCTGGTATGGTGAATTGGTCGGGGCGGCGGGATTTGAACCCACGACCCCCTGCTCCCAAAGCAGGTGCTCTACCGGACTGAGCCACGCCCCGACGTCATCAAAAAATCAACCTGGATAAAACTGTCGATGGAAAATCAAGATAAGCACAACAGGGGCTGTTTTGCAAGTCTTTTCGGCAAACAGATGGGGGTCACCAACCTGCAAAATGGTGGCCACCATGAATTTCCGTGCAGGTATCAACCACCACGCCTGCGGGTTAGCGCCCCGCTCGATTCCTGGCGAGGCCGTATTTCTTCAACTTCCGGTACAGGGTCGCCCGATGGATGCCCAGCACGCTTGCTGCTCGCGTAACGTTGTTGCCCGCCACTTCGAGCGCGTGGAGCAGGGCCTGTCGCTCGACCTCAGCCAGCGGCAGGACCGTCGGCGAGGCGGAGCGGCCGTGTCCGGAAGGAATAACGGGAGACAGCCGGGGCGGCAGGTTGCCCGCCTGCAGCACCGGGGCCGTCTCCAGCAGCACGGCGCGCTCGATGGCGTTCTCCAGTTCCCGTACGTTGCCCGGCCAATCATGCTGGAGCAACAGGCGCATGGCCGCTTTGGCAATGCCGCTTATGGGTTTGTTCAGCCGTTCGGCGTATTTCTTCATAAAATGCCTGGCCAGCGGAGGAATATCTTCACGCCGCTCTCTCAGCGGCGGAATCACAATGGGGAAGGCCGAGATGCGATAGAACAGATCTTCGCGGAACTCGCCTGCCCTTACCGCGTGCTCCAGGTCCTTGTTGGTCGCCACGATCACCCGGATATCGACGGATATGGGCGTGGTTCCGCCGATCCGCTGGATTTCCCGCTCCTGCAAAACGCGCAACAGCTTGCCCTGCAGGTCATAAGACAGATCGCCGATCTCGTCGATAAGCATCGTGCCCCCATCCGCGCGCTCGAAGGCGCCGATTCGCCGCGTCTCCGCCCCCGTGAAAGCCCCCTGTTCATGTCCGAACAACTCGCTTTCGATGAGCGTTGTGGGAATGGTGGCGCAATCAAGGGCCACGAACGGTCCCTTTTTCCGCGAACTGTTGAAGTGAAACGACCTGGACACCAGCTCCTTGCCGGTGCCGCTCTCGCCTCGAATGAGCACCGTGATATCGCTTTCGGCGGCCTGCTTCATCAGCCTGTACACCTGCCGCATTCCGGGGCTGGCGCCGACCATGCGGGCAAAGGAGCGGGGCGTCTCCATCCCGGTGCGCAGGCGCAGCACCTCGGCCTTTATATGCTCGATCTCAATCTCCCTGGACACGTTCCGGTACACGACGAGGCTGCCAATCACCTCTCCCCGGTCGTCGCGCACCGGCGCGGTGGAGCGGTAAAACAGCCTCTGCCTCGGCACTTGGCCCGCGCCGGTTGCTTCCACCACGTTGCCACTGTCGAAAAGAAACCTTCCCTCCACGTCGCGCAGATCGGGTTCCCGGAACCGTTCTTTGAAGCGTGCCTCGAGATCGCGCGGCGAAATTTTTTTCAGTTCGCTGCCCGTCAGACCCAGCAACTTCTCGTACACCTGATTGGCAACGACCAGGCGTCCGGAGCCGTCGTGCATCACAATAGCGTCGCCGGTGGCATTGAGCACGGCTTCCAGTCTTCGATGGCTGTTGGCGATCTGCCGCCGGTTCTCCGCCAGTTCCTGTTCAATATTCCACTTCCCCACCAGAGACAGGGTAATCTGCTGGATCTCCTCGTGCGTGAAAGGCTTTCTGATATAGAGCTGTGCAGCAACTCCATGTCGTAGACGATCTCGGGCAGCGACCTGTCGGTGTACGCGGTCATAATGACGATTTCGATGTCGCGATCGATTTGCCTCACCCGGCGGATCGTTTCGACGCCGTCCATGCCCGGAGGCATTCTGATGTCAATGTAGGCCAGGGCGATGGGGTGGTTCGATTCCTTTCCCGCCCGGATGATTTTACATGCTTCCTCCCCGTTGTTCGCGTGCAGCAACTCAAACTCGGGGAGAAAGCTCTCCTCTTTCTCACTTAAGAACGCCACCGCCAGATCGTCCACTGACGACTTCACAATATTGGGCCGCAACATCTCCACAAAGTCGTCGTGGATTTCAGGCTGATCGTCGACGATCAGGACGCGATTGTTCTGGTGACTCCCGAGTTTCATCATCCATTTTCTCCACAGACGAGTTTGACAAGTTACCTGAAGACAGCGCATTCATGAGCGAATTATCATCAGGTAAAAGCACAATCTGTGCCAATGATTGCGAAAACGGAAAACTCATTGCAAGTAAAGGAGTTAGAGTATGTGTGGGAACGATAGTCAGTTTTCGGAGTGTTGTAAAATGCGTCATCGAAAACCACTGAACGATCGCATTCCAGCTGTAGAGGAGGGGTATAAATGGCGTGTTTATATGGACTTATGAGAAAACTTCCAAGGAAAAACATGAATTTTGTTGCAATTTGCAACGTACGTCTCGTTTTAGAACACATGACATGGGCTGCGTCGAAGCCGATTCCGGAAGAGCAATCGGTGATGAGAATGGTTCTCAGGCGGTTGATTCCGCAGGGTTTCCGGACATGGACGGTCAGTCGCGAAAGTCCGGCAACACGCGCGGCCGTCTTTTTCCTGCCGTTGCCTGAGGAGCCACCGCGGAAAGCGGCAGCATGACGCGCATGATCGTTCCCCTGCCGGTGCCCTCGCTCAACGGCTGAATCCGTCCACCGGAAGCAATAACGAAATTGGCCGCCGAATGGAGACCCAGCCCGCTCCCCGATTCTTTCGTGGTATAACCGGGCGCAAAGAGCACTCTGGTGTCTTTATGTTTGATACCGATGCCGTTGTCGCTGATTTCCAGGTTGAGAAAACCGTCTTCGGCGCTGGCCCTGATCCCGATACGGGGCGTTTCCTGCAGGCCCTCCGCCGCGGCAAGCTCATCAATGGCTTCAATTGAATTTTTGACCAGGTTAATCAGCATCTGGTGAAACTGGCTCTCCCGGACGCGAATCTCCTGTGGTGCGTTCTTGCAGTCGACGTCGGTATGGATGCCCCGTTTGTTGAGCGAATCTCTCAATACTCTGAAAGCGCCCGAGAGCGCATCGTAAAGTTCGATGTCCTTTCGATCCATACTGGCACTGTCGATCGTCTTCTGGGTGCGGATGATATCGGCGATGCGATTCGCCCGGTCCCTCACCCGACCGACTGTCTTCATCAGTTCGTCGTTCCGCCTTCCGAAGTCTTCGGCAATCTCGACGACGAACGGCATCACCTTCTGGCCCTGCGGGTCGTTTGCGATGTAATCGATCCAGTCGTTCCGGTGCGCCCTGATTGCATCGGCCAGCGCAGAGAGACGGCGTCCGACACGGTCATCCACAAGATGCCGGCGAACGGTCTCGATGCCCGTGGTGACGCTGTTGATGGCATTGCCGATGTTGTGGAGAATGGTATCGACCATCTCCAACCGCCCCTGGTCGAACGCCCGCGCCAATGTCTCCTCGGCGAGCACGCGCTCGGTAACATCGCGGAAAATGACCACGCCTCCCCTGATCCCGCCTATATTGTCGAGCAGCGGCCGTCCGCTCATCCGGATGTAGACGCCGTTCGGCTTTTTTTCGTTGCGTATGAACACATCCTCCTCGTCCGTCGACTCGCCCCGGTGGATGGCTCGCATAAGTGGCAGGTCTTCCGTCTTCATGGGTGTTTCCCGGTCGGGATGGTAGGCTCCGTACGTTTCAGCCCATTCATCCAGGGTTCCGGCTGTTGTACCTATGCCAACAATCTGTTCGGCAGCGGGATTCGCGTAGAGGAACTTCCCCGCTGCATCGGCGACGACGATGCCGTCGCTGATACTGTTGAAAATGGTCTCCATCAGCCGGGCCTGGTCTTGCGACCGGGCTTTCGTCCGTTCCAGTTCGGCTTCCGCCCGCTTGAGCCCGGTGACGTCGCGGAAGACAAGCACGGCCCCTTTCGAAACACCCCTTTCTCTCAGCAGAGGCCTGCTGTTGATCCTGATATGAACGCCTTCCGGCTTAAAGTCGTTGAGTACGAGCGCCTCGACCTCGTCAGTTGCCTCCCCTTTGAGCGCAGAATCCAGCGGACTCTTATCAAACGGGAAGAGCGTTTTTCCATCGGGTAGAAAAACACCGTACCTTTCGGCCCATTTACCGATGTCTCTTTCCTCCGGAAGGTCGCCCCCAATTCGCCGCGTACTCGAATTGAAAAACAAGATCTGCCCGTTTTCATCCACGGCAACCACGCCCTCATCCATGCTGTTGAACACCGTTTCCATGAACTGGGCCTGGCTGCGGTGCGTGGCGATCGCCCTTTCCAGCTCGGCTTCCGCCCGTTTGAGCCTGGTGATGTCGCGGAAGACGAACACGCCCTCGCTCATACTGTCGAACACGGTTTTCATAAGCCGGTTCAGATCCTTGTACTTATTGATGATCCGTTTCAGCCGGGTCTTCGTCTCCCCGTGACCGCTTTCCCTCTCGTGCATGGAGACGGCGGTCTGGATGTTCAGGTGCAGTTGTCGCTCCTCAATCGGCCTCACCACGTAACCGAACGGGTGGGTCGCCTGCGCCCGCTTCAACAGGTCCCCCTCAACTTCGTCGGTCAGGTACACCACCGGAACGTCGAACCGGCTGTCGAGATGCTCGGCCACTTCCGGGCCGGTCGCCTCCCCCCCCAGCCCCAGATCGACCAGGGCCAGGTCGGGACGTGCGTCCCCGGCGATTTCAACGGCCTCACGCCCGCATGAGGCCGCGGCGCACACCGTATATCCCAGGTTCTTCAGGCATGCTTCCAGGTGTGCGGCGCCGGTGCTGTCGTCTTCCACAATCAGTATCTTTGCGCTGGTCATCCTGTTCGCGTCCTTTCCGGGCTTCTCACGAAAGCGGGTGTACGGTCATCTGTCTCATTGCCAACAAATAAAAATTAAGGAAATTCAGACTTTGGACAAGAAAAATCAACCCATTCTATGGATTGAACAAACCCCTTTCCGGACGCACGCGCACGCGTCTCGCCTCTGCGATCCCCCCACCGCATCAGCCGTCGCCTGGTGGACAACCACGAGGGGTGCCCACGCAAATGCTGCGGGGGGGAAGGGGCTTTTCCGCGCAGACCCCTCCATCCGGAAAGCCCGGATTTGGGAAAAACCCTTGACAGAAATGTTGGAATTTGGTAGCTTTCGATATTCGGCCGATTGCTGATCACCCTGTTTTCGGAGACACAACGTGATTCTTGCGGCATACGACAGCTTTTTCTGGCGCAGCTTTCGGTACTACCGGTATTACCGGCAGACACAGGAGCGTTGTATGCCCACGTAGTGATCTTTTTCCAGACGATAAAACCAGGCCGTGGGCACTTGCTCACGGCCTTTTTGGTTGAACCGAAATCGCTTGACAAATCCTGAAAAATCCGCTTATTATAACGACCTATGTCGATAGAATTCTTACAGTTATCCACATAGAGGACATCTGTGATCCAGCCCGATTTCAAGACGGTGCGCAGGCTTTCCCAAGCAGGAGGGCTTGTCCCGATCTTCAAAGACATCCTGGGCGATACCAAAACGCCGGTTTCGGCTTACCTCAAAATCCGTTCGAAAAGCCCGCTCACCTTCCTCCTGGAAAGCGTGGAGGGCGGTGAGAAAATCGGCCGGTACTCCTTTCTGGGCATCGAGCCTTTTCTAATTTTCCGATCCCGTGGAAAACACGTCCGGGTTGAAGATCTGAAGCGGGGCGAAGTGAAAGCGTTTGAAGGCGACCCCATCCTGGAACTCCGTCGGCTTCTGGCGCAGCATCGTTCCGTGCACGTCAAGGGGCTTCCCCCCCTTACGGGGGGCGCGGTGGGATATGTGGGCTACGATGCGATCCGTCTGATCGAGCAGATTCCGGATCACACGCAGGACGACCTGGGGCTGGATGATATGGTCCTCCTCTTTTTCGACACCCTCCTGGCTTTTGACAATATTCGGCACAAAATCCACCTGATCTCCAACGTCCACACGGATGGGGACCTGAAGGCCAATTACCGGGAGGCCGCCGACCGCATCGCCTCCCTGGAGGACATTCTGAAGCGCCCGGCGGATATCGCTCCGAAGCGGGGCACGAGCGCCTGTGAGGTGCGGTCGAATACCGTGGTGGAAGACTACCTGAAGCAGGTGCGGCGCTGCAAGGACTATATTGTGGCAGGCGACATCTTCCAGGCGGTGCTTTCGCAGCGTTTTGAGACGGACGTGACGGTGGATTCACTCGACATCTACCGGATGCTGCGGGTGGTAAACCCCTCGCCTTACATGTTTCACCTGGACCTGGAAGACCTGCAGCTTGTGGGGGCTTCTCCGGAACTGCTGGTGCGGGTGGAGGACGGCATCGTTCAGGTGCGCCCGATTGCGGGCACTCGCCCGCGCGGGGAGACCGAAGAGGAAGACCGGGTGCTGGAGAAGGAACTGCTGGCCGACGAGAAAGAGCGCGCCGAGCATATTATGCTGGTGGACCTGGGGCGCAACGACGTGGGACGGGTCTCGGACTACGATACGGTCCGGGTGACGGAGCGGATGGAGATCGAGCGCTATTCCCATGTGATGCATATTGTCTCCAACGTCAAGGGGAAGCTCCGGAAGGGTGTCGACGCCCTGGACGCCCTGTTCGCCTGCTACCCCGCGGGCACGGTTTCCGGGGCGCCCAAAATCCGGGCGATGGAGATTATTGACGAATTGGAGCCCACCCGGCGCGGGCCCTATGCCGGGGCGGTGGGCTACATCGATTTTTCGGGCAACATGGACACCTGCATTGCCATCCGGACAATGGTGGTGAAAGGAAGCAGGGTCTACGTACAGGCAGGCGGCGGAATCGTGTTCGATTCGGTGCCGGAGAATGAATACGAAGAGACGGTGAACAAGGCAAAGGCGCTGTTCCGGGCGGTGGAGGCGGCCGAACGGGGGGAACTGCGGTGAGGGTGTGCTGATGATTCTGGTAATCGACAATTACGATTCGTTTACCTACAATCTGGTCCAGTACCTGGGGGAACTGGGGGCCCGTCTGGAGGTCTACCGGAACGACCGGATCACCCTGGAAGAGGTTGAGGGGCTTGCGCCTGAGAAAATCGTGGTCTCGCCGGGACCCTGTACGCCCAACAAGGCGGGCATTTCAGTGGACCTGGTCCGGACCTTTGCCCACAGACTTCCCATCCTGGGGGTCTGTCTGGGACACCAGGCGGTCGGCCAGGCATTCGGGGGAAAGGTCGTGGGCGCGCCCACGATTATGCACGGCAAGGTCTCCGAGATCCGGCACGATGGCCGGACCATCTTCAGGGGCCTGTCCCAACCCTTTGTTGCCACCCGCTACCACTCTCTGGTGGTCCAGCGGGCGTGTTTGCCGGACTGTCTGGAGGTCTCCGCAGAGACCGAAGACGGAACGGTCATGGGGCTGCGCCATCTGGACTTTCCCGTGGAGGGCGTCCAGTTCCATCCGGAGTCGATTCTGACCGTGGAAGGAAAACACCTCCTCAAGAATTTTCTGGACGCTTAAACAGGAGCCGGATATGACCATACAGGATGTGATTGCAAAGCTGATCGAAGGTGAGGACCTGACCCGCGAGGAGACCGTTGGGGCGATGGACCGGATCATGTCGGGAGACGCCACGGATGCGCAGATCGGGGCATTTCTGGTCGCTTTGCGGCTCAAAGGAGAGACCGTGGAAGAGATTGCGGGGGCGGCGGAGGTGATGTGCGAGAAAGCGACCCGTATCGATACGCGGCATAAGGTGGTGGTGGACACCTCCGGCACAGGCGGAGACCATTCGGGCACGTTCAACATTTCCACGGCGGCCGCTTTTGTGGTCTCCGGCGCGGGACTGTGCGTGGCCAAGCACGGCAACCGGGCCATATCGAGTCTGTGCGGCAGCGCAGACGTGCTGAACGCCCTGGGCGTCAACATCGAGGCCTCACCCCACACCGTGGGCCGCTGTCTGGACGAAGTGGGCATCGGCTTCCTGTTTGCTCCGGCCCTGCACGGCGCGATGAAATACGCGATCGGCCCCAGGCGCGAGCTTGGCATCCGCACCATCTTTAACGTGCTTGGCCCCCTCACCAACCCGGCGCGCGCCCGGAGACAGGTCGTCGGCGTGTACAGCGGAGCGTTGACCGGGCCCCTGTCCGAAGTCCTGGGGCGCCTCGGAGCGGAGCGGGCCTTTGTCGTGCACGGCTCGGACGGTCTGGATGAAATCACGCTGACCGGCGCCACGCGGGTGAGCGAACTGCGCGACGGCTCGGTTTCCACGTATGAAATCACCCCGGAAGATTTCGGATTCTCCAGGGCCGATGCGGAAGACCTGAAGGGCGGAGATGCAAAAACGAACGCCCGGATCGTGCGTTCCGTTCTCAGCGGAGACCCCGGACCCGGGCGGGATATTGTGCTGCTCAATGCGGCTGCAGGCATTGTCGCCGGCGGCCTGGCCGGGGATATGTCAGCAGGGATTGAGGCGGCCCGACAGGCCGTGGATTCAGGGCGGGCGATGGAGAAACTGGAAGGGTTGAAAACAGTGAGCCACGAGTAAGGAGGGGTCGGTGGGCACGATTCTGGATGAAATTGTGGCCTACAAGCGGCGGTTTGTAGCGGAAAGACGCGCGCGGACACCCACCGAGCAGGTGTGGCAGCTTGAGGAATCCGCCCCAACGCCTCCCCCTTTTTTTGAGCGCCTCATCGAAGCGGACGATATTGCGATCATCGCCGAAATCAAAAAAGCCTCTCCGTCCAGAGGGATCATTCGGGCGGACTTCGATCCGGTGGCCATCGCAGAAATCTACGAGCACAACGGGGCCTCGACGATTTCCGTGCTCACGGATGAGAAGTACTTTCAGGGGACGGATGCGTACCTCACCCGGGTGAGCAACGCGGTGGACCTTCCGGTGCTTCGGAAAGACTTCGTGGTCGACCCCTACCAGATCTACGAGGCAAGGGCCATCGGCGCTGCGGCCGTACTCCTCATCGCGGCGATTCTTTCACGCCCTGAACTGGAAACCTGCCTGAAGCTCTGCCGTGAGATCGGCCTGGATGCCCTGGTGGAGGTCCACACACGGGACGAGGTCCGAACCGCGCTCGATGCCGGGGCCGATATTGTGGGAATCAACAATCGGGACCTCAGGACGTTTCAGACCGATTTGCACACAACGCTGAGGCTGATGGACGACCTTCCCGGGGACCTGCTCATTGTCAGTGAAAGCGGCATCCACACACGGGACGATGTGGTCCGGCTGCGCGATGCCGGCGCCGATGCCGTGCTGGTGGGCGAAAGCCTGATGCGTGAGCCGGATATCGGCCGCAAACTACGAGAACTGCTGGGCAAGGAAGGCCCTGATCCGCCATGCTTCGGGTGAAAATCTGCGGAATTACCAACCGGGAGGACGCGCGCTGTGCGGTCGAACACGGCGCAGACGCCCTCGGATTTATCTTTTTCCCGCCAAGCCCGCGCTACATCCGGCCCGAACAGGCCCGGGAGATTATCCGCAGCCTGCCGCCGTTCGTGACGCCAGTGGGGGTTTTTGTGAACGAAGACCGGGCGCGGGTCGCCTCTGTCACAACCTCTGCCGGCCTGCGGGCCATCCAGCTCCACGGGGACGAATCCCCCGGGGAATGCCGCGGGCATGCGGTGCCGGTGATCCGGGCGTTGCGGGTGGGCAGGGGGTTCGACCCCGCCGGGATGGAGGCCTACCCGGTTGAAACCTTTTTGCTGGACACGGCCAGGCCCGGACTTTACGGCGGAACAGGCGAGACCTTCGACTGGACGTTCGCCAGGGCGGGGGCTGCTTACGGTCGGATCATCCTCTCAGGCGGCATCAACCCCGAAAACGTGACCGAAGCGATTCGCTCCGTAAAACCCTATGCAGTGGATTGCGGCAGCGGGGTTGAGGCCGAACCCGGGCGAAAGAATCACGAAAAGGTGGCGGCGTTTTTCAAGGCGGTGAGATTGTTTGAGGAGTGAATATGTCCAGGTCGATCGCTGAACAGGTCGCTATTTTGATGCACGGCGTAGAATATGGAGACCGGCAGCTTGCGGAACGGATGACTCAGGAACTCCGGGAACGCCTGGCCGAAGGGCGTCCTCTGAAGGTCTACTGCGGCTACGATCCCACAGCTCCCGATATCCACCTGGGTCATACGGTGACGATGCGGAAGCTGCGCCAGTTCCAGGATCTGGGGCACGAGGTGACCTTTCTCATCGGGACCTTCACCGGCCAGATCGGGGGAGATCCTTCGGATAAAGACAGTGTCCGGTCCCAACAGACCCCGGAGCAGGTCGCTGAAAATACCCGGACGTACGCGGAGCAGGCGTTCAAGATTCTGGACCGGGAACGGACGATCGTGCGTTACAATGCCGACTGGTTGAGCAAGCTTTCTTTTGAGGAAGTGATCCGGCTTGCTTCCTGCTTTACCGTACAGCAGTTTCTGGCCCGGGACAATTTCCGCAAACGGTGGGACGCCAAAGACCCGATCTGGATGCACGAGTTCTTCTATGCGCTGATGCAGAGCTACGACGCAGTGATGCTGGAGACCGATGTACAGCTTGGCGGTACGGAGCAACTGTTTAATCTGATGGCAGGACGAAAGTTGCAGGAGACTTTCGGTCAGCGCCCCCAGGTCTGTATCGTTATGCCGATCCTGGTCGGCACGGACGGCCACATGCGGATGAGCAAGTCGACCGGGAACTATATCGGCGTGAATGAGCCGCCCGGGGAGCAGTACGGGAAAGTGATGAGCCTGCCCGACAAGGCGATGTCGAGCTATTTCAACCTGGTGACGCGCTGGTCGCCTGAGGAGGTTGCCGGCCTGGAGAAGGATCTGGCCGGGGGGCGCCTGCACCCGATGGAGGCCAAGCACCGACTTGCCCGGGAGGTTGTGGAGATTTTCCACGGCAAAGAGGCTGCGGACCAGGCCAGGACACGCTTCGAACAGCTACACCAGAAGCGGGATCTCCCACAGGATATGCCCGGCTTTACGCTGAGTGAACCGATGAAGCTGCTGGACCTGATGGTCGCATCCGGCCTGGTGCCCAGCAAGAGCGAAGGCCGGCGGCTGATCCGGCAGGGGGGCGTACAACTCGACGGCCGGCGCATCTCGGATTTGAACGCTGTGGTGGTGACGGATGGGGCTTCCGTACTTCGGGTGGGAAAGCGCCGGTTCCTCCGGCTGGAGAGGACATAAACGGAAGATAGAACACGTTCTATGGGAAAGGGTAGACGCATGCCAGAGATCACCCCCACAGCAGCAACGGACACGCTCCCCGACGGGGGCGGACATTTTGGGCCCTACGGAGGGCGCTATGTCCCCGAAACGTTGATGACCCTCCTGGAGGACCTGGAGGCGGCCTACCGGGAGGCAAAAGACGATCCGGCGTTCCAGGCCGACCTCCGCTATTATTTGCGGGAATTCGTGGGCCGGCCCACGCCGCTTTATTTCGCGCGGCGGCTGACCGGGGAACTGGGAGGCGCCAGAATCTACCTGAAGCGGGAGGACCTGGCGCATACCGGGGCGCACAAGATCAACAACACAATCGGGCAGATCCTGCTGGCGAAGCGGATGGGAAAAACGCGGATTATCGCAGAAACGGGCGCGGGGCAGCACGGGGTGGCCACCGCGACGGTGGCGGCCATGTTCGGGCTGGAGTGCGAGATCTTTATGGGCACCGAAGATATGGAGCGCCAGGCGCTCAATGTCTTCCGAATGCGCCTCTTGGGCGCGGAGGTAACCGGGGTGGACTCGGGCAGCCGGACGCTCAAGGACGCCATCAACGAGGCGATCCGGGACTGGGTAACCCATGTGGAGACGACCTTCTACATCTTCGGATCGGTACTGGGACCACACCCCTATCCGATGATCGTCCGGGACTTCCAGCGGGTGATCGGCGTGGAGGCCCGGATGCAGGTGCTGGAAGCGGAGGGGCGTCTGCCCGCCTGCCTGATCGCCTGCGTGGGCGGCGGGAGCAACTCGATCGGACTCTTCCACGCCTTCCTGGAGGATGCGGAAGTCCGCATGGTCGGCGTGGAGGCCGGGGGACGGGGCATCGCCACCGGCGACCATGCGGCCCGGTTCCAGGGGGGCGACCTGGGGGTCTTGCACGGGGCGCGCATCTACCTGCTCCAGGACGGCGACGGACAGATTGCCCTGACCCACTCGGTGTCGGCCGGACTGGACTATTCCGGGGTGGGGCCGGAACACTGCTACCTGCGGGACCGGCAGCGGATCGACTATACCTATGCCACGGACCAGGAGGCCCTGGACGCCTTCCAGCTGCTGAGCCGGACCGAGGGAATTATTCCGGCGCTGGAAAGCGCGCACGCGGTCGTCCACGCCTGCAAGGTGGCGGCGCAGATGGACAGAGAGGAGGTCCTGGTCGTCAATCTCTCCGGACGGGGAGACAAAGACGTGCAACAGGCGGCCGGCTTCATCAAAAAAGGTGGAGAGTAGGTTCCATGTCACGGATTTCGGATGTATTTGCCCGTCTGAAGCAGCGGGAGCAAACCGGCTTCGTCGCTTACATCACGGCCGGCGATCCCGATCTGGAAACCACCCGGGCGCTGGTCCTGGAACTGGAGCGTTGCGGGGTGGATATTGTCGAACTCGGGGTTCCGTTTTCCGATCCCCTGGCGGACGGACCGGAGATCCAGATGGCCTCGCAGCGGGCACTGAGGCACGGGGTATCCCTTGCAGACGTTCTGGACCTGGTGAACGATCTCAGAAAAGAGACCCGGATTCCGATCGTTCTGTTTACCTATTACAACCCCGTCCACCGTTACGGGCTGGAACGCCTGGTGGACCGGGCGGTGGAGGTGGACATCGACGGAATTCTGGCGCTGGACCTCCCTCCTGAAGAGGCAGGGGATTACAAGCGGTTGATGGATGAGAAGGGGCTGGATACGATTTTTCTGATTGCGCCGACCAGCCGGGACGACCGGATTCGTCTGATTGCGTCCTGCACCACCGGATTTGTCTATTGTATCTCCCGCACCGGGGTCACCGGAGAACGGGAGCGGCTTTCGGATGCGGTCCGGTCCATGGTGGCAAAGATCCGGAGCCATACCACACACCCGATCGCCGTCGGATTCGGGATTTCAAAGCCCGAGCATGCAAAAGAAATCGCCGGATACGCCGATGCGGTGGTCGTCGGCAGCGCCATTGTCCGCCGCATCGGGGAGAAAGAAGGAGACACGGACCTGGTCTCCCACGTCGGCGACTTTGTGAAGGGGCTGGTCCGGCCGCTGAAAGGGGAAAGACATGGAGATCGATGACTGGCGAAAAAAGATTGATGCGCTGAATGGCAGGCTGCTGGCCCTCCTGAACCAGAGGGCGCAATATGCCCTGGAAATCGGGAAAATCAAGCAGACTACGGGCCAGCCGGTCTACGCCCCGGACCGGGAGACGGCGGTGCTCAACCACATCCGGGAGATAAATACGGGGCCATTGAGCAACGACGCCGTTCAACGGATCTTTCGACAGATCATCGATGAGTCCCTGCGCCTGGAACGGGAACACGGGGAGGACCGTAGCGCAAACGGTTAGTTTGCGCAATAAGAACACGGAGACAATTGAACCCATGGGTTTTCAGCGTATCAAAGCGCTTCCGAGCCCCGATGAAATTCGGGAAGCGATCCCCCTCTCCGGTGAGATCGCAAAGGTCAAGCAGAGGCGGGACCGGGAGGTCCGGGCCATCTTCGAGCGAAAAAGCGACAAATTCCTCGTTGTAATAGGGCCGTGTTCGGCACACAATGAAGATGCGGTTTGCGAATACGTGTCGCGCCTGGCAAAAGTGCAGGAAATGGTCGAAGAGCGGCTTCTGCTTGTGCCCAGAATCTATACCAACAAGCCCCGGACCACCGGGGAAGGCTACAAAGGGATGGGGCACCAGCCGGACCCCCGGAAGGAACCCAACATCGCCGAGGGGATCTATGCGATTCGACAGATGCACCTCCGGACGATTCGAGAGTCCCACCTGACAGCGGCCGACGAGATGCTTTATCCCACCAACCTCCCCTATGTGGAGGACATGCTGAGCTACATCGCAGTGGGCGCCCGGTCGGTGGAAAACCAGCAGCACCGTTTAACCTGCAGCGGCGTGAATGTCCCTGTGGGGATGAAGAATCCCACCGGCGGGGATATATCGGTGATGCTGAACGCGATTTATGCCTCACAGATCCCTCACGTGTTTATCTACAACGGGTGGGAGGTCAGTACATCCGGAAATCCCCATACCCACGGGATCTTGCGGGGGGCCGTGGATTCCTACGGCCGGAGTATTCCGAATTACCACTATGAAGATCTGAGTTATGTGGCGGAGGCGTACCTGGAGCACGAACTGGCCTATCCCGCGCTGATTGTGGATTGCAACCACAACAATTCGGACAAACAGTACGCCGAGCAGCCCCGGATCGGCCTGGAAGTCATGCAAAGCCGCCGGAGGTCCGACACCTTGAACGGGATAATCCGGGGGCTGATGGTCGAAAGCTATCTGGTGGAAGGGTCGCAGCGCGTGGATGAAAACGTGTACGGGAAATCGATTACCGATCCCTGTCTGGGCTGGGAGGACTCCGAGGCGTTTGTGAAAGAGCTGGCAGAAGCGGTATAATCGGGTCGGGGGTCGGATAACAGGCAGAGGCAGCAGGATAGCCCCAAATGTCCAGTGGTCCACCATATGCACCGGAGCGAATCGCCATCGTCGGCGTTGGACTGATCGGCGGGTCTCTCGGTCTGGCCTTCAAACGCCTCGGCATCGGGCGGGAGATTGTTGGGATCAGTCGGGCGGAAACCCTGGAAACGGCACAGGGGCTGGGCGTGATCGATATCGGCTATCCCTACGAAGCGCTGGAGAGGGGCGTGCAGGCGGCCGATCTGGTTTTCCTGTGCACGCCGATTTTTCGCATCCTGAGCCTGCTTCCGGAGGTGCTGGCAGCCGTTCCCCGGGGTGCGCTGGTCAGCGATGTGGGCAGCACCAAACAGGAGATCGTTTCCCGGGCAACCGCGGTGGGACGCGGTGGGGTGCACTTTATCGGCGGACACCCCATGGCCGGCTCGGAACGAACGGGGGTCTCCGCGGCCGATCCCTTTCTTTTTCAAAATGCGATTTACGTATTTACTCCAACGCCCGAGGTTCCCGAGGCGGTATGCGACCGTTTTGCGGATCTGGCCAAACGGCTCGGCGCCCGGCCGATGCGGATGCACCCGGCAACACACGACCGGGTCGCTGCGGCCGTCAGTCACCTGCCCCAGTTAATGGCCACGGCGCTGGTAGGCGAGATCGGCCGGCTGAACGAAGCGGACAGGCTGCCCCTGCAGATGGCCGCAGGAGGGTTCCGGGACATGACGCGCATCGCATCAAGCCCCTATGAGATGTGGCGGGATATCTGCCAGACCAACGCAGAACCCATCCGCGAGATGATTGACCGATACATCGAAGCGCTCCGCGGCCTCCGGGACAGGGTGGACCAGGATGGACTTGCAGAGGATTTCGCGTTTGCCAACCGGATTCGGAGCAGCATCCCGAAGGACTCCAAGGGGTTTTTGCATCCGCTGCACGAGATCCTCCTGATTGTGGAGGACCGGCCGGGGGTGATTGCAAAGGTGGCGGACGCGCTGGCCGAAGTCGACGTGAACATCGACGATATTGAGGTGCTCAAGGTGCGCGAGGGGGAGGGCGGGACGATTCGTATGGGATTTGATTCGCGGGAGACCGCAGAGCGGTCGGTCAACATTCTGGAGAGGATGGGGTACCGGGTGCGGATGCGGTAGGGAATGGACAATTGGGGACAATGCGTAACCCGGGAGGTTTGAAGACCGTGGCAGTGACAGGGCAGACGGTGGAGGCCATACAGGGGCTTTCCGGAGAGCGTGAGCTTCCCGGAAATCCGGAGATCTCGCTGATGGCGCTTGCGCTTGCGGCAAAGGCGGAAGGGGTATCGGAGATTTCCCGGTGTTCACGGCGGCCCGATGTGGATGCCCTGGTGGACGCGCTGACGCGGTTCGGCCTGGCGGTTGAGCGGGGTCCAAAGGGCGTGAGGGTCACCGGTGGAAAGCTGCGGGCACCGGACGGACCGCTCGATGCGGGGCGGTCCGAGGTCCTGTTCGCCTGTCTGGCCGGGCTGCTGGCGGGCGCGCCCTTCCAGTCACAACTGCACGGGAATGCCGCCTGCGCTGCCCGGGTCGAGCCCGTACTGGAGGCGCTGCGCGCCCTAGATGCCCCGATTTCTACACCGGACGAAGGCCTTTTTCCGCTCAAAGTGGGCGGCCGTGCCCTGAAGCCGGGACAGCACCGGGGCGGGGCGCCCGGTACGGCGGTCAAATGCGCGGTATTCCTGGCCGGGCTGGGGATCGAAGGGGCGGTCGAACTGATTCAGGAGACCCCGGGCGACGAAGACCTAGAAATCCTGTTCAGGGCGGCGGGGGCGGCGCTGGAGAAGGGGCGGGTTGAAGGAGGGACGGGGCACCGGATTGCCCTGGAAGGCCCTGTGCGCGTACAGCCGGCCTGCCACGACGTTCCGGGAGATCCTGCCGCGGCCCTCTTTCTGCTTCTTACGGCGGCGATGCTGAAGGGATCGGAACTGACGCTGAACGGGATGGGCAACAATTGGAAGGCCCGCCGGATGCTGGACCTGCTCCGCCGGCTGAACGTCCGGCTCGAGGTCCGGATGACCCAATCCGCGTCGGGTTTCACCACGCGCCGGGTGCGCGTGGTGGGCTCCCAACTCCGACCGATCAAAATCTCGCAGCCGCAGGCGGCCCTCTTTCTAAACGAGCTTCCTTTCCTGGCGGTCGTGGGTGCCTGCGCCGGGGGGGAGACCATCATCCGGGACGCTCAGGCCCTGCGGGAGGGAAAGACCGACTGCATTGCCCTTGTGGTGGAAAATCTCCGGAAGATGCAGGCGCGCGTAGGCGAAATTCCCGATGGTCTGGTCGTGCAGGGGGGTGCCCGGCTGCAGGGGGCCGAGGTGGATGCCGGCGGGGATTCCCGGGTTGCCATGGCGTTCACGCTGGCAGGACTGGTTGCCGAAGGGGAAACAACGGTTCTGAACCGGGGGCAGATGGACCGGGAGTTTTGCGGGGTTATGGAAGCGCTGTCATCCGTCGCACAAAGATAACATAAGCAGCTTTACAAAACAGAGGAGAGAACCATGAGGCTGATGATCCGACTTGTCCTCCTGATGGCCCTGTTTTTACTGGGAGGCGTTGTGTTCATCCGGTATACCTACGGCTGTTCGTGGAAGGAAAGTTTCGGAATTGCAAACCAGTTCGTATCTGATCTGGTCGGTTAGAAGCTGTTTTAAAATTCCTGTGGGGATTTTAAAACAGCTTCTCAGGGAGCAGGACCTTTGAACATTCGCGCAACCACCAGCGTACTGGGGGTTATCGGACATCCGATTGCCCATTCTTTTTCCCCCGATATGCACAACGCCGCAATTGACGCCCTCGGCATCGACTTCTGCTATGTGGCGTTCCACGTGCCGCCGGATGGGGTTGGCGCGGCCATGCAGGGCCTGCGAGGGCTCAATATCCGGGGGTTGAACGTAACCATCCCCCACAAACTGGCCGTAATGTCGCACCTGGACCGGATTTCCGAGGAAGCCCTGGCCGTGGGGGCCGTGAACACCATCTCCCACGAAGACGGGGAACTGATCGGGTACAATACCGACGTTTACGGGATGCTCACCGCCCTGGAGGTGGCGCTGCGGGTCTTCCCGGACCACTGTGTGGTCCTGGGTGCGGGAGGGGCGGCCCGGGCGGCCGTGTATGCCCTGGGAAGCCGCGCAGAGACCCGGACGCTGACGGTCCTCAACCGAACCGTGGCACGGGCCGAGGCGCTTGCCCGGGATATGGAGAAGATAACCGGCAAATCCATATCCGTGGGGGCGATGGAGGCCGATACGCAGGCCCGGGCGTTCGCCGATGCCGGGCTGGTGGTGAACACCACGTCTCTGGGCATGCATCCCAACGTGGAGGCCTCTCCCCTGCTGGACGCGCACGCGGTGCATGCCGATCTGGTCCTCTACGACACGGTGTTCAACCCTGCGGAAACGCGGCTGATGGCGCAGTTTCGGGCAGGGGGCGCTCCGGCATACGGAGGGCTGGATATGCTGGTCTACCAGGGGGCCCGGTCCTTCGCCATCTGGACCGGCATCGAGCCGCCCACCGATGTGATGAAACAGGCCATTGCGGGCCGCTTCCCCTCCTGAGCCGTGCAACCGGACGTCTTTTTTCGACCCGACGCAAAACGGGCCTTTGTCCGGCGGATGTTCGACCGAATTGCCGGCACCTACGACCTGCTCAACCACCTGCTCAGCGCCGGCGTCGACATCCTGTGGCGCCGGCAGGCGGTCGACGGTCTGCGTCCGGCATCCGACTGGCGCGTTCTGGACCTGGCAACGGGTACCGGAGACCTGGGGTTTGAGGTTGCAGGCCGCAGCCCCGGCATCCGGGTTGTGGGTGTGGACCTTTCCATACCGATGCTCCGGCGGGGAAAGGCCAAAGCCGCGACCCGACCGGGTCGGATGGCCTTTTTGTGTGGCGGCGCCGAACACCTCCCCTTCCCGGACCGGATATTTGAAGGGATCACCATCGGCTTCGGGGTTCGCAACCTGGCCGATCTCCACGCCGGCATCCGGGAGATGTACCGCGTCCTTTGCCCCGGAGGCAGGGCTGCCATCCTCGAATTTTCCCGTCCCCGCGCCTTCCTCCTGAGGGGACTCTACCTCTTCTATTTCAAACATGTCCTCCCCCTGGTGGGTCGGATCGTTTCCCGGGACCCGCTCGCCTATCGCTACCTCTATGAGTCCGCCATGCGGTTTCCCGAAGGCGATGATTTCTGCCGGCACCTCCTCGACGCAGGATTTGTCGATGTTGTCGAACGTCGCTTGACATTCGGTATTGCCACCCTATATTTAGCTTCTAAAATCGAGCAGCAAGAGGGGGAGCCATTCGCTTTCGGGGGGCACGCAAAATGTCGGATGTGATGCCAGTCGGACTCATACAGGCCGTCCTGATGCTTGCGCCCCTGGTCCTGGCCCTGGCCATCGGGGCGCACCGCCGCCTTCGTCGGCATGTGTATTCCAGCCCGGAGCCGATCGCTTTTTTTCGGAATTTCCGGTGGAACTCCTGTCTGATCCTGATCGGGAGCATTTTTTTGCTGAGGGGGGCCGCAGGCGCGTACGCACTGGGGCGCGTGGCTCAGGTCTGCGGGTTGATTCTGGCGCTGGAATTCTTCTATGTGGCCTATGCGAACCTCCACATGGTCATGAGCGCGAAGGGGCTGCTGATGGGCATGAGTTTTTCTCCCTGGCGCCGCTTTGCCGGGTATACCTGGCTTTCGGACCACCATCTGGAACTGCGCTCCCGCTCCCGCCGGCGCTACCGCCTTCGCGTACCGGCGCACATGAAGGCGTCTGTGCAGGAGATCGTGGACCTGAACATTCTGAAAGAAAGATAACTTCCCGTTCCACGCTCTGGAGAGATGCCGTGTCCAACCCGTTTATCGAAGAGATTGCGCAGCAGGTTTCGGATGCCGCAGGGATGGCGCCCGATGCGCTGACAGACCTGGTTGAAGTGCCCCCCGACCCGGAGATGGGAGACTATGCCCTGCCCTGTTTTGCGCTTGCAAAAACGCTCCGGAAGGCGCCCGACCGGATCGCTGAGGAACTGGCGCAGAAGGTGGCGCCGGGCGAGCGTATTTCCAGGGTTCGGGCGGTTGGCCCCTACCTGAATTTTTTCGTGAACCGGGCCGACTTTGTGCAGAAGACACTTTCGGAGATTCTCGCAAAGGGAAGGGACTACGGGCAGGGCGAGGAGGGAGCGGGAAAGACCGTTGTGATTGATTTTTCTCATCCCAATATCGCCAAGCCTTTCGGCATTCACCACCTGCGTTCAACCGTGATCGGCAATGCGCTTCGCAACCTCTTTCGGGCCCTGGGTTACACGGTGGTTGGCATTAACCACCTGGGCGATTGGGGGTCTCAGTTTGCAAAACTCATTGTGGCCTGGAAGCGCTGGGGGAGTGGAGAATTCACAGAGGATATTTCCATAGAGACGCTTTTGGAGCTTTATGTTCGCATCCATGAGGAAATTGAAAACGATCCCGACGTGGAATCGGAGGCAAGTGAGTGGTTCCGCCGTCTTGAGAACCAGGACCCCGAAGCGCAAAACATGTGGAAGGTGTGCTGTACCATCAGTTACAAAGAGTTCGACCGGGTTTACAGGATGCTCGGCATCGCGTTTGAATCGATCGCCGGCGAGAGTTTCTACCTGGATAAGATGGCCGAGACGCTCGGGCGGCTGGAAAAGAAGGGGTTGACGCAAATCAGCGAGGGGGCAACGATCGTGGACCTGTCCCCATGGGATATGCCGCCCATGATCGTGCGCCGCAGCGACGATGCCTCGCTTTATGCCACGCGGGACATCGCCGCGGCCGAGTACCGCTGGCAGACCTACGCCTTCGATCGGATGCTTTATGTGGTCGATGTCGCACAGACCCTCTACTTCAAGCAGCTTTTCAAAGCCCTGGAATTGATGGGCTACCACTGGAGCCGGAAGTGCACGCATGTGGTTTTCGGTCGTTTGCGGTTTAAAGACGGAGGCATGTCCACACGCAGGGGGAAGATTGTCTTTCTGGAAGATGTGCTGAACCGGGCGGTCGAGCTGACCCGGAAGATTATTGAGGAGAAGAACCCCGACCTTCCCGACAAAGATGAGGTCGCCCGGGATGTTGGCATTGGCGCGGTAATCTATGCGGACCTGGATTCCCGACGGATGCGGGACGTGGTGTTCGACTGGGACGAGGTCCTGAACTTCAACGGCGAGACAGGTCCCTACGTCCAGTACACCCATGCGCGCTACTGCAGCGTGCTGCGCAGGTACGGCAAAGCCATACCTCCCTCCGATGTGGACCTTTCCCTGCTGACCGAGCCGGAGACGGTCGCCGTGGTGAAGCGCCTGGAACAGTTCCCGTCACGGATTCGGAACGCTGCCGGAACCTGTGAGCCTTCGCTGATCGCGTCCTATCTGATCGAACTCTGCACGGAGGCCAACCGTTTTTACAACACCCACCGGGTTGTTTCGGAGGATGAAGCCCTTACCACAGCCCGCATTGCCCTGGTCTACGCGATTACCCTCGTGCTGGCGGGCGGCCTGCGCCTGCTGGGGATGAAGGCGCCGGAACGGATGTAGAAGCAGGGGTCGGAATTTCGGACTTGATAAAACCGCCGCTGTGGAGCTGCGAGCCATGCGACCGGAAAAACCGTGCGGAGCCGCTGACGAAGAGGCAGGGCGCAGGGGCCTCCTGGCCGGCAGACAGATTTTTCTGACCGGGTTTATGGCCACGGGCAAAACCAAAATCGGATGCCTTCTGGCCAGACGCCTCGACCGTCTTTTTGTGGATACGGACGCGCTGATTGTGGAAGCGGCCGGGAAGACGGTTGCCGAGATTTTCGAGCAGGACGGGGAGGCGGCTTTCCGGCGGGTTGAACACAACTGCGTGGTGCGGGCCTCGCAGATGCCCGATGCGGTGATTGCCCTGGGCGGAGGGGCGATTACGCAGGAGGCGAACTGGGAGGTGATCCGGGAGACCGGGGTGTGCGTCTGTTTGCGGGCGTCACCCGAGACGATTTTTGAACGGGTGAGCCGAACCGAAGGCGAGCGTCCGCTGATGGCCGGGCTGGACGACGCGGGACGCCTGGCCAGGATTCGAGAGATGCTGACCGAACGGGAGGCCTATTACAGCCGGGCGGACCTGTTTGTGACCTCGTCCGAGGACGGCCCCCCGGAGAAAACCGCCGAAGCGGCAATCGCAGCGCTGAGAAAACGGGAAAACACCACGGCTTGAAACAAGAAGAGGTGAGACAGTGGAAACGGTCAGCGTCAACCTGGGCAGCCGGAGTTATCCGATCCGGATCGGACACGGCATCCTGGCGAATTTCGGAGCGGCATACGTGGACCGGGGGCTGGGGAAGTCCGCTGCGATTGTGACGAATCCCACGGTGGCAGCGCATTATCTGGAGCCGGTGCGGAACAGTCTGTCAGCAGCGGAGGTTCAGGTGACGGTGGTGACGATGCCCGACGGAGAGGCTTACAAGACGCTGGAGACGGCGGGGACCATGTGCGGCGACCTGATCCGGGCGGGGCTGGACCGGGGGTCCTGCATTGTGGCGCTGGGCGGGGGCGTGGTGGGCGATACGGCGGGATTTGTGGCGGCGACCTACCTGCGAGGGATCGACTTCGTGCAGGTGCCGACCACGCTGGAGGCGCAGGTGGATGCGAGCGTGGGGGGAAAGACAGCAGTGGACCACCCCCTGGGGAAAAATATAATCGGGGCCTTTCACCAGCCCCGGATGGTCTATATCGATACGGATACGCTGCGCAGCCTGCCCCGGCGGGAGATGGCCGCAGGGATGACCGAGGTGATCAAGCACGGGCTGATTCGGGACCCGGAGCTGGTTGCCTGCCTGGAGGAGAAGCTCGAAGCCCTTGTGGACCTGAAGGTGGCGCCGGAGGAGATCGACGGGTTGATCGCTCAAAACTGCCGGATCAAGGCGGGGGTCGTGGAAGCGGACGAGACGGAGGCCGGGCTGCGGGAGATTCTGAACTACGGACACACAGTGGGGCACGCGATTGAGGTGGTGACGGACTATCGGGTCTACAGACACGGGGAGGCGGTGCGTCTGGGGATGCTGGCCGCGGGGAAGATCGCCCTGGACAAGGGGTTTTGGCGTGGTGCCGATTTCCAGCGGCAGAACGCGCTGATCCGGCGGCTGGGGGTTCCGGAGGGGGCAGAGCATCTGAATGTGAACAGGCTGCTGGAGCGGATGGAAAGCGACAAGAAGGCCCGGAGCGGGGTGATCCGGTTCGTGCTGCCCGAAGCGATCGGTCGCGCCGTTTCCTGCGATACGGTAACCCGCTGCGAGATGGGCGCGGGAATCCGCTACATGCAGCGGTATTCGGCGGAAGAAGGGCAGGAGTTGATATGACAAACATCCGGGTAGGGGTTATCGGGGTTGGCCGGGGAAAAAGCTTTATGAAAGGCGCGGGCGAGGCCGTGGGAATGGAGCTTGTGGCCCTGTGCGATATCTGGGAAGAACGCCTCCTGGAGGTCGGCAGGGACTATGGGGTTACCACCTATACCGACTACGACGCTTTTCTCGAACACGACATGGACGCGGTCATCCTCGCCAATTACTTCCACGAGCACGCGCCGTTCGCCATCCAGGCCCTGGAGGCGGGCAAACACGTGATGAGCGAGACCGCCTCGAACACGACGCTGGCCGAAGGGGTGGCCCTCTGCCGGGCCGTGGAGAAGACGGGGAAGACCTACATGCTCGCCGAGAACTATCCCTACACCGTCTTCAACCAGGAGATGCGTCGGGTGTACCGGACCGGAGAGATCGGCGAGGTGACCTACGCGGAGGGCGAGTACAACCACCCGATGGCGCCCGAAGACCGGCTGCGGATTTCACCCGGCATAACACACTGGCGCGCATGGCTGCCCTCCACCTATTACTGCACCCACGCCCTGGCCCCACTGATGTATATCACCGACACGATGCCGGTGAAGGTGAACGGGCTGTCGATTGCCTGCCGGGAGGTGAACAAACGGACCGTGCGCGTGGCCGATCCCGGTTCGGTCATCCTCTGCCGCATGGACAACGGGGCGGTGTTCCGCATCTTCGGTCTGCTGCTGCCGGGACACAGCAACTGGTATCGGGTGCACGGCTCGCGGGGGGCGATGGAGATCGCGCGGGGGCCGGAATATTTCGGGCCCGGGCAGGTCCGGGTGTGGCACGAGGCGTGGGACCTCAAACCGGGCGAAGAAGCAGAGCGGGTCTATACGCCGGACTGGTCCGAGCACGGCGACCTGGCCCGCAGGGCCGGCCACGGGGGCGGAGACTTCTGGACCAGCCTCCATTTTGCCAATGCCATTCGTTCGGGAGAACCGCCGTTCCAGGATGTGTATCGCGGAGTAACGATGTCCTCGGTGGGCATTCTCGCCTGGAAGAGCGCCCTGGAAGACGGAAGGCCGTTTGACATGCCGGACTTCAGGGATGAGGAGCACCGCAGCAGCGTCGAAAACGACCACTGGTCGCCCTGGCCGCAACACGCCGGCCCGGGCCAGCCGCCCCCCAGTATTCTGGGCAGGGTGCGGCCCACGCCCGAAGGAATCGCCCACGCGCGGAAGGTGTGGAAAGAGATCGGGTACAGGGGGGAGTAGGCCCTTTCCCCGTTATTTTTCTGTGCAGGGGCGGGTTCTAAACCCGTCCCTGTTTCCTTTTGGGGATGTAGAGGTCGGTTGCACTGCCCAGGTAGACCTCGGCGGCGATGCCGATCGATTCGGAGAGAGAGGGATGGGGGTGGATGCTTTCGGCGAGGTCCCCGGCCACGGCGGCCATTTCCACGGCGAGCACCCCTTCGGCGATCAGTTCGCCCGCGTTGAGGCCGACGATGCCCACGCCCAGGATGCGGTCCGTCTCAGGGTCGATGACCAGTTTGGTCAGTCCCTCGGTGCGGCCCAGGGTGGGGGCGCGTCCGGAAGCGGCCCAGGGGAAGCGGGCGACTTCGACCCGCCGGTTCTCCTGTTTGGCCAGGGTTTCGGTGAGCCCGCACCAGGCCACTTCGGGGTCGGTGTACACGACAGCGGGAACGACGTGGTCGAAGGCGGCGGGTTCGGCGGCCAGAACTTCAGCGGCGATTCTGCCCTCGTGTGCGGCTTTGTGGGCCAGTCCGGGGCCTTCGACCACGTCGCCGACGGCGAAGATGCGTTCGTCCCTGGTGCGCATTTGAGCATCGACCGCGATGAACCCCCGTTCGTCTACTTCGACCCGCGTGTGCTCAAGGCCGAGGGTTTCGCTGTTGGGGCGCCGGCCTACGGAGAGCAGGAGCTTGTCGAAGGTCTGCTGCTTTTTTTCGATCTCGCCTTCGAAGGTGACGGCGATGCCCTTCTGGGTCTCTTTCAGGGCCGTGACGCTGGTGTTGAGGTGGATGCCCTCACAGATCTTTTCCATCCGCCCGTGCAGGGGTCTGACCAGGTCCCGGTCGGTGCCCGGGAGCAGGCCATCGGTGATTTCCACAACAGTGACCCTGCTGCCCAGTTCGGCGTAGACGGTGCTGAGCTCCAGGCCGACGATGCCGCCGCCGACGCTCAGAAGGCGTTTGGGGACGTCGCTCAGTTCAAGGGCCGAGGTGGAGTCCAGCACGCGGGGGCTGTCGATGTCGAATACGGGGAGTGTAACGGGCCGCGATCCGGTGGCGACGATGGCATGGTTGAATTCGATGTGGGCAGGGGGGTCGCTGCCCTCGACCCGAACCCGCTGCGAGCTTTCAAAGGCGGCGCGGCCCTGGATGCGCGTGACCTTGCGCTTTTTGCAGAGGCCGGAAAGGCCCCTGGACAGGCGGCCGACGATGCCGTCTTTCCAATTCCGCATCCTGTCCAGGTCGAGCCCGGGTTTCTGGAAGCTGAGGCCCCAGTCTTCCGCCTCCCGGGATGCTGCAATCAGGCCGACCGCGTGGAGGAGGGCCTTGGAAGGGATACACCCCCGCAGGAGACACGTGCCGCCGAGACGGTCGTCGGCTTCAACAAGCGCGACCTCCATACCCAGGTCGGCGGCCCGAAAGGCCGCGGCATACCCGCCGGGGCCGCCGCCGATGACCAGGAGGTCGGTTTTGTGGGTGGTGGACATGGAGAGAGGCTCAATCGGTGATCCTGCTACGGCAGAACGTGTACGGAGTGTGTTTATCCCCCCAGCAGCATGCGCCCGGGGTTCTCGAGGGATTCGACCAGGTGTTTGGTGAAGCGGGCGCCGTCTGCGCCGTCAATCACGCGGTGGTCATAAGAGACGCAGATGGGCATGATCAGACGCGGTTCGACCCGCCCGTCGCGGACGACCGGCTCCTGCCGGGTGCGGCTGATGCCCAGGATGCCGACTTCCGGGAAGTTGATGATGGGGGTGAAGGCGGTGCCGCTGATGCTGCCCAGGTTGGTGACGGTAAAGGTGCCGCCTTGCAGTTCTTCCAGGTCGGTTTTGCCCCGACGCGCGCGCTCGGCGAGTTCGGCGAGTTCCACAGCGAGTTCGAAGATGTCTTTTCGGTCCACGTCCCGGATGACCGGGACGAGCAGCCCCCGCTCGGTGTCTACGGCGATGCCGATGTGGTAGTAGCGCTTGAGAATGAGTTCGCCTGCGGCCGGGTCGAAGCTGGCGTTGAACCGGGGGAAGGCCTTCAATGCGGTAATGACGGCTTTGAGAATGAGGGCAGTGGGGGTGAGTTTCCCGCCCCGGGCTTCGGCTTCGGCCCTGTGCCGCTGCCGGAAAGCCTCCAGGTCGGTGACGTCGGCACGGTCGAACTGGGTGACGTGCGGGGCCCGGGTCCAGGCGATGCTCAAATTTTCGGCGATTTTTCGGCGGACGGCGCGGAGGGGCTGCCGGTCGACTTCGCCCCATCTGGTGAAGTCAGGCAGGGAGGAAGCCGTGACGGGCGCATCGGCTTCGGGTCCGTCCAACATCGTTTTCTGAACGTAGGCCTTGACGTCCTCGCGGGTGATCCGCCCCCCTGCGCCGGTGCCTGCGATCTGGTGCAGGTCAATGCCGAGTTCCCGGGCAAACCGCCGGACGGACGGGGCGGCCGGCAGGGGGGCTTCGGGCTTCTCCGGCAGAGACGGCGGTGCCGGGGCTTCGGGGGGAGGCGCCTTTTCAGGTTCGGGGGATGGCCCGGCCGCGGCTTCGGGTTCGGCAAGCGCCGCCGCCGCAACTGCCCCGGTCTCTTCAACCGCGATCAGGACGGCGCCGACGGGCACGCTGTCCCCCTCTTTGACGTTGATCGATACGATCTTTCCGGCGAGGGAAGAGGGGACTTCGATGAGCGCCTTGTCGGTTTCCAGTTCAAGGATCGGCTGGTCCACACTGATCTGGTCGCCTTCGGAGACGAGTACGCGCGCCACGTCTCCGGATTCGATGCCTTCCCCCAGGTCGGGGAGTTTGAACGCTTTGGCCACCTGCCCTCCTCTGTGAGATGTGCTGCCGTTTCACCTATTCCTTCCCGTAGCTGACGATCGGTCCGACCGCCACGGGGTCGGCCTTTTCGGGGTCAATGCCGAGGTCCTGGATGGCTTTTTTCACCTGCGCTTTCTCTATTTTACACTGTTTTGACAGCGCGTAGAGGGCCCCCACCGCGATCGATTCGGCGTCAACCTCGAAGTGCCGGCGCAGGGCCTCCCGGGAGTCGCTCCTGCCAAAGCCGTCGGTGCCCAGAACGTGCAGGTCTCCCGGTATCCAGGGGCGGACCGTATCGGGCAGGGTTTTCATATAGTCGGACGCGGCCACGATGGGTCCCTCCGCCTTTTCAAGCATTCTGGCAATATAGGGTTTTCGAGGGCGTCCGGCGGGATGGAGCATGTTCCACCGCTCGACCTCCAGGGCCTCCCGCCGCAGTTCTTTGTAGCTGGTGACGCTCCAGACATCGGCCGATACCTCAAACCGATCGGCCAGGATCTGCTGCGCCCGCAGCGCTTCCCGGAGAATGGAGCCGCTGCCGAAGAGCTGTAATTTGAGCTGGCCCTTTTTACGTTCACCGGCTTTGAGCCTGTAGATGCCCCTGAGAATGCCTTCGGTTGCGCCTTCGGGCATGGAGGGCATGGCATAAGGCTCGTTTCCCAGCGTAAGATAGTAGAAAACGTCTTCCTGCTCCCGGTACATCCGCCGGATGCCGTCCTGGACGATGACGGCGATTTCATAGGCGTACGCGGGATCGTAGGCCAACAGGTTGGGGACGGTGCTGGCCAGGACGTGACTGTGCCCGTCTTCGTGCTGCAGTCCCTCGCCGCTGAGGGTGGTTCGCCCGGCCGTGCCCCCCACCAGAAAGCCCCTGCAGCGCATGTCGGCAGCGGCCCAGATGAGGTCTCCGATCCGCTGGAATCCGAACATGGAATAGTAGATGAAGAAGGGGATGGTACTGACGCCGTGCGTGGCGTAGGCCGTGCCGGCCGCGATGAAGGAAGACATGGCGCCCGCCTCGTTGATCCCCTCCTCCAGGATCTGTCCGTCTCTGGCCTCCCGGTAGTAGAGCAGGGTATCCGCATCCACCGGTTCGTAGAGCTGGCCGACGTGGGAATAGATGCCGCACTGCCGGAAGAGGGGCTCCATACCGAAGGTCCGGGACTCGTCGGGGATGATGGGGACGATCCGGCTGCCGATCCCGGGGTCCCGCAGGAGTTTGGAGAACATGCGGACGAAGGCCATGGTGGTGGAGACCTCTCGACCGCCGGTCCCCTTCAGAAACTCATCGAAAGCATCTATCGAAGGGGTCTTCAGAGGCCTGGCGCGTATCTCCCGGCTGGGCAGATAACCGCCCAGCTCCTCCCTCCGCTTTTTCATGTACCGGATTTCCGGGCTGTCTTCCGGAGGGCGGTAGAAGGGCGCCCCGGCTACTTTTTCATCCGAGATGGGGATGCCGAAGCGGGAGCGGAATTCCCGGAGTTCATCTTCGTTGAGCTTTTTCTGCTGATGGGTCACGTTTCGCCCTTCACCGTGCTCGCCCATGCCGTATCCCTTGACGGTCTTGGCCAGGATGACGGTGGGCGAGCCCTTGTGTTCCACCGCGGCCTTGTAAGCCGCGTAGACTTTCTCGGGGTCGTGCCCCCCGCGCCGGAGTTTGCGGAGCTGATCGTCCGAACAGTGTTCGACCATTTTGAGCAGTTCGGGATGGACGCCAAAGAAGTCTTTGCGGATGTAGTCTCCCGATTCGACGGTGTATTTCTGGTACTGGCCGTCCACCGCTTCGTTCATACGCTGCATCAGGAGCCCACCCTCGTCCCGGGCCAGGAGGGGGTCCCAGTCGTCGCCCCAGATCACTTTGATGGCGTTCCAGCCGGCCCCCCGGAAGACGGTCTCCAACTCCTGGATGATCTTGCCGTTGCCCCGCACCGGGCCGTCCAGCCGCTGCAGGTTGCAGTTGATCACAAAGATCAGGTTGTCCAGCTCTTCTCTGGCCGCCAGGGTGATGGCCCCCAGGGACTCGGGTTCGTCGGCCTCTCCATCCCCCATAAAGACCCAGACGTGCGACCCGGAGGTGTCCTTCAGGCCCCGGTCTTCCAGGTAGCGGTTGAACCGTGCCTGGTAGATGCCCATAATCGGGGCCAGGCCCATCGAGACGGTCGGATACTCCCAGAAGTCGGGCATAAGCCAGGGGTGGGGGTAGGAGGAGAGCCCGCCGGGGTGTCTCAGTTCCCGCCGGAAGTTCTCCAGGTGTTCCTCATCGATTCGGCCCTCCAGAAAGGCCCGGGCATAGACCCCCGGGGAGGCGTGCCCCTGGAAGTAGACCTGGTCCCCGACGAAGCCTTCTTCCTTTCCCCGAAAGAAATGGTCGAACCCCACCTCCAGCAGGGTGGCGGCAGAGGCGTAGGTGGAGATGTGTCCGCCGATGCCGTCGTACTCCCGGTTGGCCCGAACGACCATGGCCATGGCGTTCCACCGGATCATGCTTTTGATGCGCCGTTCGATCTCCCGGTTTCCCGGATAGGGAGGCTGCTGTTCGACCGGAATGGTGTTGATATAGGGCGTGTTCGCATTGAAGGGGACCTCCACCCCTGCCCTGTACGTCCACTCTCTCAGTCTCTCAAGCAGGAAACGCACCCGGTCGGGACCGTGGCGCTCTAAGGCATAGTCGAGCGACTCTACCCATTCCCGGGTTTCGGCAGGATCGACATCATGCGTTGGGGTTCTAAGCACTTTATCTGACATGGAACGCTCTGGGTTTAGATTGAATGGGCGTGCCTGCACTGTAGAACGATCTCTCAATTTACCAGTAGATGGGCAAAATGTCAACCGTACGTACGCAGCGCACCGGACAAAGAAGGCCCCCGGGAGGTGCTGTTCCCGGGGGCCTGAAGCCAGGCGTGTTGCGTTCGCAATCAGATGATACCGGCCATCTCCTGCAGCATGCGCCAGTTTTCCAGCCGGTCTTCCTGCGCCGCCAGCAGCGTCTCCGAGGGGTTGCCCTCAGCGTCGAAGTGCTTGGCAAACCGGCCCTCGGTGCGGGCAAAGTGGACAAAGTCGATCGTCTCGCCCGTTTTGCGGATGGTGTACCAGTCGTCTTTGACCGCCGGGTTGCCCCTCAGGCTGAGCCGGTCTTTGATGCGGGGGCCCTCACGCGGGTCGTAGATGAAGATGGGAAACGCCCGGGATTCCATTGCGAGCTTGGCCTGATGTGCGGCCAGGTGGTCGGCCACGCCGTGTTCGG
The DNA here is from genome assembly GCA_012270675.1 of Candidatus Latescibacterota bacterium. GTDB lineage: Bacteria > Latescibacterota > UBA2968 > UBA2968 > JAAXHW01. The sequence goes on along the minus strand of JAAXHW010000058.1, from coordinate 4,856 downwards.
GCTGGCAGGTGGTAAAAACGTTGATCACCGCCGGACCTTCGTACTCGTTGGCCGAGGTGATGGCCCGGTAGAAGTGGTTGGGCAGCGTGGTGATGGTCTGCGCCACGTAGACGTCGGGGTGCATCATGCAAATCTGCCCCAGTTCCTTCCGCCGCTCCGTCTTTCCCGGCACGGCCGTGCCGTGTACGGACATCTTGGTATTCTGTCCCATGTAGCTGGAGGTCGATGCCTGTCCGCCGGTATTGGAATAGACCTGGGTATCCAGGACGATCACGTTGATGTCCATCCCCGACATCATCATCCTGGACAGGGCCTGGAACCCGATGTCGAGCATGGCCCCATCTCCGCCGATGACCCAGATTTTCTTGTCCTCCCACCCCATCTGGTCCCACCGTGCCCGTACTCCCATCGCATCGGTCGGGCCGTTTTCGAACAGGGAGTTGGTCCAGGGCACGGTGTAGGGGTTGTAGGGGTAGGTGGAGGTGTAGACCGTGTTGCAGCCGGTGGAAGCGACCAGTCCGATGTTTTCAGGACCGTGGATATAGCCTGTTGCTGCCAGCATCATCCGGAGGGCCGTGGCCTCTCCGCAGCCCATGCAGGAGCCGGCGCCTCCCACGTAGAGCAGGGATTCTCCGGCCAGCATCACATCCTGCACCGACTTCTCGATTAAATACTCCCTGGGGGATTCGGGCATCTCGTTGTAAAAGTCCCAGGCCGTGCGGAAGTCTTCCAGGTTTTCCTCGGTTTTGGTGATCATTTTCAAAGCGTCTCTGTCTCCGCACACCTCGACGCACTCGGCGCAGCCCTTGCACTTGGTCGGATCGATGAAGATCCCGAAAAGCGCCCCTTCCTTGCCCTTCTTTTCGAAGTTTTTGTGGTATTTTGAGGTTTCTGCAAACTGCTTTCTCAGAAATGCTTCCTGCTCGGGGTCCGTCACCTTGGACAGGGCGTTGTCCAGGTCCTCCCGGGTTGCAATCTTCCCCAGGATGGCCGTGTCGGGACACTGGGTCACGCAGTCCATGCACCCCACACAGTTCTCCTCGATAAATTCCGGGATCTCCGGGGCGATGTAGCTGAAGTCCCGAAGGGCGCCGGTGCCGGGGCCTACCAGGCTGCGGGCCACGCCCACGTCGGCGGGCAGGCCTTTTTCGGCTATGCCCGTGTTGTAGCCGCCTACAACCCGTCCGCTGAAATCTTCAATGTCCAGCAGCGTGTGCAGGTTGATCGGTGAAGTGGAAACCTCAACCTCGTCATCCAGGTCCTGCAACGAAGCCAGACCCAGGGTCCCATCGGAACCGTTTCTCCCATTGTCAGCCATTGTCATTGTCCTCCTTATCCTGCTAACAACCGATCGTAACCATTCCTGCCGGCAAATCGTCCGTTTCCTGGTCGATGGTGCTCTCAATCAGTGCTCGGGGCACCTCAAACACTTCGTTATAGCCCCGTCGGATGGCGTTCATGTTGGCTTCCACGACCTCTGCCCCCTTCCGGCCCCAGTACTTGCCGACCGCCTTTTCCACATTTTCGAACAATTCCGCTTCGGTGAGGTCCAGATCCTTCTGAAAGGGGGTATGTTTCAGGAAGATGCCAAGCAGTACGATGCCCTGGAAGCGCTGAATCAGGTCCGGCGTGGGGGCCTCCTCCAGGGCGATCTTGACCGCGTTGAGCGCCAGCAGCTTGACGCTTTTCGTCCGGATGAGCTTTTTGGCATAGCCGGGCACGTACTCCCAGACCTTTTCGGGGTGCGTATGGGGGCTCTGGACGAAGAGCATGCCGCCGTCCACCACGCCCGCAAGGGGGTTGGCCGTGTTGAAGGCGTTTACGTCGTTCAACGGCACAAAGTCGACAACCTCCAGTTCGGAGTGGGTGCGAATGTGCTCGTTGGCTGCGGTGAGATAGTAGGTGGTGGGAAGGCCCTTTTTCTCCGATCCGTACTTCGGGTAGGCCTGTACGTTCAATCCCAGATTGGCCAGGAGCGTGGCGATGACCTTGTTGGTGGTCACAGATCCGTAGCCGCCTATGGAATGGCCGCGCATGGCAAAGGCCCCGGCCTCCCGCGTCGCCGGGTCGGGCTCCCGTTCCAGGGCAAGGGGATGGTCGATGCCCAGGACGAAGAGTTCTTTTTGCGCCTTTGAGGCTGCCTGCATGTTCCGCACGGCTGCGATGAAATCGCCCGCGCGCACGTCCCGGCTGCCCAGGCCGGCCATGCCGGAGAGGATTTTCGGGATTGTTTCGATCTCCGGGTAGCCCTTTGCCCCGGTAGCAGCATCGGAAAAGGCGGCTTTGACCTCGGCCGTGAGCGGGTTGGACTGGGCCAGCGGATTGTCCATTCGCTCCACCACCGAGAACGCCTCCGTGTGTTTGAGCGCATTGACGAGTTCGACCCCTGGGAAGGGACGGAAGGAGGTGACATGTACAGCACCCACCTTCAGGCCCTCGGTTTCGCGCAGCCAGTCTATGGCCGTCAGCGCCGTTTCCTGCATACTGCCCATGGCAACGATGGCGTACTCCGCATCTTCCATACGGTAGCAGTCAAGCATGCCATAGCGCCGTCCGGTGAGCTTATAGAATTCGTCCATCGTTTCCTGGAGCATCCCCGGCACCTGGTCGTAGAAGTAACGCTGGGCGATCTTTCCTTTCATGTAGCTGTCCTGATTCTGGACCACACCGCTCATCATCGGATTGTCCGGGTCCATCAGATTTCTGATTTTGTCCTCCGGGCGGCCCACAAAGAGCTTCATCATCTCCGGCTCAATGGCCGTTACATTCTGGACGGTATGCGTTGTGAGAAATCCGTCCTGAACGTTCATAAACGGCGTCTGGGTGTCCTCCGCAACCTTTCGGGAGATCAGCGCCAGGTCCATCGCCTCCTGCGTGTTTCGCGCAAACAGGATGCCCCACCCACAGTCGGCCACGGCCATCACGTCATCGTGCCCGGCGTGCACGTTCAAAGACTGGGATGTGAGCGCGCGCGCGCCGATGTGGAAGACCGCCGGCAGCCGTTTGCCGGAGATGGTGTAGAGCACCTCCTTCATCAACACAAGCCCCTGCCCGGAGGTGAAATTGGTCACCCGGCCTCCGGCCACGGCAAACCCCTCTGACGCAGACGCGGAAGAGTGCTCTGACTCGGGCTCCATGAAAATCAGAAGATCGCCCCAGAGGTTGCGCCCCCCGTTGGCCACAACCGCGCTGTATTTTTCTCCCAGTATGGAGGAAGACGTGATGGGATACGAACACGCGGCCTGGCTGATGTGTTTTTCAATCCAGATGACGGCATCGCCACCGTCGCCCACGTCCGGAATGCCCGGAAACGGGAACCCGACGGCCTGGTCGGATACAAGCGATTGGGCTGCCTGTGCCATCCTGCCTCTCCTTATCTTTATGGAAACACGACGCATCCGGGCCTGTACAGGCTGAGGTTTGCAGATCCGGAATGACCGAATGCGAAACAGGTCCAATATTAGCGTATCCTAAACTTTGGACAATCCCTGTTGAGAAACAGCTATAAGAAATGAGCAGGACACGTTAGATTATCCTTCAAACCGGTAGCAAAAGGAGGATAATCATGGAAACGTTCGTCCTGCTCGAAGCAGTATTATACCGCTTTCGGGACCTGTTGGGTAGTCAAAACTTCGCACTATTTTGTGCCTATGTGTGGGGCGTGATACTCTGCCGTGGTCCTCACACCGTCTCAGAGATCTATCAGGCATCAGGAAGTGAGACACACTATTGGTCCTTGATCAAGTTTCTGTCCCGTGGCAAATGGGACTGGCAGGCTGTGTGTGGTCGGTTGATCTGGGTCATTCTGTCCTATCTGCCCCAATGGGTTTACATCTATGACCATACCCATGCCATCAAGACTGGGAAGAAGCAGTTTGGGTTACACTTTTTCCGGAATCACAGGTATCGCAAGAGAAACACCAATCAGTCGAAGTTCCATTGGGGACACCAGTTTGCAGGCCTTGGCATCCTGGGGCTGACCAGCGTGGGTGCCCTGCTTTTTCCTGTTTGGGTGCATCTACTCACCCCAGGGGCAGCCTGTGCGCTGGCTGCCTTCGAGTCGGTGATCGTCTTGATTCCACCCGGATTAATCATCTTCGACCGGGGCTTCAACAACCGCAAGTATTTCAAAGCCCTAATAAAACAGGGGCACCACCTCTTATGCCGTGTTCGGAAAAATGCCGCCTTTTACTATCCGGCTTTGCCCAAGAAGAAGGGAAAAAGGGGCAAACAACCCATCTACGGCAAACGTGCACATATCCACAAATGGACCTATGATGATCTCTACGTTGAAGCCCTTGACAAGACCTTTGAAGCTGCCCATCAGATCGTGCGAACCAAGATGTGTCCACAGCCGGTACATCTGATCGTCATCAGAACAAAACCCAAAAAGAGTCAACCCTATCGCTACTTCCTCGTTTTTACCACAGACCTGACCTTGTCGGTAGAAACCATTGTGCACTACTACCACTTGAGATGGAAAATTGAAACCGGGTTCAGGGACAGCAAAGAATCTTTCGGCTTTGATCACTATCAGGTGCGCTCCCAAACAGCTATTCAGAGAAGTGTTGTGCTCTCTTTCCTATCGGCCAGTCTCACGCAGATGATGGCGCTGCCAAAGTTCCAACAGGCACACCCTGATGCATTGCCAAAGCTGAAGGTGGCATTAAAAGAAATGAACATCCACTGGTATCATCCCACACACTGGACACTGGGACTGATCGCTCGATATGTCCGATGGCAAAAATCCCGACAGGGTTTTGCTGCGAGTTTTTTTCAAAACAAAAACAACGCTATATTCAAAAACGCTTTTACTGACGTGGCTGGATAGACTCATTGCTGTCCAAACTTTAGTA
>JAAXHW010000057.1:22935-43244 GCA_012270675.1 Candidatus Latescibacterota bacterium | reverse complement strand
AATACTGTTTTATGCACACCCCTCATGTAAAATGGACGAACACAGGGTTCGTCCCTGCGGTGCCTCTGTACACCCTGTCATTTCCATAGCATAAGCCGTGCCCCAGACCAGGAACCTGAAAATGCGCGACATCAAAATCGGTGCGGCTCAGTTCGAGTCCCGGGACGCCGACAAGACCTACAACCTCTCCCGGATCGAAGCCCTCACACGGAAAGCCGTAGAGGAGGGCGCCGAAACCGTCTCCTTCCGCGAATGCTGCATCCCCGGCTACACCTTCCTGCAGACCCTCTCCAGGAGCCGCCTGGTCGAACTGGCCGAACCCGTGCCCGGCGGCCCTTCCACAAAGCGCCTCATCCAGATCGCCCGGGAATACAACGTCTCCCTCCTGGCTGGCCTCCTCGAAATCGAAAACCGCGCCCTCTACAACACCTGCGTCGCCGTCACCCCCGACGGCTTCCTGGCCAAACACCGGAAGCTCCACGCCTTCATCAGCAAATTCATCTCCTCCGGCGACCGCTTCACCGTCTTCGACCTGTGCGACTGCAGGGCCGGCATCCTCACCTGCTACGACAACAACCTCCCCGAAAACGTGCGCATCACCGCCATGATGGGCGCCGAAATCATCTTCATGCCCCACGTCACCTGCGGCCTTGAATCGGCCATGCCCGGCCGGGGCAAGATCAACCGGGAAATCTGGGAAAACCGTCACCGCGACCCCGTCCGCTGCCGCCAGGAATTCCTGGGCCCCAAAGGCCGTGGCTGGCTCATGCGCTGGCTGCCCGCCCGCGCCTACGAAAATGGTGTCTATGCCGTCTACACCAACCCCATCGGCATCGACCACGACACGATAAAAAATGGCAACGCCATGATCATCGACCCCTTCGGCGAAATCCTGATCGAGTCCCACGCCCTGGAAGATGACGTCGTCGTCGGCCACCTCACGCCCGAAAAGATCCCGGTCTCTTCCGGATACCGCTACCTCTGCGCCCGCCGCCCCGAACTCTACGGCAAACTGGTCGAACCCCTGCCCCCCAACATGCAGCAGGGCACCCACCCGGGGTGGAAACTCGCAGAACCCGAACCGGAAGCCTGAGAAATCGATTCTACCGAAATGGAGGAGCGGTCGGCCGGTCACCCCCACCCCGGGAACCCAATATGGCAGAACCCTCAGTAGCCCGCACAGAACCCGGTCCGCATCCCCGTCCCGAAACCGGCGCCGTCACCCCACGCGCGGTTGTCCTGGGCCTGATCGTGGCCCTTGGCATCAACTTCTGGATCTCCACCTCCGAGTACGTCATCCACGCCTCCCGGATGCAACTCGCCCACTTCCCCTTTGCCCTCTTCGCGGCCTTTCTTTTCATCGCCCTCCTCAACGGCGTCCTCAGGCGCCTCACCCCCCACCGCGCCCTCACCGAAGCCGAACTCCTCACCCTCCTTGCGATGGGATTCGCAGGGGCCATCATCCCCACCTCGGGCATCACCGGCTTCCTGATGGGCATCCTCGCCAGCGTCTACTACTTCGCCACGCCTGAAAATCAGTGGGGGACCTATCTCCACGCCAACCTGCCCGCCTGGGCCGTGCCCTCCAACGAATACCACGCCATGACCTGGTTCTTCGAAGGCCTCCCCGCCGGCCAGCGGGCACCCTATGCCGCCTGGATCGGCCCACTCGCCTGGTGGGTGCTCTTTCTCCTGGCTCTGGGCACCGTCTGCCTGTGCATCTCCGTGATCCTCCGGCGGCAATGGGTACAGAATGAGCGCCTCCTCTACCCCCTCGCCTCCGTCGGCGCCACCCTCGCCCAGGCATCGCCCGACCGCATCCGTCCCGACGCCCTGAGGGGCGGCCTCTTCTGGGCCGGGTTCTGCATCAGCTTCGGCATCGTCGCCTGGAACATCCTGGTCTACTTCTGGCCTGTGCTCCCCAAACTCCCCTGGGGCATCAAATGGACCGTCTTCGTGAAAGGCTTCCCCCGCATCAACACCGGCATCAACTACTTCACCGCCGGCTTCGCCTACTTTGCCAACCTCAACATCCTCTTTTCCATCTGGTTCTTCTTCATCCTCTTTTTCTGGATCGAAAACGGCATCCTCAACCGGATCGGCTACGCCATCACCCCCAACCCGACCAACTTCGACGCGGAAACCGCCGTCGCCGCCTGGCAGGGCTTTGGCGCGCTCACCCTCCTCGTCTGCTGGAACCTCTGGACCGCCCGCGCGCACATCCGGACCGTCTTCGCCACGGCCTTTGGAAAGGCCAGCGCCGACGACAGCGATGAGCTCCTCTCCTACCGCGCCGCCGTCTTCGGCCTCATCGGGAGCCTGCTCTTCGTCTGCGCCTTCCTCTTCCGCCTGGGCATGCAGGGCAAATTGGTCGCTGTCCTCGTCCCCGCCCTTCTCGTCAACTACCTTGCCATCGCCCGCATCGTCTCCGAGACCGGCCTGGCCTACGTGCGAACCACCCTGTGCGAACAGTACGCCGCCCTCTTCACCCTCGGCACCCGGGGGCTCTCTCCCGCCAGCATGGCCGGCATCAGCCTCACCTACGGCCTCGTCGCACAGGGCAAAGGCATCTTCATGACCCCCTTCGCCCACGTCGCCCGGCTCGCCGACCCCATCCGGCGGCGCCACCGCCTGGTCCCCGCCCTCATCCTCGTCGTCGTCCTGGGCATCGTCGCCGACTTCCTCTTAACCATCCACCTGGGCTACAAAACCGGCGCCTTCAACTTCAACGCCTGGCCCTTCTCCAGCGCCGGCCCCTTCGCCTACAGCCTCACCGTCTCCCAGATGCGATCCCCCTTCGACACGAGTTGGGAGCGCCTCGTCGTCTTCTTCCTGGGTGCCTCCGTTATGGCCCTCCTCACCTTCTTGCACTACCGATTCCCCCGGTGGCCTCTCCACCCCATCGGCTTCCCCATCGCCTCCACCTGGACCGCCCAGCTCGCCTTCTTCTCCATCTTCCTCGTCTGGAGCATCAAGGCGGTCCTCCTCAAAATTGGCGGCGTCACCCTCTACCGCAAATGGCAGCCCTTCTTCTTCGGCATCCTCGTCGGCTACGCCCTTGGCATCACCCTCTCCTTCCTCGTCGACGTCATCTGGTTTCCCGGACAGGGACACAGAGTCCACGGCTGGTAATATCCCCCTACCCAGCTCCCTACCTTAGCACAAACACCTCCACAACCCACACCTCTCCCTGCTCCCGCGCCACCGCCACCCCCAGATGCGTCCACCTGGCATTCAGGATTTCCCTTCTCGTTTTCGCGCTCAACATGAGCTGTTCGTGCGCCTCCTCTATCGAGGGCGCGTGGGACTGATTCTGTGTGACGGACCTGAACCGGATGCCGTGCCTCGCCAGCCGGCGGTCCACCGTGTCGGTCACCGGAGATCGGGCGGGAAAATACCCCCTCGCCAGCATCTCCTGAAGGTGTTTTTGAGCAACCCCGGACAGCCTGACATCCACCAGGAGCGGCTGCCGTCCCAGCCGCTGTCGCGCCCGGTTGATCAACCCGGTCAGAAGCCGTACGCCCGCCTCCGGCCCCGGAAACGGCGGGATCTCCAGGGTCGGCGCAGGCAGAGGGGGCGGGTGTCCCACCTTCAACATCCGGTCCTCTGCGATCACAATCCTCGGCCCGCCCAACCCGACAAAACCCTGAAACCGATAGTACCCCGGCTCGTCGATCTTCAACCTGCTCCTGAAGCGGCCGTCACGAATCCTCACGGAAACGTCAACCACATCTCCGTCGGGAAGCGGGAAGACCTCGAAGGACATGTTCCGGACACTGTCCGAAACCGTTCCGGACAGGAGCGTCTCCACGCCCGGAGACAGATGGCCCGGCCCCTGCTCTATCGCCACCAGGTCCTCCCGCACCGCCCCCCGATACCGGTAGGGATCGGCCAGGGTCTTGCGCCTGGTTCCGTCCGGAAGCGTCTCCACCCTGTTCCCGGCTGCATCGGTCTGCACGCGCCGACCGTCCGGGTACGCTTCCAGCCGGTTTCCCGCAGCGTCGGTCTGCACGCGCCGGCCATCGGGGAATTCCTCCATCACCGTCCCACCCGCAGTGCGCACCACCCGCGAACCGTCCGGCCGCCGGACCGTCTCCGAACCGTCCCGGTAGACCGTTCGACGGTCCCCCCCGGGAGAAATCTCAAGCATCTCCCCGGTCGGATTTCGCTGCACAAGCCTCCCGTCCGGAAATTTCTCGATTGTCCTCCCGTCCACCATCTGCGTAAACTGTCGGCCGTCCGCATACACCGTCACCCGGTGCCCCTCGGCGGTCACCGCAACAACCCGCCCGTCCGGATAACGCGTCTCCCGTGTGCTGTCGGGAAATTCGACCACCACCTTCCCATCCGGGTGCCGCACGTACCGGGCACCGTCTGAAAAGACCGTCTGCTCCACCCCATCGGAAAGCACCGTCCGCACCGTCCCCGACGTATCCCGGTGTACCCGCTTCCCATCCGTATAGACCGTCATCCTGTTTCCGGAGGCCATCTTCCAGACCTCGCGACCGTCCGGATAACGCGTCTGCACGTTGTCCGACGCATCCCGGTACACCATCCGCCCGTCCGGATAACGCGTCTCCCGTGTGCTGTCGGGAAATTCGACCACCACCTTCCCATCCGGATATTTCGTCCGCTGTCTGCCGTCCGAAAATGTCGTCCACTCCCGCCCGTCCGGGTAGCGCCGCTTCCGCATGCCCGGACCGGGAAACGACCGGTTCCCGGGCGCCGGCCACACCCCCGCCTGCACCCGGAGGTACCCCTCCGGCGGCATCTGCGTATCGACCCCCGATCGGTAGGCCGACTTTTCGAACAGGCTGCGGTGGACCTCCACCGCGTCCTCCAGCATCTCCCGGTCTGAAACGGCCTCCCCCACGTCCGGCAACACCCGACCGTACACCTGGGGGTGCATGCGCAGATAGAGATAGTGGAACCGGCCCAGCGACACCTCTCCACCCTCCCGGGTCACCTCGCCATCTCCGATCAGCACCGCAGACATCACCCCCCGCTCTGTCCATCCCGGTACCACCACCCCCTCAGGCACCCCGTAGACCCGCCCCTTCCACGCCAGGAGGATATCCTTCACGGCCCGCACCGTATCCAGAGACACCGCATATGTACGGAGGGGAACCACAATCCGGTCGCCCGGCATCACCCCGGACACCCGGTCCAGCGGCCACCGGGAGACGCGCGCATAATCCCTGGTGTGCCGGACCATACTGTCCCGCTGCGTCCGGTGCAGGCGCGCCGCCTCCACATCGGCCTCCGGCAGGTACCCCCCCGCAGCCTCCAGGTAGTCCTGCACGCCCCATCCGTGCCGGAACGCATAGTCCCCGGGGCGTTCCACCGCCCCCGACACCGTCACCACCTCCTCCCCCTGACACCCCACGAGGCCCAACCCCGACAGGGCCACGATCAACGCCCAGAACCACATAAGAACCTCCGGACAAACCCACCGATTGCTGGTGACCTCTGAGGGCTACGCGACAATCCTCACGCGATCCCCCACCCCCGTTGAAAACACCTCAAACGTCTCTCCCACGACCTGTGAAAAATCAAACGCCTCCTTCACCACAAACAGCGCACGGCCTCTCATCTCCCGAATCGTAAACACCCGGTCTCCCACACAAAGCCTGCATCCGCCGTACGCGCCTCCCTTCGGATGGTCCACGTCGCTCTCGAACCTGGATCGCTTCCCCGAAGCCACCTCTCCTTTCCCCCTGACAAATCGGGGCATATCCGCCAGGAAAACCCGGCTGCCGTCGCCCTCCTGCCTGATGTGCTTCACCAGATACACCGTCTCCAATCCCGACGGATGTTGCACATACATCGCCTTCCCATCCAGCGATCCATCCTCCGGCAGCCGCACATCCACAACCAGCTCACTCCGGCCCGGCTGGCCGGTAATATCTCCCACCAGGTCCGTCACCGTTCCCCTGTAGTCCCGAACCTGCTCAAAAACCGCCTCATCCACGCGCAACCGTGAACCGTCCACCACATCCAGACCTGTCTCACCCCCCACCTCGGTCATCACACCCACACGTCCCTCCAGCTCAAAACGCCGTCCATCCGGCAACATCGTCACAAACCCCTCTCCCTCCGGATCGATCCCGATCGTCCGCACCCGGTTCGGCTCGGTCACCTGCACAACAACCCCCGAACCCGCCTGCGCCACCAGCTTTGCTTCCCGAACAAAGCTCCCACCCCGGTGCGCCTCAATCACCGACACAAACCGGCTCCTGCCGCCCCGGCCTCGCAAACAGACCACCGGAAACCAGAAATCATCCAGCCTGCCGTCATCCTCCTGCGTCCGGCGGATCGACGGCCCATCGCTCACCAGCAATCGTCCCTCTTGAACGCCCAGGAACCGCACATCCACCTGTGTGCCCTCACCCGCAAACCGCACCTTGAAATCTCCGGACACATCCGCTGCCTGCGTCCGTTTCAAATACCCGTAAAGCGCCCCGTCGGTCCCGTCTCCGCTCAAAATCATCTCCTCTTCCGCCGGGCGCAACGCCTTCTCCACACTGAGCGTCTGATCAAAATCCGCCGACCCGTGCAGCAGATAATCGTGTACATCGCCGCCTTCCACTTCAAACACATCCACCACGTACCCGCTATCCGCGCCCGTTGGAACCAGCATCATCGTTCGCCCATAAACCGTCGTATTCTCAAACGCCCCCGGCGCCTCCGCGCAAACCATGCCCACATTCGTCTTCGACGCCGGGCGATAATACCGCAGCCGTCCCCCGTCCCTTGTCTGCTCCTGCCCGTCCACAACCACCGTATTGTGGCTGCCCACCGTCGTCGCCCACTCCCGGTAACGGGTATGCGTATATCCGATATCCGAAAGCAGTTCCTGCCCGAACACATCCAATCCCATCGCCAGCGTATCATAATGGTGATGCCCACCCCACGGACCGTAACACAACGTCGTCCGCACCGCCTCCCTGGACCGTCCCACACCCAGAATCACATCGCCCGCCCCCGGCAACAGATAATTCTCCGGAACCAGCGCCAGCAAATCCTCCTCCGTGACGCGCCGGTCCGCCTCTGACGACCGCCGGAACAGCGCGAACTCCACATCGGCCACGGGAATCCGGGACGCTCCCTCGATCTCAGCTGCGGCTTCCACAAATCTGCCCATGGATGCAATCCGACTCGACGAGCGTCCAACGCGTGTGCTCTCCGCCCAGGTATCGTTCGCCATAAAAGTGCGCCCATCCGGCATAAACAACCCCAGCGGCGCCGTATAGATCCGTTGCAGAAACGGCATCTCCCCGTACACGTCGACCCCGCCCGGTCCACTCAACACATCCGGCACCCTCAGCGTCCCCCGCGTGATCATATTGAAATAATTGAGCGTATCCTCGTGCCAGTACCCATCGTAAAAATAACAATTATCGATCAGCGCTCGATAACGGCTGTACGATTGCGCCACAAAATCCGGCTCGTCCAGAACGCGCCCCACAAGCGCCAACCCCATAATCCGTCCGCCGTCGTAATTGGTAGAACCGTGCGGGACCTCCAGCGTATGCCGAATCGCCTCATACAGCAGATCCCGTTCAATGGCCTCACGCACGTACCGTCCCACCGCCTCGGACAGCTTTTCAATTGCCCGGCTATCCGATATCAAATCGTAAACCTGGGCTATCCGGAACGCGTTGTGCGCATCTGAAAAGGGGCTGGCGTGAAAATTGCCCATCCTGGCGGACACAAAAGGAAAGGGCGGATCTTTGTAGAAATGGTTCTCATAGAACCCCCTCCGGTCCGCATTCTGATAGGACACACCCAGTCCGTGCACGGGGTAGTTCTTGTAAACCTCCGACAATCGATCCAGAATCACCGCTGCCTTTTCCGCATACGCCTCCTCTCCGGTAAGCACGTAAGCAACCGCCAGGGGATCCGCCATCCGGACCACACGGTACTGCGTATAATTCAACAGCATATTCTCAAAAAAATACCGCATCCCCTCTTCATCTTCCCAATACCGGTATCGCACACCTTTTCCCGCCGGGCCCACCACCTCAACCTCTCCCACTGGTTCATGCTCCGGTCCCGGAAAAACATTTCCGCAAATCTTACACTTGACGTGCTCCGGATCCTCCGGCGACCAGCCCCAGAAATGAACCCGCCAGCTCCTCTTCCGCCGGTCCACCGGACAGCGCGGCAGAGGAAAGTTCACCTGCTCGGAAATGCCCGCTCGAATCGTTTCATCCGGCATCTCCAGAACCTTCCGCCGGGCAATCCAGCGCAACCGCCCGTCCAGAAACCGCCTCGCCCACTTATACGACGCCACCCGCTGCTTCGCCCGCTCAATCTGGTCCGGGGTATAAAAGATCGGATGCGCCACCCCCCTCGGAAACGGCCTTTCACCTTCCCAGTACCTTCTTTCTCTTGAACAATCGATTCGTTCCATCCCCATATCGCCTCTCCATAAAGTCGAATCGCATCCCGCCGCAAGAACCAGCGTGCCCAGTCCGGCCTCGCGCAGAAATCCCCGTCTCGTCAGATATCTCTCAGACATCGTGTACACTCGTATCGGGCGGTCACACCGACGCCGTCCCGGACATCAACCGACCCACCGATTCCATGGCCCCCCGCGCGGAGCGGAACCGCGCTTCCGATCAATACAAATATACCACGTCTAAAGACCGGAGTCCAGACACTCTTGAAAGGCAGCCTCCACCGCGTCTCGCCTCCTCCACCTGCGCTGCGGGGAGGAAGGGCCTTTTCCGCGCGGTTCCGTCCAGCGCCAGGTCCTCAAAAAGAAAAAAATAAAATTTTCGCTTGACTTGTCCTAATGAATTCGTTATTTTACTAAAAAATTAGTAGAACCCAAAAACACAAGGAGCGTCCTGTGGCGAAAAAGCAACGACTGGCCGAAGCCGAGTGGGAGGTCATGGACGGCGTCTGGCAAATCAACCGGCAGGTAACCGTACGCGACGTAGTGGACCACCTCTACCCCAACGGCGAGAAAGCCTATACGACGGTACAGACAATTATGAATATCCTGTTTGAAAAGGGCGTGCTGGACCGTGAGAAAATCGGTCCGGTAAATGTGTACAGGCCGACCCTGTCCCGGAAAGACGTGGCACAGGCCGAAACGCAAACCCTGGTATCGCGCATGTTTGAAGGTTCTTTTGGGGCCCTGGCAACGTACCTCGTGGATTCGGGCGAACTTTCTCAGAAAGAACTGGATGAATTGCGCGCGCTGATTGAGGCGAGGGAAAAAGGAGGCGCGCCGTGAATGCGTTGATCCGTCTGGCCGAAGCGTGGTGGCCGCTCTACGCGGTGCACTTCATCGAAGTGTCCCTGTTCATTCTGCTGGTATGGGCGGTCGACCGCTGGATGACACTGGACACCCGATTGAGATATGTCCTCTATCTGCTGGCATTGGCGAAGGCGTTTGTGCCGCCCGTCTTAGCCATTCCAATACCCGCGTTTCTGGTTTCTTCAACAAATGTCACAGTGAATGAACCCGTTTATTCCGGCGTGGTTTCTGAAGCCATCGCCGTTTCTCCCGTACAGGTGGCGACCCTTCCGCCGGCGTTTTATCTGTTTTGCTTGTGGATTCTTTCAGTCCTGGTCTGGGCAGGTGTGGCTCTGTGGAAAAACGCGGCCCTGCGCCGCACGCTGAAATCGGCAACGCCCGTTGAACTTGCGAGCAAGACCGAAGCGCCGAAACTGCCGTGTAACTTGACGGTATTTTCCAGATCCGGCCTGCCATCACCCATTCTGGTGGGCGTGCTTAGACCGCGATTGTATTTGCCGTCAAATTGGGCGTCGTGGTCGCCCGAGCAACTGCGAGGCGTTGTCGCACACGAACTGGCGCATCGCGACAACCGCGACATCTACACGCTGATTTTTCAGGCCATTGCAATGGCTTTGTTCGGCCTGAACCCGCTGATCTGGCTGGTGAATCGCAAATTGATCTACCTGCGCGAATTGCGCTGTGACGAAGCGGTGTTGCGCCAGACGAACCTGACACCTGCCGAATACGGGAAGCTGTTGTTCGGATTTGTCGACAGGCGACCCGCGCTGAGTGCCCTGACCCTGTATTTCAACGAGCGCGGAACCGCACTGAAGGAACGTCTCGAGCACATACTCAATTTCAAGGAGGCCAATGTGAAACGGTCCGGATGGCAGTTGGCAATTCCCATTCTCATCGGCCTGGCGATTCTGCCCTTCTCAATTCGGGAAGCATATACACAGCCGCCCCAAACAGCCCCAAAAGCGGAGCCAACACCTGCATCTGGCGATGCTGACAGTAGTGAGGCCTTCGTCCTCGAACTTTTTGCGGTTGAAAGGGAGAATTCGGAAGGCAAAGTGGTCTTGGATATTAAGATCAACATGGATGGGTCCGTGAGCGATGTGGATGAGAATGTTCTGAAAGAGCGGGTGGCGATATTCAAAGAGGCGGCCATAGACGCAATTTCGAAATTCCGGTTCATACCTGCCCAACACAAGGGCAGAGCTGTGCCCGTGTGGATGACGCAGCCGATTCACTTTCAATTACCCGAACAACAGGCCGCGCCGCCTGACTCAGACGATGCTGGCGGTGGTAAGGTCTTCGAAGTTTTCGAGGTCGACGTCAAGCCCGTTGTCACGCATGAGGTTCTACCCGTGTATCCCGATAGCGCTCGAACAGCAGGGCTGACGACGGACAAAGTGCTCTTGAAGTTTAAGGTCAACGTGGATGGGTCTGTGAGCGATGTGAAGGCCTTGAGAGGGCAGGCGATATTCAAAGAGGCGACTGTTGAGGCGGTATCGCAATGGCGGTTCATACCTGCCCAACACAAGGGCAAAATTGTACCCGTGTGGTTGACGCTGCCGATGCACTTTCAATTATACAAACAACAGGCCGCGCCGTCTGACTCAGGCGATGCCGGCGGTGTTAGCGTCCGCGAATTTTGGGAGGTCGAAACGAAGCCCAAACGCCTGAACTCTGTTAAGCCAGTGTATCCCGATAGCGCTCGAACAGCGGGGCTGACGGGCAAAGTGTTCTTGAGGTTTAAGGTCAACGTAGATGGGTCCGTGAGCGATGTGAAGGTTTTGAGAACCACAGGGTCGGAGGTATTTCAAAAACCGGCCATAGACGCAATATCGCAACTTCGGTTCAAACCTGCCCAACACAAGGGCAAAGCTGTGCCCGTGTGGATGACACAGCCGATTACCTTTGCATTACCCAGGGAATAGATCTCTCCATTGTTGAAGCAAAGGCTTCAAAGTAATGAACCCCCGAAACCCATCTTTCGGGGGTTCTGTTCGCCATGCTCAGCGGCTCCCATCGCCATAAGTCAACCCGTCCTCAATAGGCCGATCGGTCTCATGCCATCTTGCCGATTTCTTCTCTTGTAATACGCTTGAAATTTGGCTATTATTGCATGTTGCGGATGGAGTGAGTAAAGGCAAATGCAATTATGAAGGACAAGAGAGATAAGAAAATGCAATTGGAATATGATTTCTCTGACGGAGTTCGAGGAAAACACTTTAAGGCTTATCGTGAAGGACACACGGTTGAAATAAGAAATCAGGATGGATCAATCGAAACCCGCTGTTTCACCCAGGAAGAGGGGGCTATCATGTTGGATCCAGACGTAAAACAACATTTCCCTGATTCCAAATCGGTGAACAAAGCGCTCCGTTCATTAATCGCAAAATCATGATCCCTTACATAAGGGTCTACTGTTCGAAATCTCGTGTAAACTCTCGAACAGCAATCCCAAATGTCATTGCCGCCATAATTGCAAAAGGCCCGGCAGATTGGATTTCTACCGGGCCTTTACTTTTGTCGCCAAGCGCTCTCCACTCACCGGCGAACACATCAAATTATGGTATACCTCCACACCTGATCTCAGCTGCTCCAGATCAATCCACTCATCCGCCGTGTGCCCCTGCGCAATATCTCCCGGGCCCAGCACCACCACCGGGATACCCGCCTGGCCAAAACTGCTCGCATCCGTCCCATAGCCCACACCGGCCAACCCGGCCGGCAGCCCCATCCGCTCCAGCGTTGCCCGGACGAATGCGCCGAACGCTTCGCCCCCACCCGGGTCCAGCGGTGCATCCACCATATCGGGCACCTCCTGGAAAACCATCAAATCCGGTTCGCCCGTCCGCAGTTCTTCCAGCACCCGCTCCACCGCCGGTATCACCTGGTCCGCGTCCTCGCCCGGCACCACCCGCCGGTCTACGTGGATCTCGCAGTGCTCCGGAATAATATTAATCTGCACCCCCCCGCGAATCAGATTGATACTGCACTGCGCCCTCCCGGTAAGCGGATGTTCCGTCGTCAACCTGGAAATATACCGCTCCTCCAGCGCCTCAATCACCTTCATCATCATCCGAATGGCCGACCGTCCCCGGCCGGGATCCGAAGCGTGCGCCGCCACCCCCTCCGTCCGAATCCGCCAGCGTACCACCCCATTGTGCGCGGCCACTGCCCGCAGCCGTGTCGGTTCACCCACAATCGCCCCCACCGGCCGCCAGTCCAGACCCGGCAACTGCGACGCCACAAACGTGCGCACGCCCGTCTTACCGACCTCCTCGTCCAGCGTAAACACGACCGCCACATTATTCGGCCCTCCCCGCTGACGGTATTGCCGCAGCGCCCACAGCATTGCCGCGCCCGTACCCTTGGTATCACACGTCCCCCGTCCATACATTCTCCCACCCTCAATCCGTCCCGCAAACGGGTCCACCGTCATCCCCTCCACGCTCACCGTATCCAGGTGGCTCTCAAACAGCAGCCACGGCGCCCGTGCATCCACCTCGTGCGTCACAAGAAGATTGAACCCGCCACCGCTCACCGGCAACCGCCGCGTCTTCAGGCCCATCGCCTCAGCCTGTGCCTCCATATACACCGACAGCGCCCGCTCCGCGTCCGGCCTGCCCGAAATCGCCGAATTCACCGTATCGAACCCCACCATCGCCTGCAGCAGGGACTCGCAGCAACCATGCGCCTGCGTCGCCATCCTCCCCTCATTCATCTCCAGCGTTCCTCAAAAACCGAAATCGCAGTCCGGGCCGCCAGCATCGACGTCTGCACCCGTTCCTGAAAGCCGCCCCCCATCGTCATCCCCGTCTCAATCGTAAACGACGGACCGTACTCGCTTGCTCCAAAATCGGCCAGATTCAACCCCTCTCCCCGTTCCTGAGCAATCAGCCAGAATACGCCGCGTTCTCCCTTCTCAAAAAACGACCCGGGCAGATAGCCTTCCGGCGCAAGCGCCGCCCCTGAATCGGCAACGGCCCGAATCATCGCATCGGCCATCCGCTTTTCCCACAGCTCATCCTCCTCATTCCTCTGGTGTCGGGCTGAAAACCAGAAGCCGTCCCCCCCGTATTCGTGCAGGTCCAGCGTCAGCCCGGGCCGAATCTTCGCCATCAAATTCCGCACACAGCGGGATTCAACCGGCGCCCAGGCCGTATCGTGAAACCGGTTGATGTGCAACACCTCACCTTCCGGACTCACAATCAGCGTATACGCTCTCTGGCAGGGCGCGGTCCCTTCAATGCCCTCATCGCTGGAAGGATAGAAAATACGTCGTCCGAAAAGCGGTTGCAGAAAATCGGCCCCCACCTCGAACCGCCCCAGAAGCCCCGTCGTCGAATACCCATACTCTCCAATAATCGCAAGCACCGTCCCCCCCTCCTCGTAAAGCACCTCGCCCTGTGCCTTCAGAATCGTCCTCACATCCTCCACAGAGCCCAGCTCCGGCACCTCACCCAGGCTCAAACCCAGCGCGTACGCATACCCATTCATCCCCATCGGATCGCGGCTGGGAATCACATAAACCCGGTGCTCCGTGTCAAGCGCGTCCAGAAGCCTCACCGCTGCCCCTACCCCGGCCTGCTCCGTCGAATGGCTGCCCGCACTGATGAAAATAGCCGGTGTTTTCTCCCCCCCGGTCCTGAGACACACCACCGGCGCCCCATCCGGCGCATATCCGAGCACGCCGGGCTGGTATCCCTTTTTTTCCACCCACCGCAGAAGATCCGCATATCGATCAAAAATCTGCATGAAATCCCTCCTCCTCGCTTCGGCTTCGTACCCTGTGATTTTCAAGCCCCAACACCCACCCAGCCGGAATTCAAAACCCTTATCTCGTCACAAACAATCGCGGGATAATCCCGCACGGTAATCGCATCCTCCGAGGCCGATGCAATCTCAAAACCCGTCTGCGGCGCTTCTCCGGCCAGCAAATAAGACCCGACGACCGCCTGCGCATCCGGCAACGGCTCGGCAAGGCGAAACGTCCCGTCCTCCACCGACTGCACCTTCAATCTGGTACTCGCCTCCGCCAGTGAAATCTGCAAATCGCCACACCCCAACACGGTACCGTTCAGCAGATAGCCCTGCACGGCCTCGCCCTGATCGTCCACCGACACAAATCCAAACTGCCCGGCCACAGTCACCGGCCCGAACTGCCGCTCCTCTTGATCCATCGCTGAAATAAGATAATCGGTCCGCCCCCTCAACTTCACCTCAACCGCCAGGACACCGCAGTCCTGGTCGTTTCCGAGCAACCGCGCCCCCACCACCGGTGAGCCTCCGGTCTTGTAGGGCACCACCACCGCAGCATACTGGCTTGAGAGCGCCATTTCGTCACCCCCGGCGCGGTTCTCCGCCAGAATGTGCCCGATGGGCGGCCGTTCCAACTCTTCAGTTGTAAATATCCGCCAGCCCGGAGCATCGGCGGTCACGATCCGCTGCGGTGTATTGAGCACCATCAAATCCAGATTTACGCCCCGGTATTGCCATGTAAACGCAGTCGGTCCTCCCGGCGTAATCGCCCGCGGATTCTCAAGCCACTCAGCCCAGACATCCGGGAGTTCCTCCACATCGTACGTGGAAAGATCCGGCTGTCCGCCCACCAGCGATCCGTTACAGTGAAAGCCGTACTGGTGGGTCCGCCCGCCCTTGACCCGGAAGAAATCCACAAAATAGGCCTGTCCCTCCGGCGTCGTCACCATCACACAGGCGCGTCGATATTCCTCGCACTGCGGGTACACATTCACCCCTGAGGCCTGCACCACCTCAACACCGGGCGCCACGCCAAACAGCTCCAGATTGGAGCCGCACGCGCGGTTGGCCTGTTCTGCTTCATCCACCGCCACCAGATTGTGCGAAAGGGTACTCCTCATCCATCTCTGTCCGCTGCGCCCGTCGAGGAGGCGCTGATCGCTGCCGGAAAAATAACCGCGATCCGAAGCCAGTTCCTCCCCATACGCATAGATGCTCAAACTCAACACATCCTGGTGCCGATGACCGGTCTGCACCGTCCACTGGTGCTCATTGCCGTTCAGATAAAGCGCTGCATCCTTTGCCTTCAGGCCGCCGCGCAATACGCCCACATGCCATCCGGGAAACCACTCCGACCGCAACGGCAGCGTCGCCGCATCCGCCCGGAGATCGAATGGCCGGTACCACAACGCATATTCGCTGCCTTTTTGGGACAATCCCGCCCCCTGCACAAGCTCCAGCAGTCCCGCATACTCGCCACCAAGACGAGCGGCCAGAATCTCTACGGAACGGAGGTCCGCTCCGGTACCGTAACGCGTATCTCCAATCACCGGCATGCGGTTTCCCGGCGCCAGCGTCCGGACCAGAGACAGCAGGGAAAGGTGGAAACGGCCGCTGGAGAACATGTCCAACGACTCGACCCGCTCACCTTCCCCCGGCACATACCCGGGTGGATCGCTATATCCATGCAACAAATCCGTCAGTTCATACACATTCGCAAGATTGTGAGCCGAATAGGCCGGCGACTCGGCGTAGAATCCATCGTGGTGGTAACGCGCTTCGAGCATGCGGCGAAACCCGTCCAGCGCGTGCCTGACCCGCTCCGGTTGTTCCAGGAGCATCCCCACCGCGGCGCACAGTACGAATACCGCCGTGCCCTTGTTGCTCAGAGTATTCCAGTGCTCCATATCCGCACACCCGGCCAGAATCAAATCCTCCAGAATCCGGCGCTCCGTATGCTCATCCAGCAGCCGGCGGCCGTCCGGGTACTCCGCATCGCGAATCAGATCATACGCGACCATCAGCGAGAACAGCGGACCGGCATCGCTCCCTTTCCCATGCACACTCATCCGGCCCGCGCCCCAGAACCCGTTATTCATCGTGGAATAATCCTCAAACTGGTGCAAACCGTACGCATGGCGGATCGCACCCCTGGGAAAACGTCCCCCGCGAGGTCCACCCGCCGCCTCCTCTTTCCCCATATTGGCCGCCACCTCCGCAGGCGGAAGGTCCGCAACACTGCCATCATAAGAATGGTAGAGATAGTTCGGAAACACCCGGGCAAACCGATCCAGAATCCATACCACCCGCTCCGCGTACCCGATCTCCCCCGTCACCGCATAAAGCCTGGCCAGCGTCAACGCCTGTTCCCGGGCCCAGCTCCCCTTGCAATGTCGAATATGACCGCTGAAACTCGTCATCGTGGGCCGGTCCCCACCCCATTTCAGCGCATGCGCCGCCCGGTTCTCCGGATCGGCCACCTCTTCAGGCGTCTCATAATAGGTAAACCGCTGACCCATACGCGCACACTCCAGCACGCCCGTTTCCGGGTACTGCGCGTTGGGGTAAGCCGTGCCACAGGCGCTGCAGGTGATTTCATCCGGACTGTCAATTCCCCACGTAAAATGCCCCCCGCCCATCAACGACTGCTTACCCACGCAGTGCGGGCAGTTCTGACCGTAATGGGTCCCCGGCGTCAACTCCGGAATAAACGTATCGAAAAACGCCCGGTCCTGCTGCATCGCCACCGCAACGCTCCGCTCCCAGCCCCTCACAATCGCCTCCGCCCACCCGTAGCGTTGCAGATTTTGTCGGGCATTTTCGATATCCCCGGGTTTGTACATCGTGCGCGGTTGAGCCAGCACGGTTTTACACGACACCAGCAAAACGACCGGGAGACACAGGAGAACCGCAAACAGAACGCTTCTCAAGTTCCACGCGTCAAACGCCGGAAGCAGAATGCCCAGGATTGCCACGACAACGGTCCCTGCCAGAAGTCTCATGCCTGCGGTGTACGCCCTTTTCATGTCAGCTTCTCCTTAATTCCTGACCATAGAGTGACTCTGCCGTCTTGCCCAAAATCCATCCCCTGTCTTCATCCGAAAGAAAATCCATCGCTTCTTCAACCACGCGGAAACCAACCGCCTCCCCGCGCTGCGGGTCCTCCGGAAATCCCGTACACCCCAGCATCCGTCGGGGCCCGAAAGCCTCGTACACGGCCTTTACATAAGGATAAACATCCTCATGCGGCCAGGGCTGCTCGGAAATCCCGTCAATCCGCGTGGCTTTCACATAGAGATTGGGATATCTGGCCGCCTCCAGCAAGTGCCGGAAACTGCCGTCCAGCCCCTCCGACAGGACCGGCTCGCCCAGGTGGTCCACAATCACATTCACCTCGGGGAACCGCCGCAACATCGGCTCCAGCAACAGAATCTGCCGACAACGGCCGAACCACGTGAACGGAACGCCCAGGCTTCGGGCCGTCTCCCAAAGCGTCTGCTGATCATCGCGTGACAACCACGACGCGTCCTCATCCTTAATCGGATACAACCGCATCCCCTGCACCCCGTGATCCCGATGCAGGCGCTCCAGCGTTTCAGCAGCGTCGGGTTTCAGGGGATCGATCAACGCCACCCCGTGCAGACGATCCGGAAATCGCCGCAAACAGTCACACATATACCGGTTGTCATACCCGTGGTACATACACTGAATCAGAACCGTTCGGTTGATCGCATTCAGATCCATGTACTCAATGAGATTTTCAACCAGGCCCGGATATTTGGGCCGGCTTGTCGACATGTCATCGTTGTGTGTAAAAGGCGGCGAACCCATCGTCCAGACATGTACGTGAGCGTCAATTCTCATAGGTTTCTCCTGATTTGGAAGCGAACCCGGACTTCTCGTTCACACCGAATCCTCCAGGACAAGCTTACACAAAGCATCCAGGGTAATGCCCTCCGGACGCATCCCCATCTGTCCCGGATTGTACTGAGTATCAGCTCAAATCGACAGAACGCGCCGGCTTATCCCATCGTACCCAGGCCCAGACCCCTCAGGTCCGCCACCGTATTATTTTCCTCCGCCTCATACAGCTTCCAGATCACCCTGAGGCCTTCAAGGCTGGACACGGGATCGGTCAACGGCTTTTGCCCGCTCTCGATACAATCGATAAAATGCGCCATCTCCACTTCCGTGGGTTTGGCGTGTTTTTCCTCCAGCAACACGATCTCCCGCTGTCCGGGATCGTGCTCGCCGGGCACGTGTTTTTCAACATCGCCCAGGTACACGACCCGTCCCGTACGCAGATACAGCTCCACCATTCCCTTCTCGCAATGCGCGTGAAAAGAATATCCAAGCCGGGTGCCCCGGGCGCCCCAGGTCCCAAAATGATAACCCAGAATACCGTCCTCAAACGCAATGCACACATTGCTCGTACCCTCTCTCTCCATCCACGGCGTACCCCGGTTTGTGCCCAGGTGCACCCCCTTCACCGGCCTGCCCAGCATCCAGAGCATCAAATCGATATAATGACAGCCGTGGCTGAAAAATTGCCCACCCCCAAGGGTATTCGCCCTGCAGTGCCAGCTCTCCGGCTCCCGCTGCGTATGCTGCTCCGTCCAGATCGACAACTGGAACACCTCTCCGAACATCCTGCTATCCAGCACCTCCTTGAACTTCAGCACCAGAGGGTGAAACCGCATGCAGTAGGCCACCATCAGCACCCGGTCATTCCGACGTGCGGCCTCAATCATCTGCAGACATTCCGGCTCGCTATTGGCCATCGGCTTTTCCACCAGCACGTGTTTGCCCGCATCCAGACAACGAACCGTAACCGGATGGTGAAGATGATGCGGCAGCACCACAAGTGTCGCATCCACATGCCCCAGAATCTCTTCATAATCCGCAGCAACCACCGGCTCATTGGGAAAGTGCTCCGCCACCGCCCGCGCCCGGTCCAGGTCAATATCCACCACCGCCGTAATCTCCACCCTGTCCAGCACCTCGCTCATTCGGCTGGCATGCGACCTCGCCATCCCACCGCACCCGATAATCCCCACCCGTGTTCTTGTTCCCATCTTCCTGACCTCCATTTCCTTATCCGTCAACCCATTCGGCTTCGGCCTCCGCGCACGTCCGCACCTGCCGGACCGTCCGATCCCCGGGGAGACACACCCATGCCCCGATCGAACGATACGCTACGCATCCCATTCAAAAATCACCTTCCCCGTCTCCCCGCTGTCAAAAAGCGTAAACGCTTCCCGCGCCTGCTCAATGCCAAAGCGATGTGTCACAATCTCATCCAGCGGCACCCGGTGCGTCTGCAGAAACGCCACCGCATCGAAATAAGCACCCATCGAATACACGGAATTGCCTCTGAGTGTCAACTCCTTCCGAAGAATATCCGTAAAATCGATCTCAAGCGACTCCGCGCCTGCGCCCACGTACACCACCGTCCCGTGCAATCCGGCAACCGCCGCCGCCTGTGCACGCGCCACACCGCTGCCCGAGCACTCCACAACCCCGGCCACCCCATGTCCACCTGTCAGGTCTTTGACCGCCTGAACCGGATCGGTCTCCTTTGCGTCAATCACAGCGCCCCTGCCTATACGCTCCGCAAGCGCGATACGGTACGGATGGATATCCACCCCGAAGGTCTGGTATCCCATCGCCTGGCCCATCAACAGCACCGTCAGGCCGACCGGCCCCAGTCCAAACACCACAAACGGTTGCCCGTGATGCCCCGGCACCTTGCTCACCGCCGAAAAAGCAGTACCCGCAGTACACGCAAGCTGCGCCCCAACAGCAAACGAAAACGCATCCGGCAACGGCATACAGTAGCGCGCTTCGGTCACCATATAATCCGCATGGGACCCGTCACGAGTCCGGCCAAAAGCCCCTTGATCTTCACAAAACACAGGCGTGCCCGATACACAGACCGCACAATGCCCGCACCCCACCGTGTGATAAACACAAACCCGATCGCCCTCCGACACATGGTTCACATCCACCCCCACCTCGGCCACAACCCCTGTCGGCTCATGCCCCGAAATCATCCCCTCCCGCTCCCGTGCCCACTCCCGGCTGCTGTGATACTTGTGCAGATCGCTCCCGCAAAGCCCTGCAACCCTCATCTGGATCACCACCTGCCCGGGTCCCGGCTCAGGCTTCTGAAAATCCCGCACCTCCACGTCGCCCTCGCCAAGATAAACAACACCTTTCATAACCTCATCTCCCTGTGATAAGAAGCTGTTTTAAACTTCCCGGTGAGTTCCCGAGCGCGAGC
>JAAXHW010000057.1:15393-22901 GCA_012270675.1 Candidatus Latescibacterota bacterium | reverse complement strand
CTGGGGATTTTAAGACAGCTTCTAAGCTCACACAACACAGCGCCCCACTCTGCAATTGAATTCTCCTGTTCGATTGCATATCTTAGGCGCCATAATACTGCGAAATCAGAACCCATGCAAGAAGTCATTGCACGCAAAGATCACCCGCAGGTGAAACAGCTTCTAAGAAAAAACCAGCCGTACACATCAGGAGGACCCCATGCAGGATACACACCTATCCCGGCCCACATACAAAATCCAGGTGGAACGCAATGTGCCCATACCCATGCGCGACGGCACCATCCTGCGAGCAGACGTCTACCGCCCGGAAACCGAAGGAAAATACCCGGTCATCGTCGAGCGGGTCGCTTATGAACTGGTTGGCCGGTGTACCTCCAACGGCGAATACTTCGCCAGCCGCGGATACGTCTTTGTCGGCCAGAACGTGCGCGGCACCTTTGCCTCCGAAGGCGACTGGCGGCCCTTCCGGGACGACGGCTGGGGCGCCAACCGGGATGGCTACGACACCATCGAATGGGCCGGCGCGCAGCCCTGGTCCAACGGCAACGTCGGAATGGCCGACGGCTCCTACTCCGGCTTCACCCAGTACATGGTCGTCCCGACCCGGCCGCCGCACCTGAAAGCCCTCTTTGTACGGCAAGGCGGCGGAGACTATTACAGCGGATTCTGGTATCGGTACGGCGCCTATTCGCTGCCCTTCCAAAAATGGGCGATGCAGACCCTGCTGGCCCAGTTAAAACACAAAAGCGCACCTCCGGGGCTGGAGGCCGCTCGCGACCGTCTGGCTGCTGCAATGGATGAAATCGAAGACTGGGACCGGCACCTCCCACTCAAATCCTTCCCACCTCTGGAAGGACTGCTCGACTGGTACTTTGAAGACCTGGACCACCCCGAAGACGGCGCCTACTGGTGGCCCACCAGCATCGCCTCCAAATACGGCGACATAGACACACCCATCCTCCACTTCGGCGCCTGGTTCGATGTCTTCTTAGACGGCACCCTGCAATGCTTCCAGGGCATTCGTAAACACGGACGCTCCAAAACCTGCCGGGAGGGACAGCGCCTGCTCATCGGCCCCTGGATCCACGGCCCGGGCAACGCGGCCAAACGGGTCGTCGGCGAACTGGACTTCGGCCCTGAGGCTGCCTTCGATATGCATGCGCACCGTCTGCGCTGGTACGATCACTGGCTGAAGGGAATGGACAACGGCATCATGGACGGCCCACCGGTACGCATCTTCCTGATGGGAGAAAACCGCTGGCTGGACCTGGAAGACTGGCCCCCGCCCGGCATCACCTACCGATCTGCCTATTTCCGAGAAGCATCCGGAAAAAACCAGGCGTCGCTGAACAACGGCGGCCTGACCTTCGATTCTCCCCATACGGCCGAGCATCCCGACAGCTTTGCCTACGACCCGGAAGACCCCATGCCCGGCCTGCGCTTCTATCCCACACTGGGCCCTGTGGACCACCGGGACCTGGAAAGCCGAATGCTCACCTATACCTCGGCCGAACTGGAACAGGACCTGACCGTCATCGGCCCCGTCAAAGCCATCCTCTACGGCCTCTCCTCAGCCCCCGACACGGACTGGGTCGTCAGACT
The DNA here is from genome assembly GCA_012270675.1 of Candidatus Latescibacterota bacterium. Lineage (GTDB taxonomy): Bacteria > Latescibacterota > UBA2968 > UBA2968 > JAAXHW01. The sequence continues at coordinate 21,299 of JAAXHW010000057.1, read as the reverse complement.
CTGCGATGTCTGGCCGGACGGTCGGTCCATGCCCGTCTGCGACGGCATCCTCCGGGCGCGGTATCGTAACTCCCTGCAACACCCCCAACGGATGACACCGGGCAAAATCTACCGGTTTGAAATAGACATGTCCGCTACCGCCCAGGTCTTCCAGGCAGGCCACCGCCTGCGCGTGGAAATCACCAGCAGCGACTTCCCCCGGTACGACCGAAACCTGAACACCGGAGGTCCCTTTGGAGAAGAAGCCATCGGACAGGTCGCCGTCAACACCGTCTTCCACGATGCACATCGGGCGTCACACATCGTTCTACCCGTCATAACCCGATAAAATAAAGAGCCGCCCAGGGGACTCGAACCCCCAACCTACTGATTACAAATCAGTTGCTCTACCATTGAGCTAAGGCGGCTTGAAAATCGGTAATCCTGGTCCACAAAAAATATGAACGCGTGCCTTGCCGGGCAACCGAAAAAGTTCAGCACCCTTTACGCCTGCACACGCTTCCAGACCGTCCCCTCCGGTGTATCCTCCAAAGCGTAGCCCAGCTTCAGGAAGCGGTCTCGGATCCCATCGGCCCGCGCCCAGTCCTTCTCCTTCCGGGCGGCCTCCCGCTCGGCGACCAGGGCCTGCAGCTCCTCCGGCAGGGCTTCTGCCTGTTCCTCTTCCGGAAGCGTAAAGAAAATCCCCAGCACCCGGTCAATCTCCTCCATAAACCCATCCACCAGATCCGCCCCTCTGCGGTCCACCTTCGCTTCGCCCAGAAGCCCTTCCACGGCATTGACCATGTCAAACACGGCGGCCATCGCGCGAGGGCTGTTCAGATCGTCGTCCATATGCTCAATGAACCTCTCCCTGGCCTCATCCACCAGGGGCGCCGGGTCCTCGCCCCCCTCCGGCGCTTCCACTTCCTCCAGACGCCTCCGGAAGTTGCTCAGGCGGCGCATCGTGCGCTTCGCCGCGTCCAGGACCTCCTGTTTAAAGTTGAACGCCGTCCGGTAGTGCGAGGAAACCACCAGGTACCGAAAAGCTCTGGCGTCATCGGGCGTCCGTGCAATATCCCGCACCGTGAGAAAATTGCCCACGCTCTTGGACATCTTCGCATCGTCCACATTAATATGCGCGCCATGCAGCCAGTAGTTCACAAACCGCTTGCCGGTCACCGCCTCGCTTTGCGCGATCTCGTTCTGGTGGTGTGGGAAAATCAGGTCCACCGCGCCGGCGTGAAGATCAATCGTCTCCCCGAGGTATTTGATTGACATGCACGAGCACTCCATGTGCCAGCCGGGCCGTCCCTTGCCCAGGTCCGTCTCCCAGAACACGTCCCCATCTTCCTCTTTCCACGCCTTCCACAGCGCAAAGTCCCGTACATTCTCCTTATCGTACTCATCCGCATCCACCCCCCTGGCACCCACCTGCATCCCCTCCACATCCACCCGGGCCAGTTCCCCGTACGTCGGGAAACTCCTGATGGAGAAATAAACCGACCCTTCCCTCACATACGCATGCCCATCCTCAATCATCCGGTGGATCATCTCCACGATATCGGTAATATGCGCCGTCGCTTTGGGGTACCCGTCGGCCGGCAGAATGTTCAGGATCGCCATATCCTCAAAAAAAACGTCTGTATACTTCTCCGTAAGCGCTTCAAGCGTCGTCCCCTCATCGCGAACCTTCCGGATAATCTTGTCTTCCACGTCGGTAATATTCATCACATGGTGGACCTGATAGTCACGGTACGTCAGATAACGCTTGATCAAATCGAAGACAACAAACGTCTTGAAATTCCCGATATGGGCAAAATCGTGAACCGTTGGGCCGCAGCTGTAGAACCGGACCTTCCCCGGTTCGATCTCCTTGAATTCCTCCTTGCGCCGGGTCAGCGTATTGTAAAAACGAACGGCCATGAAACATCCCTCAGGATTCAGGCTCATACGACGTCTTCAACTTCTGTTCTCTCTCAAACCGCTCCAGGGCAAGCCGGATCAACCGGTCGATCAGTTCCGTGTAGGAAATCCCGCTCGCTTCCCACAACTTGGGATACATGCTAATCCGGGTAAACCCCGGGATCGTATTGATCTCGTTCACCAGAACCTCCCCCTCACCCCGCAAAAAGAAGTCCACCCGGGCCATCCCCTCGCAGCAGAGCACCCGGAAAGACCGGACCGCCAGGTCCTGGACCTCCCGGACAACTGCCTCTGGCAGCTCGGCGGGTATCTTCAACAGCGCCCCGTGCTCATCTAAATACTTGGCCTCGTACGAATAGAATTCATGCTGGGGCACAATCTCGCCGGGCACCGAAGCGACCGGATGCTCATTTCCCAGAACGGAACACTCAATCTCCCGTCCCTCGATGAACGCCTCGATCAGGATCTTGGAATCGTACTGGAAACCCTCCTTGATCGCCCCTGCAAAATCACCACTGTCGTTGACCTTGCTCACCCCCACCGAAGACCCCAGATTGGCCGGTTTTACAAAAAAGGGAATTCCCAGATGCTTCACCACCTCGTCAAAATCGATCTCAGACGCCCTGAACTTCTCAAATGCCAGAAACCGGGGCGTCGGAATGCCGGCGTCCCGGAACAGCCGCTTCATCACATCCTTGTCCATCGCCACGGCCGACCCCAGCACGCTGGCCCCCACAAACGGCACATCGGCCAACTTCAACAGTCCCTGGACAGTGCCGTCCTCGCCAAAGGGTCCGTGGAGCACCGGAAAGATGACATCTACCGGCGCCAGGGGCTGGTTGTCCGAGATCCGGACCAGCTGGTGCCCTGCGCCGGATTGCACCAGCGTCACGGAATCCCCCGTGTCCCCCTTTGTGATCGCCGGCAATCGAGAGGGGTCGGCCTCCAGGAGCAGTGCATCGTTCAAAGACCACTGTCCCGTCTTATCAATCCCGATCAGCACCACCTCATACTTCTCCTTGTCAATCGCCTCCACCACGTTCACCGCCGACTGGAGCGAAACCTCATGCTCTGCCGACTTTCCGCCAAAGAGAATGCCGACCCGTTTCTTTTTCATCGCACACCCGCCCGCTTCGGGTAAAAATCAAGCGCACGCTCAGGCCCGTTTGTCAACACTGTCCGACGTCTCCTCCGGAGGGTCGGACGCCTGGGCCCGCTCCTGCTTTCTTTTTCGACGCCAGAGCCAGAAGCCCACGCCGCCCACCACCATCAAAACCACAATAATCCGGTTATAAGCCCGCAGCACCTCAACCACCACCCGCCAGTTTTCACCCACCATCAGGCCGAAATAGACCAGCAGGCTGTTCCAGAGAAATGTGCCCAGGACCACGTAAGCCAGCATCCGGAGGGGATGCATCCGGCTCAGACCGGCCACCACGCCTACAAATGTGCGTACCGTGGGCAAAAACCGGTTGAAAATCACAACGCGGTCCCCGTACCGGGAAAACCATCGCTCCGCCTTCTTCAGATTCGCATCCGAGAAGATCCGGGATTCCCACTTCAGAAAAAGCTCGCGTCCCTTCAGGTAGGCCACACCGTAGACCAGCAGGCACCCCAGGGTGCTGCCCGCCCACATCCACAGATACGCCGGTACCACGCGAATAATGCCGATCCCGGCCAGGTAAGCCCCAAACACAATCAGCGTATCCCCTGGAATGGGCGGCACCACATTCTCCATAAAGGCGCCTAAGAACAAAAAAAAATAGATGCGTCCCGGAGGCTGCCTATTCAGAAAAACCAGAAACTGCTCCCAGAACTCACCCAGGTATTCCAAAAGAATTGTCCTCAGAAAAAAAAGGCGTCAGAAAACGTCCCGATATTCAGCCCTTCTGCGCGCCCTCTGCGTTTTTGCGGTGAGCAATCAGCACCACCGCCTGTGCCGCCATCCCCTCTCCGGTCCCCACAAACCCCAGTCCCTCCGTCGTCGTGGCCTTCACCGACACCCGGTCTGCCGAAATCCCAAGCGCACCGGCCATGCGGGACTTCATCTGCGGAATATAGGGCGCCAGTTTCGGACGCTGGGCCATCACCGTTGCATCCACATTCAGGATCTCTGCACCTGCCTCTTTCACCAGGCCCGCCACCCGTTGCAGCAGAACCAGACTGGAAACCCCTGCATACGCCGGATCGGTATCCGGAAAATGCTGGCCGATATCACCCGCGCCCAGGCCGCCCAGGATCGCGTCCCCAACCGCGTGGGACAGCACATCCGCATCGGAGTGCCCGAGCAGTCCCCGGTCAAACCGAACCTCCACGCCGCCCAGGATCAGGGCACGGTCCTCCACCAGCCGGTGGACATCGCACCCCTGCCCGATGCGAAGCGCCAATGCCGGCGTCTCTCCCCGTCTCCTTAAAATATCCCCGGCGACCTGGAGATCCTCCGGCGTCGTAATCTTTAAATTGTCCCGGCGACCTTCCACCACCCTCACCGGCGCGTTCAACCGTTCCACAAGGGCCGTATCGTCCGTTCCCACATATCCGGACCGTGCAGCTTCCCTGTGCGCACGCCGGATCAGGTCGGCCTGAAAGGCCTGAGGCGTCTGCACGCTCCACAGACGGGACCTGTCCAGCGTTTTCAAGACCCGTTCACCCGCAACCTCTTTGACCGTATCCGTCACCCGCGTCCCCAGAACCGCCGCCCCCGTCTCCCGCGCCTCTCCCACAACAGCATCGATCTGCTCGGGCAGAACCAGAGGCCTCGCAGCGTCGTGGACCGCAACCACCCCGGCCTCGTCCCCCACCGCCTTTAGACCCTCGGCCACCGAATCCTGGCGCGCCACACCCCCCGGCACCACCGCAGAAACCTTCCGCCCCCCCCAGGTCTTCACAAACGCTTCGCACCGACCCACCTGTTCGGGCGGGGCCACAAGCACGACACGGTCAATACTCCCGGCCTGCTCAAAAGCCTCCAGGGTATGGGCCAGAACAGGCTTGCCGGCCAGATCCATAAACTGCTTGGGCCGGTCGGCACCCATCCGGCGGCCGCACCCGGCGGCGAGGACAATGGCGTAGGAAATCATTGGAAGGGAGCCCGTGCGGACCGTCTCACCCCAGCCGGTAGAAAGCAATTGCGTTATCGTGGAACACCTTTCTCATCTCGTCCTCAGAACACCCCTCAAGCGCCCAGGCCAGCGTTTCCACCCACACCGGGTACTCACAGGCCAGACGCGCCACCGGCCAATCGCCCCCGAACATGATCCGGTCAAAACCGAAACAGTCCACAACGTGGTCGATGTACGGCCTGAGGTCTTCGCGGGTCCAGTTCTCATGGTCGGCCTCCGTCACCATCCCGGACACCTTGCACCAGACATTGGGCATCCCGGCCAAATGCGCGATCTCCTGCTTCCAGGGCACCGTCACCCGGTGCTTGATATCCGGTTTCCCAATGTGGTCCAGGACAAACCGCACGTTTGGACATTGCCGGACCATTTCAATCGTATTTGCCAGGTGAACGTGGTAAATGCAGATGTCAAAACACAGATCGTATTCCTCAAGCAACCGTACCCCCCTGACAAAGTCGGGCTGGAGACAGAACACCACGTCCTCAGACTGGATAATCCGCCGGACGCCCTTAACCAGCCTGTTCCGCGACAGCACATCCAGGGCCTCGCGGGCGCCCTCACCCTTCTCCAGCGGCGCCCAGGGCACCATCCCCTGAATCCTGGGATCTTGCCGAACGAGGGACGTCACCCATTCGACCTCTTCGATGAACTGCGAAAATTCACAATCGCACTGGAGAAAAACGATGCGTTCCACGTCCACCGACCCACAGAACCTCGTATAATCTTCCGGGAGATAAGCCCTGTTCAACAGCGGCGTACCGTCCAGCCACGGATACCGGAGATTGTCCGGGTCCCACAGGTGCACATGGGTATCGACAATCGGGAAATCAATCATGGAATTGAACCATCCCTCAAGTGAGAAGCTGTTTTAAAATTCCTGGT
>JAAXHW010000057.1:0-15363 GCA_012270675.1 Candidatus Latescibacterota bacterium | reverse complement strand
GCTTTTGCAGCCGCGCGAAGACCGCTGGGGATTTTAAGACAGCTTCTGAAAAACGAGCATCGCATCCCCATAACTGTAGAATCGGTAATCCTGCCGAACCGCCTCCCGGTAGGCCTCCAGGACGAACGGACGACCGGCAAAAGCCGAAACAAGCATCAACAGGGTTGACCTGGGGAGGTGGAAATTGGTAATCAGCACATCTGCCAGCCGGAACGAATAGGGCGGGTAAATAAAGAGCCGGGTCCACCCCGACCGGGGGCGGAGGGCCCAGCCGTCCCCATCCTGCACGGCCGCCGATTCCAGGGCCCGCACCGACGTCGTCCCCACGGCCACAACGCGTCCTCCCCGCTGCCGACACCGGTTGACCCTGTCGGCAGCATCGGCACCCACATTGAAAAATTCCGCATCCATCTCGTGCCGCGCTTCCTCCAGGACCGGTTTGAACGTACCGGGTCCCACGTGGAGCAGCACCGGTGCGATCTCCACCCCCACAGCGCGCACCCGATTCAGCAATTCCGGCGTAAAATGGAGTCCCGCCGTAGGCGCAGCCACCGCCCCCGAGGTTCGGGCATACACCGCCTGGTAGCGTTCCCGGTCCTCCGGCAGGTCCTCCCTGCGAATATAGGGCGGAAGCGGGATGCGCCCCCTCCGCTCCAGAACCTCCTCCACCGACGCGCTCCCCCGAAACCGGAGCAGCCGGCGGCCCGACTCGCAGACCGCCTCCACAACCGCCGTCAGGTCCTCTTCCGGAAAAGCCACCTCCGCGCCCACCCTCAGGCGCCGTCCGGGACGGACCAGGGCCTCCCAGACCTCCCCCTCCCGTCTGAGCAGCAGGAACTCCACTGCCCCCCCGCTGCCGGGCCGATACCCCTTCAGACGCGCTGGAAAAACCCGGGTCTCGTTGATCACCAGACAATCCCCCGGCTGCAGGAAATCGGGCAGATCCCTGAACAGCGCATGCCGGATGCCCCGATTCTCCGGGTCCAGAACCATCAGTCGGGACCCGTCACGTTCGGCCACGGGATGCTGCGCGATCAGGTCTTCCGGGAGGTCATAATCGTAATCGGAAAGTGTCACAACAGAAGATCAATCCCCGGCGAACCACCGTCGTACGGACACGGCATGCCCCATCTCTGTCGGCCACCTGAAGCCCGGAACGTTTACGGCTACCGCCGGGAGATTATGTTCAAAAGAATCGTCAGCAGAACGCTCACCACAACACAGGTCACCACCGGAAAGTAAAAATTGAACCCCTTCCGCTGAATGAAAATGTCTCCGGGCAGGCGCCCCAGAAAAGGAATCTTATCCCCAAACATGAAGAGGAGGCCGACCACAAACAGCGTCGCGCCTCCTATCACCAGAATTTTTCCCAAACCGGAGAAGTCGGCCATAGCCAAAGGCCTTTCATACTGAGCGACGAACCCCCTGAAAAAGGAGTCAAAAAACTTACACAATTCTCAAAAACGTGTCAAGGGTATCAGGTCTTTGGGCGCAATCCCACCTTCACACTTCACGAACTCACCGTCCCATCCAGCCCCCGTCCACGGTGAGCATCGCACCGTGCACGTAATCGGCGGCATCGGAACTCAGAAACAGGACCGCGCCCTTCAAATCGTCCGGCGCGCCCCAGCGGCCGGCCGGAATCCGCACCAGGATCTGCTCGCTGCGCACCGCATCGGCCCGAAGCGCCGCATTGTTGTCCGTTGCGATATAGCCCGGGGCAATGGCGTTCACGTTCACCCCCCTGCCGGCCCATTCGTTGGCCAGCGCCCGCGTCAGTTGCCCGATGCCCCCCTTGCTCGCCGCGTAGCCCGGAACCGTGATCCCACCCTGGAAGCTAAGCACCGAAGCGGTGAAGATAATTTTGCCCTTCCCGCGGGCAAGCATCGCCTTCCCAAACTCCCGGGCAAGGACGAACTGGGCGTTCAGATTGACTTCGATCACCCTGTCCCAGGCGTCGTCCGAATGTTCGACCGCCGGACTGCGCAGGATGGTCCCGGCATTGTTGACCAGAATATCCACATGAGGAACATCCTTCTTCACCTGCCCGATGAAATGGTAAAGCGCCCTGCGGTCTGAAAAATCGCAAGCATATCCCTTAAACGTTCGCCCCAGTGCGAGCACATCCCGTTCTACATCGCTGCCGGACGGCTCCAGCGAAGCGCTCACCCCGACAATATCGGCGCCTCCTTCGGCCAGAGCCCGGGCAAAGCCCCGGCCGATGCCGCGCCTGCAGCCGGTAACCAGCGCCACCTTGCCGTCCAGCCTGAACAACTCCAGAATGCCCATAAACCCTCCACCCTCCCGCGTCTCGCCTCCCCCACCTTCGCTGCGGGAGGGGAAGGGGCTTTTCCGCGCGTTTCCGTCCAGGCAACAGCTTCTAAGGCGTAAACACCACCTTCAACGCTTCCATATTCTCGGCCGCCGCAAAGCCTGCCTCCCACGCTTTCAGCGGAAGTCGGTGGGTAATAATCGGCTCAACGTCGATCTTTCCCTCGGCGATCATCCAGATCGTTTTGTCCCAGCTCGCGTACTCGGTGGACATATTGAAGAACAGGGTCACAACCTTGGTCATCGCCGCGTCCCAGTCCAGCTCCACGGGCCGCTTGCCGGTCAGGCCGATCGCGCAGATTCGCCCCCACTTGCACACCAGGTCCACCGCCTGGGCAATCGCCGGAGGGGCCCCCGAACATTCGATCACCAGGTCCGCCCCTTTGCCGTCGGTCAGTTCCAGACACCTTTCTACCGGATCGGTTTCAGCGAAATTAATCACGTGGTCGACCCCCAGCTCCCGCGCCGTGGCCAGGCGCAACGCCTCGTCCGGGGGCGCGCCTACCATCATGACCTCCCTGGCCCCCGCCACGCTGGCAACCTGGGCCGCCAGCAGGCCGATCGGACCCGGCCCCAGCACCACCACGAAATCGCCCACCTCAATCGCCTTCCGGTCGACTATATCCGTAACCGTATTCGCAGCCGGTTCAACCAGCGCCGCGTGTTCAAAGGACATCGTATCGGGAATCCGGTGCAGGAGATTGGTGGGATATTTCAGGTATTTCGTAAACGCCCCGTCGATCCCCCAGCCGGGGGACCGTTTCTCCAGACAGTTCTGGATATGACCCCTCCGGCAGAGAAAACACTTGCCGCAGTGCAGCGTATGCGGCTCTCCCACAACCCGATCTCCCACCTTCCAGTCCTGAATATTTTTTCCGGTCTCGACAATCTCGCCGGAAAACTCATGCCCCAGAATAACCGGCGGCCAGTAGGGAAATGTATCGTGTTTTACATGGACATCCGTACCACAAATTCCTGCCGCCTTGACCTCTATAAGGACCTCGTCGTCCGTAATCACAGGCTCGGGCACATCCTGCAATTCCAGAAATCCCTTGCCCTTTTTTGTCTTGACAACCGCTAACATGGCAAACTCCTTATCGAATAATTCTGCACCTTCTCTCATGCCCCTTCCCTGCCTTTCTCTTTACCCTTGAAATTCAGGCAGGGATCGCGTATAATTACCTGAAATACAGCAAAAACGGGGAGCCGGACAGCGGGTGGCCCCGGAGGCGTCTTCCGGAGCGTATGATAGTGTATCCTGAAGCTGTTGTCAATGCTTGATTAAAAAGAGCCCGGAGTCCGGAGTCGTTCCTGTGGGGACGGGTGGGAGACCCGGGACCGGGGACCGAACAATGTCAATCTTACACACATTCGTCACGCTCGATCTGGAAACCACCGGCCTCTCCCCCGGAGATTCCGAAATCCTCGAAATCGGAGCGGTAAAAGTAGAGGCGGGAAAGGTCGCCGATCGGTTCCAGACCTATGTCAACCCCCGGCAGGGCATCCCTGAGGAGGCCGTGCGCCTCACCGGAATCACTCAAAAAGCGGTGCGCCGGGCGCCCCGGGCCGAAACCGCGCTGACAAAGCTCCGGGACTTCGTCGGAGACCTGCCCATCCTGGCGCACCAGGGGCGGTTCGAGCAGCGGTTCCTCTCGGCCTTATCACCGGCCCCTTTTGACAAAACCCTCCACAGCGTGCGGGCCCTCGCCCGCACGGCCCTCCCCCGCCTCACCGACCACCGCGCCGAACGCCTGGCAGACTTTTTCAACGTCCAGGCCAACGGCCCGCACAAGGCCCTGAGAGACGCCGAACGCCTGGCCGGCGTCTACCTGGGGACCGTGGAGGTGCTCCGGAACGTCCCGCTGAGCCTCAAGCAGCAGATGCTCCAGCTGCTCCGGGGCACCCGCTCGAACCTCCTTCCCATCCTCGTGCCCCTCGGCAACGAAGGCATCCGGAAAGAATTCATGTCCCGGATCGGGGGGGGAGGCCCCAACGCCTTCTGCTCGATGTTCAACCTGGGCGGCGAAGAGGCGGCGGCCGTCCGGACCGACCGGCCCCTTGACGTGGACGCCATCGGGAGCATGTTCGGCCCCGGAGGCGCGTTCGAGCGGGAAATCCCCGCCTACGAATTCAGGAAGGAACAGGTCGAAATGGCCCGCGCGGTGGCTGGCGCCTTCAACAACGCCCGGTTCCTGGCGGTGGAGGCCGGAACCGGCGTTGGGAAATCAATCGCCTACCTGGTGCCCGCGGTCCTCCATGCCGTTCGGAACAACGCCAGGGTCGTCGTCTCCACCAACACCAAGAACCTGCAGGAACAGCTCTTCTTCAAAGACCTGCCCGACCTGGAGACCATCCTGGACGTCCCCTTCCGCTATGCCCTGCTCAAAGGGCGCAGCAACTACATCTGTCTCAACCGATGGGGCGCGGCCCTGGCCAACGCAGACGCCCTCTTCACCGAAGAGGAACGGCTCGCTGCGCTGCCCCTCGTCGTCTGGGCCGACCAGACCCAAACGGGAGACATCACCGAGAATACCGGCTTCGACCTGGCCCGCAACGCCTCCCTCTGGGCCAAAATCTGTTCGGACAGCGGCTTTTGCCGCAGCCAGCGCTGCCGGAACAATGGGCGATGTTTTGCCAACACCATCCGAAAAGCCGCGCATAAGGCGCATGTGGTGGTGGTCAACCACTCCCTCCTCTTCTCGGATACCTCCTCCCAAAACGGCATCCTGGGAGACTACAACCACCTCATCCTGGACGAGGCGCACAACGTCGAAAAGGTCGCCGCCCACTATCTGGGGCGGGAATTGAGCGTCTGGCGGGTCAAAAACCTGACCGACCACCTCCGAAGCCCCGGCCTTGTCAGCACCGGCACCCTCCCCGCGCTCAGGCACTGGATGTCCGCCGCCGACCTCGACGCTACGGCCCTGAAACCCTTCGACATCGGCATCGGATCGGCCATGGAGGCCGCGGAAACCCTCTACCTGAAAGCCCAGTCCTTCTTCGAGGCCCTCACCGACCACATGCAGCAGCAGGGAGGAAATCCCCGGCAGATGTACACCCGGAAGGTGCGCTACCGTCCCGGAGAACCCACCTTCGACGGCCTGGGAGAAACCCTTGCTCCCTTCGCCGAAGCCGCAGCCGGCCTCAACAAACATCTCCAGGCCCTCTCCAGCTGGCTCCGGGACCTGCCCGAAGACGCCTTCCCCAACCAGGACGAACTCCGCAGCGAACTGGAGGGCCGGATTGAGGAATGCGCGGAAATCCTGGACGACCTCGACTACCTCACAGCCCCGGGTGACGAGCGGGCCGTCTACTGGATGGAACTGCCCGGCCGGGAGGGCAGCATCGACACCCGCCTCTTTGCCGTGCCCTTAAACGTATCCGATGCCCTGAACGAAGCGCTCTACGCGACAATGGACACCATCGTTTTCACCTCAGCCACCCTGGGCATCCGGGGGAAACTCGTCTACTTCCTCCGGCGGATGGGCCTGGAGGACATGCCTGAAAAACGGGTGCAGGCACTCTGCCTCGGCTCACCCTTCGACTTTGTGAACCAGGCCCTGGTCTGTGCGCCTGACTTCATGCCATCGCCCAAATCTCCCGGATTCCAGGACGCCGTAAACAACCTCTTGCAGGACCTCGCGGTCAACGTCCAGCGGGGCACCCTGGCCCTGTTTACCTCATACAGCATGCTCAACCAGGCCTACAGCGCCCTCAAACCCAACCTCCAGTCCGAAGGCATCCTCCTGCTGGGGCAGGGCATCGACGGGTCTCGCACGAATATCACCGAGCGATTCAAACGCGAAGGACGGGCCACGCTCCTTGGCACCGACAGCTTCTGGGAAGGCATCGACGTACCGGGAGACGCGCTGCAAATCCTCGGCATCGTACGGCTGCCCTTTGCAGTTCCTTCCGAACCCCTGGTGGCCGCCCGGATGGAAGAACTGGAAAAACAGGGCAAAGACCCTTTTCTGCACTACGCTGTACCCGAAGCCATCCTCAAGTTCAGGCAGGGCTTCGGACGCCTCATCCGGAACAAAACCGACCGGGGAGCGGTCGTAGTCCTGGACAGCCGGGTGCTTTCCACACGCTACGGCCGGGCCTTTCTGGAAGCCCTTCCGGTATCCCATCGGGCCTTCCAGACCCAGCCGGAAATGATCGGCACCATCCAGGCCTGGTTTGAAAAGGCCGACAATTGACTTTCGGAGTATCCGCGTTGAACACCGACGGCACCACAGCCATCCGGGAACCGCTGGAAAAACTCCTGGCGCGTGTGCCCCAGGCAGACCACCCCCTGGTGGGGCATGCCTATCACCTTGCCAGCGCCAGCCACGAGGGCCAAAATCGGGATGAAGGACAGCCTTATATTACCCATCCCATCGCGGTGGCTTTAATCCTCGCCTCGGAACTCGGATTCTCCAGAGATGTGGAAATGATGGTGGCCGCGTTGCTCCACGACGCCGTGGAAGACTCGGCGCTGAGCCTGGATGACATCACCCCCACCTTTGGGCCGGTAGTCACCGGTCTGATTACCGGCGTCACCAAGGTGGACGGCGCCTACTCACGCAGCCGTTCCGCCCGCCGCGCAGCCACCCTCCAGAGGCTCTTTACCGCTGCCCGGGAAGACTCCCGGGTGCTGATCTTGAAACTGGCCGACCGGATGCACAATATGCGCAGCATAGACGGGATCAAAGACCCAAAGCGCCGCCAGCGGATGGCGCAGGAAACCATCGACGTCTATGCCCCCCTTTCCCACCTCCTTGGCATGGGCCGAATTCACCGGGAAATGGAGAACCGGAGTCTCGAATGCCTGCAACCGGAGACATACGATCAGCTTACCGATGTACTGGGCGCAGGGCCGCCGAAGCCCTTCCTGGATTTCCAGGAAAAAATGAAAGAGACCATCTTAACCCATGGAATCCGAACGCGGGTGCGTTTGCACACCAAGAGCCTGGCGAGCACCTATCGGAAGATTACCGGACCCAATCTCGCCATCGTGAATATCCACGACCGGTATGCCGTCGAAGTCATCGTATCGAACCGGTATGCCTGCTACCGTACCCTGGGGGTGATCCACGGACGTTTTGTACCGGAGATGGAATGCTTTAAAGACTTTGTCGCGCTTCCCAAAAGAAACGGGTACCAGGCCCTCCACACAACCGTGCTCGACGGAGGGATGCGATTTGAAATCCATATACAGACCCCTTCCATGTACCGCATGGGAGAACTGGGCGTCGCCACCTTAAGGGGAGACGCCCTCCAGGTAGAGCGCCGGCGGCGATGGCTTGAAGAACTCACCGAATGGCACGAGCATGCCAGCCCGTCGGAACGGTTTCTGGACGAGGTAAAACGCATCCTCTTTGTACACGAAATCGCGGTCTTCACCCCCCAGGGCGACCCCATGATCCTCCCCGAAGGCGCAACCCTGGTCGATTTCGCCTTTGGCGTCCACACCGACCTGGGCCTGCACTGCACCGGAGGCCGGGTCAATGAAAAACCGGCGACGCCTTTTTCCGTCTTGAACTGGGGAGATACCGTTGAAATCAAGACTTCCAAAACCCAGCGCCCAAAACAACACTGGCTGCGATACGTCAAAACCTACCGTGCCCGCCGCCTCATCCGCCGCTACCTGAGCCGGTCCAAATCGTCCGGCGGGCTGATGTCCGGCTGAGCGTTCGTGTCTCACCCCCCGTGGCCTCTTCCTCCAATCCTTGACCATGCCAGGACAAAACTTTACATTAAAAACAGGACAGCATCTCAACATCAAGCTCCTGCAACCTCCCCTTTCCAGCTATGCCGACAAAGTTGGGTGCTGGACCGATATCCGGGATGAACTGCTCGGCGGACAAATGACGCCGTGGCTTTTCACGCCTTATTTTGTGGGTGAAATTGGCGGTGAAGTCGTGGGCAGTATGAGTTATTATACCCCCACCGACACCCGCGATGTCGGCGTTGTGGAGTTTGTACACACAGCGGAGAAACACAGACAAAAGGGCATTGCATCGGCTTTGATGGCCCGGCTGATCGAAAGATTCAGGGCCGATGGCGGACTTGGGCTCTATTTGTGTACCATCAATCCCCACGCCGGTACCCTGTATGAAAATCACGGCTTCTGGTACCACGTGGGGGATGGGATGCGATACCTGGCGCCCGACGCTCAGGATTTCGACAGAACCTATCTGGCCTTTTGCGGAAAAGCGCGAATTCGAGACGCCACCTGGGCAGACCTCCCACGGCTCTCTGTATTGTACAATCATCCCCAACCCGAATGGTACATCAAAGACTACCTCACCCAGAGCTTCCGTCATACGCGATATGAGAGCCACTTTGTAAAGCTGATGAAAGGAATTGAAAATCAAAAGGGGTCGTTTCTGGTGCTGGAAAATCCTGAACAACGGGTGGTCGGCGCTGCCGTGCTGAAACGATTGGACACCTTTTACGAACAACACGTTGCCCTACTGAGCTTTCGGGTCTGTCCACACTATTTCAACCAGGCCGCCGACCTTTTAAACGCCGCATCGGAAAAAGCGAAAGAACTTGCGATCCAATGGCTCCAGACCTGCATCGCCGACTGCGACGACGACCAGAAAGAACTGGTCGCCGCGGCGGGATTCTCCGAAGAGGCGCGCCTGCGCAACCGACTGAGCAACGGAGGTGAAAACATCGACCTGCTGGTCTATTCGCTGCCTCTGTCCCATGCCGTCAAGCCGCTGCGCAGTCCGGGCGACTATTATGGCGGCAGACAATCCTGGCAGGAAGAACGCATAGCCTCTATGAAAATGGATCTTGAGCCGGTAAGAAAGGACCGTTTATGACCGACGAACTTTTAATGCTGCACCCCGAACAGAAACAGTTCTTTGACGACAACGGCTATCTCTTAATCAAAGGGCTCTACAACCCGGTCGAAATCGAAGAAATGCGCCGGGAGTTTCACGACCTGATCACCCGGACCGAAAACCGTCCCCGGAATATGCACTATAGCTTTATGCCCCCACCCGAAGGATACGAGTCCGACCCCTTCAATCCCAAAAATGTCGTCGGCATGATGGATCAGACCCTGGGCGGCGACTACTGGTTCGACCAGTTCACCGACCCCCGGGTGGTCCGTGTGATGGTGGACCTCCTGGGCCCCAACATCGACTTTCACAACGGCAAAATCCGCAACAAACCGCCCGGATTCGTCTGCACCCAGGGCTGGCACCAGGATTGGCCTTACGAACGCCACACCCGGCCCGACTTGGCCGCGGCCATCACCTACCTGGACCCCACGGACTTCGAAGCCGGCGCCACCGAGGCCCTGCCCGGCAGCCACCTGAAAGGAGAGTGGCCCACCCGGGACGATGGCCACACCATTGCCGACGACTGCGTCCCCGAAGGCCAGCACGTGGTCCTGTCCGCCGAACCTGGAGATGTGGCCGTCATCCACGTCCTGGTCGTCCACCGCGCCGGACACAACGTCACCGCACGCGCCCGGCACGCCATTATCAACGAGTACAAAACCGCGGAAGCCATTGACCTGTGGAACAACCGCTGTGCCTTTGCCGGCCTGCCCCTGGCCCGCAACCGCAGGCTGCTGATGCCACGCGTGCAGGCAGCCGGATGAAACCCGCCCTCGTCCTCGCAGTCTGTCTGACCCTCTTCGCCTGTACCCGCGGACCGGAACCGTTGCGGGCCGAGGTCGCCGCGCAGGAGGAGAAAGTCGCTGCGGCTCAGACAACGTACAATCGAGAAGTCGCCCGGTTGAAAACCATGCAGGACAGCCTCCAGATCAAAATTCAGCAAACCATGGCCCTGGGGCTGGACAGAAAACAGGCTACGGAATTGGAACAGGCCCTCCTCAAAAGCCAGAGCACCCTTGCAGAGGCGGCAGACCGGAACCTGAAGCGCCAGCGGGAATACCTTGCCCTGCTGAAAGAACGCCTTCACACCTCTTCAGGAAGCCCGTAACACAGGTCCGGCTCTCCTCAACCCAGGAGGTTGATTCCCGATGGCCCTCTCACCCGATCTCCTTGCGGCCCCCAAACTCGCCCGCACGGACGCAGGCCTGCAACCTTATGTGCCTTCACCCGACCAGCCCTGGGACACGCTCCGGGCGGGGCACCTGCTGCGGCGCACCCTCATCGGTCCCCAACCCTCCGAAATCACCCAGGCGCTTCGGAGCACCCCCCATCAGGTCGTCAAAAACCTCCTGTTCCTCCCAAACCCCCCGGACCCGCCGGGCGACTGGGTCAACCAGGACCCCTTCATAAGGCCCACGCGGGCACAGAGGCAACTTGAACGTGAGTGGATGGACGAAATCCGCGCCTGGTGGATGGAAAAGATGGTCAACCTGACCCCCACCTCCAGGGGCTTCTCCATCCGGGAGCGGATGGTCCTCTTCTGGCACAACCACTTTGCCACCCAGGCCATAGACGTCCCAAGACCCCAGCTGATGTATATCCAGAACACCACCCTCCGCAAACACGCCCTGGGCAATTTCAAAACCCTCGTTCAGGACATCACCCGGGACCCGGCCATGCTCTACTACCTGGACGGACGGGTAAACCAGAAGGGCAAACCGAATGAGAACTACGCGCGGGAACTGATGGAACTCTTCACCATGGGCATCGGCAACTATACCGAAGAGGATGTGGGGGAGGCCGCCCGTGCCCTGACGGGCTGGGTCGTACAGGCGGGAAAGGCCGTATTCTACCAGCGCCGCTTCGACCCTGAAAAGAAGACCTTCCTGGGGCGCAGAGGGAACTTCAACGACACCGACATCATCGACATCATCTTTGAACAGGAAGCAACGGCAACCTTCATCTGCCGGAAACTCTACCAGGCCTTTGTCTACGATATCCCCGACGAAAGCGTCGTGGACCAGATGGCCCGGTTGCTCCGGGAAAACAACTACGAGATCAGGCCGGTCATGGAAGCCCTCTTGACCAGCATGCACTTTCTCGACAAAGCCACCATAGGGGCCAAAATCAAAAGTCCGGTCGAACTCATTGCCGGAACCGCCCGGACGCTGGGCATGTGGGCGGGGTCAGACAGAGACATCCAGGGCGCGTACATGGTCCATCTGGCCAACACCCTGGGGCAACACCTCCTCGATCCCCCCAACGTGGCCGGATGGCCCGGTTATCGCACCTGGATCAGCACCTCAACCCTGTCCCAGAGGCACAAGGTGACCGACGAAATAACAGATGGCAAAATATTCCGCATAAGGCGGACCACCTATCGGATCATAAAGCCCGACCCGGTCACCTTTATAAAAACCTTTCCCGACCCGTACGACGCCGTCAAACTCATCCGCGAAATGGGAGCGTGCCTCACCCCCTTTGAAGTGCGCGGCGAACGGGAAGAACTCTTCCTCTCCGCCCTCCTGCAGGGCGCAGCCACCTACGACTGGAACCCGGATGACCCGGCCGCGCCCAGACGGATTTCGGGCCTGCTGAAAATGATATTCGAACTGCCGGAATATCAACTCGGATAAACACCCTGAAAGGAGCGGTGAATCCATGATCAGCCGACGCAATTTCTTGAAAAAGACCGCCACCACGGGAGCGGCCACCTTTGCGCTGGGGGGATTTTTGGCCCGCGCCTACGGCCGCGCGGAAGCCATCGGCCCCCTGGCGGCGTCTGCGCTCCCCGAAACCGACCGCGTGCTCGTGCTCGTTCAACTCGACGGCGGCAACGACGGCCTCAACACCCTGGTCAACTACGAAAACGACGCCTATTACACTGCCCGGCCCACCCTCAACCTCCCCAAAAACCGGGTGCTGCGAATCAACGAAACCCTGGGCTTTCATCCCGAACTCAAAGATCTCAAAAACCTCTATGATGAGGGCCTTTTGACGGCCATTCAAGGGATCGGATACCCCAACCCCGACCGCTCCCACTTCCGGTCTACCGACATCTGGCTGTCCGCCTCCGATTCCGATGAGTACCTCTCCACCGGGTGGCTCGGCCGCTACCTGGAAACCCAATTCCCCGAATTCCCCGACAAGATACCCGAGCACCCCCTGGCCGTAGACATCGGCCCGGTGGTCTCTCTCTCCCTGCTGGGAAAGAACGGGGCCCTGGGGATTGCCCTGCGGAATCCCGGAACGTTCTTCAACCTGGTCGACCAGGGCAATAAGATCATAGACAAAAATAAGATTCCCACACCCGCAGGCTACGAACTCGAATTCATCCGGCAGGTCAACTTCGAATCCCTCCAGTACGCATCGCAGGTCAAAGAGGCAGCAAAAAAAGGCAAAAACAAAATCACCTATCCCGGAACAGGCCTGGGCTCCCGGCTCTCCCTGGTCTCCCGCCTCATCCACGGAGGCCTCCGCTCCCGGGTCTACCTGGTCTCCCAGCGGGGCTACGACACCCACGCCAACCAGCTTGCCCGTCACACTGCCCTGCTTCGAGAATTGAACGACGCCGTGGCCGCCTTTCAAAACGACATGGAACGGCTCGGACTGAAAGACCGCGTCCTGGGCCTGACCATATCGGAATTCGGCCGCCGGGTCAAAGAGAACGGCAGCGCGGGCACGGACCACGGCACCGCCGCGCCCCTCTTTGTGTTCGGACCTGCCGTAAAAGGGGGCATCCTCGGCGCCAGCCCCAACTTCAACAACCTGGACAACCGGGGAGACTTTTTTCACGACTACGACTTCCGTCAGATCTACGCATCGATCCTCAACCAGTGGTTCGGTGTGTCCCGGGATATTGTCCGGCTCGTCTTCCCAATGGACCCGGCGCTCCTCCCCCTGCTTCACACCGTGCCCTACCTTGAGACAGCCGACTTCAACAGGGACGGTAAAGTCGACTTCGACGACTTCGTTGCCTTTGCGCGTGGTTTCGGAAAAAGCGATCCGACATTCGATCTTGATGGAGACGGCAGGGTCGGATTCAGCGACTTTGTCGCCTTCGCCCGCGCCTTTGGCACCCGGAGGGAACCCTGATGAAAATCCTGAACAGGGAGACCCGCGCCGAAATCCCGCTCGATTTCCCCGAAGAGGCCGTACGGATGGCCGAAGCGATCGACCCGGCCGAGAACCTCAAAGCCGGACGGCGGCTGTGGCGTCATCACCCCTTTTCGATTCACTACCGGCACAGCCCGGAACTGGCTTTCTCCCTCAAGCGCAGGTGGACGGGAGGCTACGAACTCGGCGTACACATCCCCGACATGGCCTCCCTGGTCCCGGCCGGCTCCGCCTTGGACCGAGCGGCCTCGGACCGGATGGCCGCGCTTCGCCTGCCCGACCGGGAACTTCCCATGCTGCCGCCCCGGCTCACCGGGGTTGACCTGTGGCGTTCAGAAGCCCACCTGACCGTCCAGTAACGGCAAGCGTGCCCCCGACCCCGGCCTGGAGGCCATATCGCTCAACGGGTTGACCCGCCCTGTGCCCTCTCAAACAGCTGCAACCTCACTTCGTTCGGCCCTTCAAAGAACGCCAGCCGTATCCCGCCCACACCCGCGTCAAACGGTTCTACCGCCATCTCCACCCCCCTATCCTGCAACGCCTCAGCGCCGGCGTCCACGCTATTGACCTTGAAGGAGATATGGTGGAAACCCGCTTCCGCCTGCATCGTCTTCTTGGGCATCAGTTCCAGAATCATATCCCCGGCCTTTAAAAACACGAAATCCTCATCATCTTCATTGGGGAACCGCTCGATGACCTCCAGCCCCAGGGTCCGGGTATAGAATGCGACCGACCCTTCAACGTCATCGGTCACCAGCGCAATTTTATGAATGCGATTGATCATCACCGACCTCCTTTGTCCACTGCCTGTCTTCTACTGTTTAAATCTTCGGTTCTGCCCCGGCGGGCGGCCCCGCGGAAATCCCCCGACCCACCCTCCCCGGACCTCGTCATCCATATTCCGCCATCAGCCGTCTCAAATATCTGATTTCGTGCTCAGCGGTTTCATACGGCGGGTGGTGGCTTCCGTGTTCGATGGAGATATAGCCGTCAAAACCTCTGGACCTCAACACCCGGATAAAGGCGGAAAAGTCCACGTCGCCCGAGTCCAGGAATGTCAGGTTGGGCCAGGCACCGACCCAGTTGTGGGCGTGGAGGTGAACGACATGCTCCCCCAATTTGTCGGCCGTGTAGAAGACCGATTCTCCGATCAGGGGCGTCTGAAGGTTCACACTCAGGTTGTCCATCCCCACATCGTCCAGCAGCCTGAGCGTGGTGGCACTGGTATCGGTCAGGTTGGGACCGTGGTGGATGACCTGATGGGTTTCCAGGGGAAAAGAGACACCGTGGGGAGCACCCATCTCACAGATCTTCTGCAGTCCCCTCACGCAGGCATCCCACTGCTCCGGTGTGGCGTCGGCACTGCCCACGTTGCCGGTGTAGGTTCTGATGAAAGCGCAGCCCAACTCAACGGCATAACCGATGAAGGCCTCCGCGTCCCGGATGCTCTTTTCCCAGGTTTCCAGGCTTGTGGTAAAATCGAAATAAGGACAGATCTGAACGATTTTCAGGTCGTATTCATCGGCTATGGCTTTGACCCACCCCAAATCCGCCTCTTTCAAATACTGCTCCCAGAACTCCAGCCCATCGTAGCCCAGTTCGGCCAGCCTGGGAACCGCTTTCTCGATCTCCTCCTGCCTGTGGCCAAATGCATTCGTACAAAACGATGCCTTCATCGTATCCTCCCGATGCTTGGAAACTGTCCACGCGTCTCGCCTCCCCGGCGGAGTTGAAGGGGCTGCGGATGACGGAGACCCAAAGGTTATTCTCCAGGCAGCTGCTTATCAGGCAAAGTAGAAAACCCCTGAGAAATCGACAAGCAAAAAATGACGGCCGTTCAAGGCCCAGAGGCGTTCTCCCTGCAAAAAAGTACTTGACCGCAGAAGGCCTGTGGTGCATAATCAGGATGGCAGCAGGATCGGACAAGGGTATCAGAGACGGAAAGGTCCCCTAAAAAGACCTTGACGTCCTCTCACTTTTTTTTATATTTTCCACAGGATACGACGCGAATAAAGCATATTCTAAGAATATTAACCAGGGAGGAGTCTCAATGAGCTATCGAGACCGTCTGATCTCA
>JAAXHW010000056.1 GCA_012270675.1 Candidatus Latescibacterota bacterium | reverse complement strand
GAATAATTATCTGAAGACCTATACTTGAGGAGCTTTTCCGCCTGACCTGCCGCTATGCCGGGCAGGCGCCGACGGTTTCGACGCTTGCGGACGAGGTCCGGCAATCACTCGGCGCAAATATCGGCAGCCAGCGCGTCACGCATTATTTGAAGTTTCTGGGCGAGACGCTTCTGCTTCGGTTGATTCCTCCGCTTGAGATACGTCTCAAAAGAAAGCGAGGAAGTTCCAAACTTTGTCTGGTCGATCACGGCTTGCGCGCCAGCTGGCTTCAGGAACAGATACCATTAACGCCTGAAGCCCTGGCAGCACACCCTGAACTCACCTCGTTAGCCGGCCATCTCGCTGAGAGTATTTTCGGCTCGGTTGCTTCGACAATTCACGGCCTGGACATTGCCCATTTCCCCGAACGAGGAATGGACCGTGAAGTGGATTTCGTTTTGACCATCGGCGCGCAACGCCTGCCGGTGGAAATCAAATATCAACGTAAGATAGATCCCCTGCGGGATACGCTGGGCATCCGGTCATTTCTCGAAAAATCAGTCAACAACGCCTCATTTGGCTTGCTGATCACTCAGGACGATTCCGGGGGAGTTGACGACCCCCGGATCGTGAGCCTGCCCCTTTCAACCTTTATGCTTATCAGATAAAGAATCCGATCGATCACCTCCATCTCTCAAGATTAACCCCGCTGCCATTTGGCACAAACCGAAAGGAATGCACAATGAACACCGACAAATCGCCCTCTGCGGCCGCGTCCGAGCCGAACCCCAGATCTTACCGCGCCTCGGCCTTTGCCGATGCCAAACCCGAGCTTGCGGCTCCCGGGGCCACCCCAGAGCGGTTGGCCCACCTGAAGGAGCATGGGTTCGTCATCATCACCGACTTTGTCGACAACCCCTGGATGCCCATTCTCCGCGAGGCGGGCCGCCGTATTACCGGGGCCTGCTCACCCCACCATGGCTACAGCAAGATCGACTGCTCGAAAGGCTACGTACACCGCACGGGAAACGATGAGCCGTGGGCGATCCGGGGCCTCATCCACCCCGCTTTCGGGGAACCCGTTTTTGCCGAGTTCCACGGCTCTCCGGACTTCCTGAACTTTGTCGACGCCTGGTGTAACGGGTTGCAGCCGGAGGATATGGTGATGGGTAACATGCTGCTGTGGTGCAACCCCCGGCAGAAGGAACACGCCCTCGGCTGGCACCGGGACGTGACGTGGTGGGGTACCGGGAAGCCCTACTTCGCGCAGAGGGAGATTCGAGGCGAGGGACCTGAGGCGTACTCCGAGGAGGCCGAGAAAAAACGCTGGAAGGAAATCCGCGCAAACAACGCGAAGTCAATTGTGGAGCGGAACGGCGTGAGCATGTTCCTGGCGCTGGTCGACGACGAGTGCCACGAGCTCATACCGGGAAGCCACGATCGATGGCGCACGCCGTTTGAGCACGACGTACTCCTGCCGAAAGCGATGAAAGACCAGGGCGTTTCCTACACACCCAGCTGGAACGGCGTGGACCCGTTGCCGGGCCAGGTGGCCATCCGGCTCAAGGCCGGCGAAGCCCTCATCCGAAATGGGGCCACGATCCACACCGGGCACACCGTCCCCGATCGCGAACGCAACACATTGTCCATCGGCTGGTCAAAGTGGTCGGGCCCGTTCACCGGAGAGCCGTCCGTGGCGGACGTGCGAAGCGCGTGGCAACTCGACCCCGCCGTGCGGGCCGCTTTGCCACACGAGTGGATGAAAACAGCGTGGGACCGGTGGGCCGAAACACAGAAACTGGGGGATACGCTTGAGGACCGGTACCCGCGGTTTGACATCACACGTATCAAAGCCGGGCAGGCGTTGGGCTGGCGCGGTGAACTGGAGCGCCAGGCAGCGGCGGCGGGCGAAGCCTGGAAGCCCTTCCAAACCGCAGTGTGAAAACGCGTCTCGCCTCCCCCGGTTTGGTGCGGGGTGAAGGGGCTTTTCCGCGCAGATCCCCCCTCACCCCTCCGGTATCTCCACAGGCAGATCCAGCCTGTCGCCCCACTCCTTCCACGACCCGATATAGTTGCGCGCCTTCGGATACCCCAAAAGGCGCAGCGCCAGGTACGAGTGGGAGGAGCGGTACCCCCCCTGTCAGTAGCAGGCGATCGTCTGCTCCGGCGTCACCCCGGCCCGTTCGTACACCTCCCGGAGTTCCCCGGCCGGCCGAAAAGCCCCCTTCTCATCCAGATTGTGCACATACTCGATATGCACCGCGCCCGGAATCGACCCGCCCCTTGCCGCGCGGACGCTCCGGGCATAGTATTCATCGTCGCCCCGCGTATCCAGCGCCACAAAATCCTCCCGGCCCAGTGCGTCCCGCACCTCTTCAACCCCGATATGGCGTTCGGACACCGGCTCGGCCTTGAACGCCGCACGGTCCGGAACCGGACACACCGTCGTCACCGGGTACCCCGCCTCCGTCCAGGCGTTCAGCCCCCCGTCCAGTACGTGCACATCCTCGTGTCCCAGGTACTCGCAGACCCAGAACCCCCGCGCCGCGCGTATGCCCGAATCATTCTCGTAAAACACAATCGTCCGGTCCGACCCGATCCCCCGGCTTCCCATCAAATACCCGAACATCCACATAAACGCTTCGAACGCCTCCGGTCCCGTGTTGTTCAGGCTGATCCCATAGAGGTCCAGGTGGATCGCCCCCGGAATATGCCCCGCCGCGTACTCGTGCGTCGGCCGCGTATCCACAATGCACAGCAACGCGTCATCCAGCCGTGCGTGCAATGCTTCCGGCGACACCAGCAGCTGCGGATTGGCATAGCCTTTATCGCTCATACGACCACCTCCTGAGAGAGTCTTCCCACCCGGCGTGCAATCCGAAATCCGCATTCCCCTGTTCCCTATTCCCCCTTCTCCTCCTCCAGCACCTCATCAATCCGCTTCAAATCCTCCTCCGACAATACCACCTGCGTCGCCTGAACATTGTCCTCCAGATGTTCCATCTTCGTCACCCCGGCGATCACCGACGACACCTGCGCATTCGCCAGCAGCCACGCAATCGCAAGCTGGGCCAGCGAAATCCCCTTCTCCCCGGCCATCCCCATCAGGCCCTCCACGGCCCTCAGATTGGCATCGGTAAAAAACTCCGCCTGCGTGCCGTCGTCGATAATCCGCCCGCTCACCGAATCCAGCCCGCCTTTCCGGTAGCGCCCCGTCAGCAGCCCGCTGGCCAGCGGATAGAAGGGCACCATGCCCGCCCCGGCCTTCTCGGCGGCCTTCAGAAAACTCGCCTCTTTGCCCCCCTCCTCACAGGCCACCTGGTCCCGCTCCAACAGGTTGTAGCGGTTCTGCACGGCCACAATCCGCCGCGACACATCCTTGCCCACCTGTTTCATCACCCCGACGACATGCTTCATCTGCCCCGCTGAATGGTTGGACACCGCCAGGTAGTGCACCTTTCCCTGCGTCACCAGGTCGTCAAACGCCCCCCACGTCTCCTCCGGAGGCACCCGGTAGTTCCCCTCCTCGTCCATACCGTTCTGGTGCAAATAAAGCAGATCGATGTAGTCGGTCTGGAGGCGCTGCAAACATTTGTCCACGGCGAACCGGATGTAGGCCCGTGACGCCCCGAGCTGGTTCGGGGTAAAGTCCGCCTGCATCGCGTGTTCTTCCCGCACCGGGTTGTGAATCTTCGTTGCCACCACCACCTGTTCCCGCACCGACCGCCCCCGGGAGGCGAAGTAGCGCCCCATCACCCGTTCGGAATTTCCCGACCCCAGGTTGTAGGAACAGGCCGTATCCCAGTGGAATACACCCAGCTCCAGCGCCCGGTCAAACACCTCAAACCCTTCGTGATCCCCGATTCGAGACCCATCGTACAGCGGGTCCCCCCACTTCCACATCCCCAGCCCGATCGCCGACACGAACAGCCCGGAATTTCCGACGCGCCGGCACGGCATCCCTCTGAACTCTTCAGCCATGGCAAACCTCCAGGAAGACACCCGGCCCATGCCGGGTGGAGAATCGGCGTTTCGGACCGATGAATCACGCCTCCGAAACCCCTGACAACCAGACAATATTGACGGAATCGCACGGAACAGCTTCTCAGCCTGCCCCTATCCTCACCACCCACCCCGATGTTGCATCGCAATACAGAAACCCCGTCTCGTAAACCGACAGCCCGTGCGGCTGCGGGTGGGGCACCGGCACCTCAATCCGGTCCAGTTCACCCTCCCCGTCCAGGCCGAGCTTCACCACCACGCGGTCCGCCGTATGCACCACCCAGATCCCATCCCGCACCCGCACCACCCCGTGCGCGCGCGTATAGGGCAGCGGAATCGTCCGCAGGGGCGACCAGTCTGCAATCCGGACCTGCGTCAGCGTCTGGCGCTTCAGCGTGGACAGCCAGAGCGTCCCCTCCTCATACCGGTCGTACTCCAGCCCGTGCGTGCCCCCTCCCCCCGGCAGTGGATAGCGGTTCAGCGTCGCGCCCGTCTCCGGGTGCACCTTCAAAATCTCCCCCGACTGCGCATCCGTCGGCCGCTCCCGCCGCCACCGCGCGCCCGTCCCGTTCGCCGCCAGCCACAGCGCTCCGTCGCCCCACGTCAACCCGCTTGTGTTGGACGACTCGGTCGAAACCTCCGCCAGCAGCTGTGTCACCCCGTAATCGTTCGCCTCCGCAATCTCCACCAGCGCGGCCCGGTCGGTCATCTGGTCCACAATCCAGAGCCCGTCGTCGGTCACCTGTAGTCCGTTGGGTAGCGCATAGGGCGCCCGGAACAGCGGTTCAATATTCATACCCCTTCCCTCAACTCGCGGCCCGGGACAACGCCGCCTTGGAAAACCTGTATTCCACCCACGCGTGCTCGCACGCCGGCCCGCGCACAAACCACGCCCGCCCCGCCATCGGCGCCAGCACAATCCCGCAGACCGTCTGTCCGCACCCCTCCCCATCGTGCACCTCATTGTGCCGACAGATCGCGATCGGGTAGTTCACATGGTCGCTGAGCATACCCTTCAGCGCATCCGCGTCAGGCCGTTCGCACCCCCGCAGCAATCGGGTGGCGCGCCCCCACCGGGCAATACTCTGCCCGCGCTGGTCCCACGCCCGCCGCTCCAGGGGCTTGAGCCGGTCGGTCAGATAATGGTTCGAATGCGCCATCGGCCCCTCAAACGGGCAGAGCACCTCCATCTCCCTGGCCGTTGTTTCCAGGTCGTAGATCTCCCCGTGCCGGTCGCAGAGCACATAGTTCATCCCCGACGCCCGGCGGATGCCCCCCACCGCGTTGAGCGCATCGCCGATCTGCTCCCGCGACAGAATCCGCCGGATCACGAACGGATAGGGCACCCCGGGACCTGCATCGGCCGGAACCAGCTTGTTGATCACCACCCCGATCCCCGCACTGTTGAGCCCTGCGCACCCCAGCATCCCCGCCGACGTGTAGACCAGGGCGTCCGGCCCCTCACCTCCGCTCACCTTCAACAGCACCGCCGCGGGCGCAAAAATCGCCGGCAGATCGTAATTCTGCCCGATGATCGCTCCGTCGGCGCCCCCCGGCGCCATCAGCGTCGTGCACCCCGCCTCCAAAAAGGCCGGTGAAAGGGAATCGAACAGATCCAGAAAGGCGTTCAACGCCAGAATCTCCTCAAACGGAACATCCGCCCCCTCGGCGATCCCCCTTGCCTCCTCCACCAGCCCCGGCGCATACCGCTCCGCCGGCCCGAGGTAAGTCCCGGCAGTCCCCAGCGCCCGTTCCATCGTCACCGGCTCGACGCCGTGGTCCCGGCTCGTGGCGTCCATATAGTCGAAGTAGGCCGGCAGAAGCGCCCCGATCTCCGCCCGAAACGCCTCCCCGTGCGCCCGCCCCCGCTCCCTCGGCCCTCCGGACACCTCAAGCAGCGGAAGCTCCGCGTCCATATCTACCTCCCTCCGGAACTCACACGCGCACAAACTTCTGCAGCCGCTGTCCCCGGTCCTCCATCCCGATCTCCGCCACGTAGATGCTCCCCTCATCGTCTACGCAGATCCCGTGCGGCGACTGCACCTCCCGCTCCCCTTCAAACCGGCAGAGCCGCTCCCCCTCCGGCGACCAGACGCTGATGCGTCCACCCGCCCCCTGTTCAGCCACATAGATCGTGTTGTCGTCTGTAATCCACACATCTCCCGGTTCCGCCACATCCGTCCACGCCTCCATAAACCCCCCGTCCGGATCGAAAATCTGGATCCGATTATTCTCCCGATCGCAGACCAGCACCCGGCCCGTCCTGTCGCACCCGATATTGTGCACCACCGCAAACTGGCCCGGCCCGCTGCCCGCCTCGCCCCACGACAGCAGGTGCTTCCCCTCCTTCGAGTACTTGTGCACGCACCGGTTGCCGTACCCGTCCGACACGTAGAACGATGCTCCATCCGGAGCAAACGCGACCCCGGTCGGCATGTTGTACTCGCGGCCGTAGAACGTCACCCCGGCCACCCCCCGTGTCCCCCACTCCCGTTCCATCTCGCCCAGCAGCGTGTACCGGCGCACCACATGCTGGTATGCATCCGTCAGATAGACCCCATCGTCCGGCCCGATAAAAATCCCGTGCGACTGGCTCACCAAGTGCGGAGAGATACCGAATTCCCCGTAGCCCCACGACGTCACGAAATTCCCTTCCTTATCGAACACGACAATCGGATGCTTCCCCCGTGTAAACGCATAGATGCGCCCCCGGGAATCGACCGCCGCATCCGACACCTGCGTAAACACCCACCCCTCGGGCAGCCTCGCCCACCCCTCTACCACGTCATATCTGTAGTCTCCCTCCCCCAGAACCATAGCATACCTCCTTCTACGCTTCGCCGTCTTTACCCTTCGCATCCCTGGCCTGCAGCCGTTCCGCCGTCTTCACCGACCCGATGTAAAGCCCGTTATAAGCCGCTTCCGAACTGGGGAAAGGGCCCTGGCCCTCCTTCCCGTGCCACTGCGGGTTCGTCACCATCGGATTTCTCTTCCCCGTCTCCTTTTCCCGCCGGGCGATCCAGGCCGCCATCCGGTCCTTCAGCATCCGCACCACCCCCGGCTCCTTCCCGGCCAGGTTCACATTCTCCTCCGGGTCCTCCACCAGGTTGTAAAGCTCCACCTCCGGCTTGAAATGAAAATCCGGCTCCAGGGCCACAATCAACTTCCACTCCGGCGTCCGCCACCCGTGCTTCCGCATCCAGGTCGCCTCCGTAATGTAGAATTCCGGCGAATGGGACGCCCGCCGGCCCCGGATCAACGGCATCAGACTTCGGCCGTCGAACCGGACCTCCGTCTTCACCCCCAGCAGCTCCAGGACCGTGGGCGGGAGGTCCTGGTGCGTCGTATACCCCCCCACCCGCGCCCCCTCAGGCAGCCGTCCGGGCAGCCGGAGAATCAACGGCACATACAGGGTGCAGTCGTAGATCCCGTGGTGGTCGAAATAACACGCGTGGTCCATCAGCGTCTCGCCGTGGTCTCCATTGAACACCACCAGCGTATCCTCGGCCAGCCCCAGCTCGTCCAGCCGCGTCAGAATCCGCTGCATACAGGCGTCCATATAGGCAACTTCGCCGTCGTACTGCGCAATCACGTAATCCGCATCCGTAATCCCCGGTGGCATCCAGCTTGCAAAATAATCCCGAAACGGCTTGAACCGCATCACCGGCTCCATCGACGCCTTTGCCGGATCGCACGGATCGCCGCTGTAAAACATCGTGTCATAAGGCGACGGCGGAAGATAGGGCGAGTGGGGGTCCATATGTCTCAGAAAAAGAAAAAAGGGCCGATCGTCCTTTGCCAGACGCTCCAGCTCCGGGATCGTCACCTCGTTCAACTCCTCCGCCTTGCGCAGCGGCCGCTCCTGCCAGCTCCCCCACTGCGGGTAGTCCAGATACGTGTCGAACCCTCGCGAACTCGGATTCCCCGGCAACCCCACGCAGGTCGTATTGTACCCCGCCTCCCGCAGAATTTCCGGCAACGAGACGATGTCCCCCCTCAATCCCCCCCTGTGCCGCAGCGCCACCACCTGCGTCGAAAAGCAGTCCATCCCGGTCAGCATCGACGCGTACGCCGACGTGGTCGGAATATGGGGGCTGTAATTCCGCTCGAACAACACCCCCTGGGTCGCCAGCCGGTCAATATGCGGCGTTGTCAACCGCCCGTACCCGTAACAGCTCATATGATCGGCCCGGAGGCTGTCCACCCCGAACAACACCAGATTCCGCTTCCGCCTGGCCATCGAACCTCCTTCACCCCCGAATCAACGGCAACCTCACTGGCTTCTTCGTCTTATAACACGTAAGCGCGGCAAACGCAATCTCGTGACTCACAATCGCATCTTCCAGGTTGCAGTGCGACTCCTTCTCCTCCAGAATACAGTCCACAAAATGGTCCATCTGTCCCTGGAAGGGGTGGTGCGTCACATCCGCGCTATCCGGGAGAATCGCCGGGATCTCCACCCAGTTGTTCTGGCCCGGATACTTGTGCGACCAGACCCGGTTGTCCCTGACCGTTCCCTTGTCCCCGAAAATCTCCACCGGGAAGGTATACGGCATCACACACCCGTAATTTACCGAAACCTTTCCGATTGCGCCGTTGGAAAACCTCACCAGAGCCACCTCCAGGTCGTCGTACTCCAGCGGCTTGCTGGCCACCCACTGATTGGCCAGATAGTTGAACTCCTTTCTCAACCCCTTTCGGTAGCCGCCCGAATAGGCGAACACCTCCACCGGCTTTGCCGCCTCGAACTCCCCCCGCCCGGCAAACCAGCGCAACGCGTCAATGGCGTGACACCCTCCCGTCAAAAACGCGCTAACCCCCGTCCGCTTCTTCCGCGCCTCCTCCCAACCCGTCCACCAGCCCGCGATATCGTGCTGGTAATCGGCCTCCACATAGTAGACATCCCCCAGCGCATCGTCGGCAACCATCGCCTTGATCGTCTCAAACAGCGGGTTCCACCTCAACACAAAACTGACAATGGTCCGCACCCTCGCCTGCCGCACCGCCCGCCGCATCGCCTTCATCTCATCCAGGCTGTTGGCGATCGGCTTCTCAATCACAACATGTTTTCCCGCCTCTGCCGCCGCAATCGTATTCTCTGCGTGAAAACGCTGGGGCGTACACACCGAAACAATATCCACCCCCTCATGCGCCAATGCCTTCTCATAATTATTGTACAGCCCGATCCCCTCCAGCCCCGCCTCCTCCGCCCGCGCCCTGGCGCTCGCCAGCTTCCGGCTCGAAACCGCCACCACCTCGGTGTGCGGATTGTTGTGAAACGCCATAATATGCTGCGTTGACACCCACCCTGCGCCGTGAACCAGTACGCCCATTTTCCTTGACATCCTTCCCTCCTTTAACTCAAACCTGAAACCTTACAACCGCGACTGATCAAACAGCGGCACCTCTGCAAACGCCGCCTCCCCGACTTCCGGAGACCCCCGCGTCAACTTCCGGATCATCCCCCTCAGAACGCTTGCACAATTCTCCGAAACCCCTCCGCATACTGCCCCAGCACCCCGTCCGCATCGTGATCGCTGCCGGGCCTGTGGATCACCTCCACCGAAAAGTACCCGTCGAACCCCGCCTCGTTCAGCAGGCGCAGCGGCGTTGCATGGTCGATCACACCCTCTCCCAGCCCCACATTGGCAATCCGCCACTCCGGCATCTCGTAGCGCCCGTCGTGCGCGTGCAAATGCGCCGTCAGATGCCCGATCGTCTGAAACGTCTCCTGCGGCCGCTCCATAAACCGCTGCGTATGCATCAGGTCCCACAACACCCGCAAATGGGGGTGGTTCACCCGCTCCACCACCTCCCGGACCTGCGTGGACACGCACCACGCATCGTGCGTCTCCATCAACACCCTCACCCCCTGCTCCGCGGCCCGGTCCATCACCCGCTGGTAGGCCTCGGCCGTCCGGTGCACGATTCCATGCAGCTCGCCGCTTCCCCGGGCACCGCCAAACGTCCGGATACACGACGCCCCCAGGTCCGCAGCCAGATCGATCCCCGCCACCGCCTCCTCAATCGACGTCTCCAGCTCCTCCGGGTCGGGCG
This sequence comes from Candidatus Latescibacterota bacterium, assembly GCA_012270675.1. Taxonomy (GTDB): domain Bacteria; phylum Latescibacterota; class UBA2968; order UBA2968; genus JAAXHW01. The sequence continues at coordinate 18,408 of JAAXHW010000056.1, read as the reverse complement.
TGGCAAACCGGGCGCCGGTCGCCACACAGCAAATCGCCAGACCCTCCTGCTCAAACCGCTCCCGCACGGCCCTGCGCGCGTCCGCCGGTATCTCCGGCTCGATCCCCGCGGCGTGCCCCCAGCCGATGCGCGGCTCCAGCCCCTGGTACCCGTGGCGTTTCATGCCCTCAACAATCTGATCCAGGCTCCAGTCCGGACAAACGCTCGTCATCGTCGCCAGCTTGACCATCCCGCCCTCCTTAGAATCGTAAGATAGCCATAACCTAATACGATCTTTGACCAATCGCAAGCAGAATTCACAACGCCGAACCCTGTGTTCAACCCCCTCAATTCACGACTCGAAACAGAATTGACATCCCACCTCACGAACCCTATCTTCTAACCCATCGCCCGGCACCGCTTTTCAACCTTCAATCTCGCTTCAAGGAGCCCGCCATGCGCCCCGCCCTCCTCCCCATGCGCCCTTATCTTCGGGAAATCATCTGGGGAGGCCGCGGTCTCCAGCGCCATTACAACAAACCCCTGTCACCCGGCAAATCCATCGGCGAATCCTGGGAAGTCTCCGCCTATCCGGACATGGAAAGCACGGTCGCCGCCGGCCCCTTTGCCGGCTGGCCCCTCCGCCGGCTCATCCGGGAACACGGCAGGGAACTCTTAAGCGACCGCGTCTACAAACGCTATGCGGGCGAACTGCCCCTCCTCATCAAACTCCTGGACGCCCGGCAGGACCTCTCCATCCAGGTTCACCCTCACGATGGCTATGCCAGAGAACGGAAACTGGGAAAATTCGGAAAAATGGAGGCCTGGTACGTCCTCCGCTCCGACAACGGCCAGATCGCCTGCGGCCTGAAAGACGGCGTTGACAAACCCGCCTTTGTCGAAGCCATTCACAACAACCGCGTCGAAGACGCCGTTCAGTTCTTCACCGTCCGTCCCGGCGACGTCGTCCTGATGCCCCCCGGCACCGTCCACGCCCTCTGCGGGGGCGTGATGGTCTACGAAGTCCAGCAGTCCAGCGACCTCACCTTTCGGATCTACGACTACAACCGTCCCGGACCGGACGGCAGCCCCAGGGAACTCCATGTTGACCGTGCCTTAGAAGTCATCACATTCGGGAGTCCCACCCATCCACCCCTCCACTGGTGCGACCTGCCGGGGGCGACGTCCAACCACACCCTCCTCACGGAATCCGAACACTTCCGCCTGGAACGCTGCAATCCGCCCGAACGCAAAACCGAACATCCAGCCTATTCTTCGCTCGTCGCGGTCACCTTTCTTGGTGGAAACGCTGAAATCGCCAGCGCGCAGGAATCCTATCCTGCAAAAAAAGGCGACACCTTTCTCGTCTCCGCAGATCGCCCCTTCTCGGTTCTCCATCGGGACGGCCTCCACCCCGAATATCTCATCTCCTCGATTCCCTGAACAACCGCGGCGCTGGAAAAAACGAAGCCCCGGAGAAACGAATCTCCAGGGCTTTCTTGTGCGGGTTACAATTGCCAACAGCGGATCAGGCGTCCTGGTCCTGACCGTACAGATACTTATCCTCAAGCTAACCGTGGTAATCGTCCACATCCGCACCCCGCAGAGCGCCCCTCAAGGATCGAACGGCAGGTGTGATCGGAATATCCTCCGCCTCTCTTCCCAGGAGTGCGAAATAGTCGGCCACAACCTGTGAAACGGATTTTCCGTTTGAACTGGCAAAAACCTTGGCGCGACGAATAAGGTCCTCGTCCAGTCGCAGGGTAAGCTTGGTGTGCATAACAATCTCCTGCTACGTTTGACGTATAAGTTTCCAAAAAAATATACGTCAACGCGTTTGATTTGTCAATATGGCCTCTTGCATCTCGTCCGGTTCTACTCTTCCCCGTCAAAATAGTCTACTTCGGTGATCCGTCCCAATTTGCCGGGTGGACGAATCGCCCATTTGTCCGGGGCGAGTATCTCAGCAGCGCCCTGTCCACTGGCCCGCTACCCTTGCCAACTCCTCCATCACGGGCTCATCGGTGTTCCGCCGCTTCAGCACCCTGAATCCGTGATCTGCCGTATCCACCACGTGAAGCGTCGCGTGCTTCAGCTTTTTCACCACCGGCTCCAGCAGATTCAAATCCGCCATCTTATCCCGCTGTCCGGACAAAAACAGCATCGGCACCGGCACATCCTTCAAATGCTCAGCGCGCTCCGTATTCGGTTTGCCCGCGTGAAGCGGAAACGCAAAAAACACAATCCCCTTCAGTCCGTCTATGGGGTCCTGAGCAAATGCCATGGATACCATCCGTCCGCTCATCGAATGCCCGCCGGCAAACACCGGCAATCCCCGCGCCTGTTTCATCGCCGTTGCGATTGCCGCACGCACGGTTGCCAACCGCACCTTCTCACCGTCCATCCCACCGCCTTTTTCAGAATAGGGATAGTTAAACCGAAACGTCGCCAGCCCCACATTGTTCAACGCATCGCTCAGATCCTGCATAAATCGATGTCGCATATTCGTGCCCGCTCCATGCCCCAGCACCAGCAATGCCCTGGCCCCGCGCGGCCGCGCGTACAGTGCCGACACCTCACCCTTTTCCTCTGTCGCCAGAAATTTCAACCCCACGGGTTCAACGGCCATTTTCTTCCCCTCCTCATTGTTCAGCGTACCACACTATCCGAGAAATTCCCGACGTACCGCAAAACTGTTGACAAATCATCACAGGCGTAATTCAGATTCACATATAGTCCGTAAAAACAACATCCTTCCGAACCATCGCCTGTCATCATCAGAGACAGTCCCGCTTCAGGAAAATCTCCATAACCAGTTGAAATTGTTGAAAATACATCCCTCCATATCCGGCTGCCTTTCTCTCACCAGCAGAAACCAGACGGCCTTGATCCTCCTGGCACGCTTCTTGATCTACCCTTCTTGGGGAATGCTCAACAAACGGAGGCGCCGGATGCGATATGCAATCGGTTTCATGTCCATGTGCTTGATGGCACACGGTCCAGCCCACGCCGCCGGGGTGGGCGTGGGCGTCGCAGGTGGACTTTCGATTCCGGGCGATAGCCGACTATTCACCTGCCGGCACCCCATCGACCGGGGCCTTACATGCTTTGGAGGACACGTCATCTTTTATGGAGAGCAGGCAGGCCCCGAATTCGGAGGGGAAATCTTCTTGAAAATCGACCCGGTTGACATCGGACTTGGCGGCACCACCTTTTCCAGGCGCCGAATCTCCGGTTCCCTCATCTCCTCTCAGGCGCGGATGGAGAATCGGAAAGCGGGCGACTTCGAGAGAAGATTCAGCGCAGGACTCCTCTTCCTTCGATACCGTTTCCCATCCAAACCCTCAGCCACGCCTTATCTCGGCGTGGGCCTCGGCATCTATCGCCTCCAGGAAAAAGCGCCGGGTCCGTATTCCGCTGATGAGGGAGGCGCCATCATTCAGGGTGTGGCTGGTATCGAAGCCGGCGTTGGAGCGTGCGCTCCAAAACTCTTCGCAGAACTGCGCTTTAATTTTGGAGAACTCGAAGAAGATGAAATCCCGGGTGAAATGGGCATCACCACCTTCACGATCGCACTTGGTCTGAGATTCTGGAAATAACAGGCCATCGCCTGGGGATGACGGATGAGCCGGAGTCGGGCGGGAATTGAACCACCGGGCCCCCTCCTGTTGCTTACTCGTTGCTGCGATGGTGGTGGTAATCGTCGGTGTTGCCGGATACGTATTCCACTGTTCTGGCGTCGACTTCCTCCTGTGTGATCAGGCCTTTTCCTACGGCCAGGGTCTCCAGAGAAGCGACCCATCGAGCATAGTAGCTGGATGGGTCTTTTTTGTTCTCGGCAGCGGCAATTATCGACGCCAGCGCAGCGCTGAATTCATGCCATTCGTAGAGGCCTTGTTCGCTGAGTACGACCGCAAGGCCGAAAGCGCGGGCCTCCCACGGCGCCTGAAAAACCAGCGCTCCGTTTTCTCTGGGCAGGGCGATGCCGGTTTCCATCATGGAGATTTGCCCGCCGGGCTCTGGAGTCACGCCGGCCTCACGCTGAAGGAGTTTCAATTTTGGCCACACCGATCATCGAGTCGCGTGTGACAAGGGGGATAAGCTCCTCTTCGGTGTAGTCCTCGGTACCGGCAGGACGTTCCGGCAGGACCATGTAGCGGAGGTCCGAGTTGCTGTCCCAGACGCGGATTTCGACGGAGTCGGGCAGATGCAGATCGAATTCCCGTAAAACGGCCCGGGGTTCGCGGACGACCCGTGAACGGTACGCGTAGGATTTGTACCAGCCGGGCGGCAGACCGAGTACCGGCCACGGGTAACAGGAGCAGAGGGTGCACACGACCACGTGGTGAACCGTTGACGTATTCTCCAGAACGACGATTCTCGCGCCGTGCGTTCCGCCAAAATCCAGCTCGGCAATGGCCGCCGTACCGTCTTCCAGCAGCCGGCGCTTGTAATCCGCATCAATCCATGCACGGGCAACCACTCTGGCGCCGTTTAGCGGGCCGACGTCTTTTTCGTACTTATGCACCACGTTGTCGATCAGGTCCGCTGTAAGCAACCCCTTCTCGATCAGGAGCGACTCAAGTGCACGGGTCCGCAGGGCGGGGTCCGATTCGGTCTGGACAGGTTCCTGATGCGTATTCATGGGCGTGGAATTCCTTTATAATGAGGATGACGTCGCCGGTTCCAGATAGCTCTCCCACATATCCAGATAGACGGCGCTTTTCGATTCGGCCGATTCGCCCCATAGCTCCGGGGCTTCGAAACGGACGGCATACAGAGGTTGCCGGGGGTGGCCACACCCGCTGGGCAAGACGCTGTCCTGCAGGTCGTGTATTCCGTAGAAAGCGGCGACCTCGCCAGCCTTGCCCCGCACATATCGCGGAAGGCGGGTGTGACCGGAAGGATGCAAATTGCGCGCTCGTACGCAGTCCCCCCTGGAAAACCGCGGCTGGATGTCCAGCTTCTCCGCGCGCGGCTGCGCACGACGCGAACGCTCGAATTTCGCCCTGACGGCATCGGGGTCGGGATGAACGGGCGTTTTGGCGTTGGGGTGCTTCCGGAAGAGCGCCATCCGCGTCTCCAGCTCCTCCGCGGTCAGCACCCCGGCGTCAATGAGGCCTTTGGTCCGGGAATAAAGCCATTTTTCGTAATAGCTGGACGACAGGTAGTGCGCCGGGTCCATGTTCTCGATATTGTTGCGTGATCCTCCGGGGACGGGGACGGGCGTAGCCACGGCGATGGCCAGCACCCGGCTCTCCCACCGATGGTGAAAGATGGGTTCGTTTTCTTCGCGCGCGATGGGGCCGAATCCGTGCATCCCACCCATGTCGTGAATGCCGTCCATATTCGCTCCTGTGGTTCAGCGTGCCGCAAAGAGGCATGGGCGATCACAAGGACCGCCCCTACCGGCCCCTGCCCCCTGATTTCCGACCCCTCTGCATCCTCGCCCACGAATCCCGCAGCGTAATCGTCCGGTTGAACACCGGCTTCTCCGCCCTCGACTCCGGGTCCACGCAAAAATACCCCAACCGCTCGAACTGGTACACGGTTCCCGGCGCTGCGCCTTTCACACCGGGCTCGATATAACACGCAGGCCGCACCTCCAGCGAGTTCGGGTTCAGACTGGCCTTAAAATCCTGGCCATCGAGCGGGTTCTCCTTCAAAAACAGCCGGTCGTACAGGCGCACCTCCGCTGCCAGCGCATGCGAGGCTGAGACCCAGTGGATCGTCCCCTGCACCTTCCGGCCGTCCGGTGTGCTCCCCCCCCGGCTTTCGGGATCGAACGTACATCGCAACTCCACCACCTCGCCGTTTTCGTCCTTCACCGCCTTCCGGCAGGTAATATAACACGCCGCCCTGAGCCGCACCTCTCGCCCCGGCGCCAGCCGACGGAACCTTCTGGGCGGGTCCTCCATAAAATCCTCCCGCTCGATATAGACCACCCGTGAAAACGGCACCGGCCGGGTCCCGGCCGACGGGTCCTCCGGATTAATCAGCGCCTCGAACGTCTCCGCTTCATCCTCTGGATAATTCTCGATCACCACCTTCAGCGGATCGATCACCCCCATCACACGGGGCGCCGTCTTGTTCAGATACTCGCGAATATACGACTCGAACAGATCCATTTCCGCCACCGTATCCCGCCGGTTCACCCCCACCCGCCGGATAAAATTCCTGATCGCCCCGGGTGGCACCCCTCTTCTGCGCATGCCCCTCAGGGTGGGCATACGTGGATCGTCCCAGCCGCTGACGTACCCCGCTTCCACCAGCTGCCGCAAATATCGCTTGCTCACCACCGTAAACGTAATGTTCAACAGAGAAAACTCGATCTGGCGCGAGGGGAAAATCCCCAGTTCTCTGATATACCAGTCATAAAGGGGCCGGTGGTCGGCAAACTCAATGCTGCAAAGCGAATGGGTCACCCCCTCGATGGCATCCGACTGCCCGTGCGTCCAATCGTACGTCGGGTAAATGCACCACCTGTCCCCCGTCCGGTGATGCGCGGTATGGATAATCCGGTACATCACCGGATCGCGCATGTTCATATTTGGCGATGCCATATCAATCTTCGCCCGAAGCGTCCGGCGCCCGTTCGGAAACTCCCCGTTTTTCATTCGCACAAACAAATCCAGATTCTCCTCCACCGATCGGTTTCGGTAGGGACTCTCTTTACCCGGCTCCGTGAGCGTACCCCGGTATTCCCGAATCTCCTCAGCGCTCAGATCGCACACATACGCCTTGCCTTTCTTGATCAACCGGATGGCAAATTCGTAGAGCTGATCGAAATAGTCCGAAGCAAAATACAACCGGCCACCCCAGTCGAACCCCATCCATTTGATGTCCTCCTTCATAGACTCCACATATTCTGTTTCTTCCCTCACCGGGTTGGTATCGTCAAACCGCAAATTGCAGATCCCGCCGAACGCTTCCGCCACACCAAAATTCAGGCAAAACCCAAAGGCGTTGCCAATATGCAAATACCCGTTCGGCTCCGGCGGAAACCGGGTCACAATACGGTCGTATTTCCCTGTCTTCAGGTCTTCCCGGATAATATCCCGGATAAAATCGGACGGCGCGTCTTCACCCGCTTCCACGTTCTTCTCCTCTACCTGTTCCATGAGCGTCGCCTCTCGTCGTTATTGGACAGAAGCCTGAAAAACCGCCAGTTATCGGTAAAACGCCTCACTCCAATTATATCAAACGAGCATGGTACGAGCAAGAAATTCTTGAGCACGGCCGTCTACTGCAATCCAACACGGCTTGCCTGACACACAGAAAGGAAGCTACAGAATTACGGAGTTCCATCCCTCCCAAAAAAGAGACTGCTTCGTTCCCGGCAGAACTCATAAAATGCCTTAAAACACCTGTTGGCCTTCAAGTCCTCCTCCATTTGAGGCACGGTTGAGAAAAACATCCTGCTCCCCACCACAATCAGCTTCTGTCTTGCGCGTGTGATTGCCACGTTGAAACGGTTCGGATTGTTCAAAAAATGGCTCGTGACATGATCCGGATCGGATGTCGTAAATGCAAACAGGATCACATCCCGTTCGGCCCCCTGAACGCGCTCTACAGTATCGATCAAGGGAAGCGTCTCGCCCACCAGCAGCCTCCCAAGCCGATCTGCGGTGGCGTTGTTCTGCGCTCGATGTGGGGAAATCAAGGCCAGTTGATCTGCGGTCAAACCGTGTCTGCTCATCAGCCGATAGGCAAGTTCAGTCACAATTTCAACTTCCGGATCCGACTTCTGGTGGCGCCCCCTATGGTCCACCACCAGGAGTGAGACCGGTTTTTCAGGGTCAAGAACGCGATCCAACAAATCGTTCTGTCGGGAGTCGCTTAAAACAAGCCGGCTATGGGCGTTGTCAGCCGCCGCGACAAGCGTCCCGTCGTACCAGGTCCGGCTTGGAAAAGCGCACAGATCCTCGTTCATCCGATAGGTCTGATCCAGCCGAACACGGCATGCCGGACCATAACAATCCAGAAGATGAGAAAGGACCGACCGATGCGCGTCGAACGTCGCGCCTGCATCCTCACTGTAGTCTCCCAGAACCACGGGCGGCAGCTGTTTCGCATCGCCGTAAAAGAGAACTTTTCCCTTTCCATAAATCAGGCTCAGAAGCGCCTGGGGGATGAGCACCTGAGAAGCCTCATCGAAAACAACCCGGTCAAACACCTGGGGAAAGGCGCCTTTGCGTCCCTCGAACATCTGATAAAGCCCAAATCCCGTAGCACCCAGAATCACATAAGGATATTCCGCAAGCGCTTCCACACTGTCCAGGGGTTCTACGCGCCAGTCTCCTTCTACCGCCGGGCCTTCCCCTTCCCAGCGTCCCCACTTCAGACACTTCCCCGGAAAGTCCTGCAGGCCGTGCTGTCTGACCAGTGTCACCACCTTTTGCAGCACCTGGTCAATGGCCTGATGCGTCAATGCGCTCACCACAATACGCAGCGGCGCCCCCACCTCCCGGGCTTGTTGAATGAGGGCGATCAACGTCCAGCCCAGCAAATGCGTCTTACCCGTTCCCGGCGGCCCCTCAACCAAGCTCACGCGGTACTGGAAAGGAAGGGCCAGCGCCTGCTGCTGCGTCGGGTTGAGTCCCGATACCGGCCCAAACGCACCCAGCCAGTTCTGCGCCCAGTGCAGCCCTTCGGGGTCCTGGTCTGTGGACCACCCGCCCGAAAACAGCTTCGACAGCGGATGGGGACGGTCCGCAGAAAAAACCGTCCGAACCACGTGGACCAGTTTTGGACCGTTCCAGTCGGTCAGGTCCTCCTCTAAGGAATAGACCAGCCGCCGATTCAGGGCCAGCCGTCCCTGTCGGGAATGCACCCACACCCGACCGGCATTCCGATCGTCCGCAGCCAGAATAACGGGAAAGCCGCTTTGAAGATCGGGTGTGCCGATCAGTGCAAGTTTAAGAAAATCGCCCTCACGAAATTTTGAAATCCCGGCCTCCGGATCGGTCTCAAACCCGTAAAGAAAACGGCCTTCGTCGTCAAGCGCCATCTCCTGAAACCTCAGCGGACCCATGGCCCGAAAGCGCTCCACGCGTTCTTCTAAACGATATGCCTGCAGGGCGAGAATATCCTCTTCCCGAAGTCGCTTTTCCTCCTCTAAAAAATTCAAATACGGCGTCTCCGGCGCGTAGGTCACACCGGGCGTCACCTCCCAGCCCCTCTGTTCCCACTCGCTCTCCAGATGCGAAGACGCCCATCGCCAGACCCCCACCTGAAGGGTCAAAATAGCGTCCACGCGTTCGGCCATCTCCCTCCGCTGATCTTCGTTGTGCGCCCATTCTTCGGGCAAAATACAGGGGGCATCATCTGCATGGAACAGACTCTCCGGCTCACGCAGTTCCGGCTTCAGCCCCAGCAGGCGTCCAAGGGAAAAAAGCGTCAAATTACCGGGCGCGGGGAGATCGAAATGCGCCCCAACCAGCCGTCGGAGGTCGGTCCGGTGGATGCGTTCGTGCGCCCACAGGAAGGCCAACTCCGTCGCCTCGCCCCACACCTGGAGCGCCTGCCAGCACCGCTCCCCAAAATGAAACACGTGCGGTCCCTGTCCTCCTTCAACGCTTTCTTCCCACACCTTCAAAAATCGCTCTGTAAAGGCCTGCAACACCTGCGGCAGTTCACCTTCCGATGCGTCAACCCAGACGTGGCCATCCACAACGGTCCCCCCCCGCAACGCCCGCCAGCCTGCGCCACGCGGCAGCCCCGAAATCGGATCTTCAACCAGATGGATAAAAATGGCCGTTGAAAGGTTATCCGGAAAAAGCCGGGTCTTCCGTTCCCGAAGGCCAATCCGGTTTGTTCTCAAAGCCGTAAGACGGCCCTCCAGCCGTTCTCGCTGGTGCGGGCTGAAAAGATCGCCCTCGACCGATTCTTGAGACGGTCGTTCAAACCACGCACCGGCCGCCTCTACGGTCTTCAGCCCAAGCGCCCGAAACTTCTGCAAAGCGCCCGCAGTCAATTGCGGCAGAAACAGCACATCTTCTACCCCGAGCGCCTCCCGGTAACAATGCTCAAAATTGGGACAGGTCGTGCAGTGGGTCTGGAGCCGATAGGTCGCTTCCGAAGGCGCCTTCAGCAAAACCTCGCCCACATTTCGAAAGAGCATGGGAAACGCGGCCAGATAGGGCTGGAGATCAAACCTGTGCTGCTCGGGCGCCTCAGTCCGCGGGCGTGGACGCAGCATCAGAAAACCCGAAGCGGCAACCTCGGCCTGCACCTGTGGGCGAATCAGCGTCTTCAGCATCAGGGCGTAAAACGCCACCTGCCACTTCTGGCTGTCATAGGGCATCCGGCTATCCTTGATATCTCCTACCTCTATCAGCGGCCCCCGATCCCCCATCGAAACCCGGATGAGATCGGGAATACCAACCCCGTCTACGCGGCACAGCCAATCGTCTTCCCGACCCAGCACGGATGGCAGGATCAGGACGGCCTGAGAGAGCACAAACGACCGGTCCGGCTCCGATTCGACTCTATGGACCAGGCATTTCAGTTGTTCTAAAGACGCTTCAAACCGCGCCTTCAGAGAACGCCTCCGACCATCGGCGTCGATCTCCTCCACAACGGACAGCGCCTCTCCACTATCCCGGATGTGGTCCAGCGCTCGCCGCTCGTGCAGCCTTCCCCGCTCCATCCGCAGCGCTCCCAAGTCCGTATCTCCCCCCCGCCATTCCAGGGGACGCTGGTCGGGCGGCATAAAATTGAGACTCAGCCACCGTTCACACTGCTGATGCCCAAGATAGGCCCCTACCATCGTCCCGGTAAGCGTCCGCGGCCGGTGCCGCGCATCCGGTCCAAACGCGCACACATCCTGTTTTACGCCAATGTCCCACCGCCGCTTTTCTCCTGTCAACAGGGCATCTGCCCCAGGCGCCGTACCAAACAGAACCGGCGTGCGCCGCTCCGCTTCTTGCGCCTCCTGTTCAAGTACGGTGGGATCTCCCGAAACCACCTCCGAAGCCCGATCTGAATACCGGCGAAAAACCTCCGCGATCCGGCAATCAAAAAGAAAATCCGTCAGTTCCTCCGCCAGCAACGCACGTGGCAAAACCGCACAGAAGGCATTCAGCGGAAACAGCCCGCACAGGGCTTCCAGGTGCCGCTCTGCCCACCGGGAAAACGCCTCTCGATCTGTAGGCAGAGAAAGGGTTTGGAAATCAATCCGGTGTGAACAGTCGATTCCAACCTCATCGGAGACCACGGTAAGATCCTCCAGACGAGGCCTTAAGTCGTGTTCAACCGTCCACTGAAGCACCAGATTGCCCACAGATCCCAGATAAGTCCAATAGCGGTAAAGCCCTCTCACCCCGCGTCCAACCTCAATACCGTTATCCAGCACCACCCTTCGCCCGGCGCGACCCAGTACGGTCTCCAACAGCCTCCGGGTGCGGGCAAACAGCCCCGTCGCCTGCGCTTCGGCGCCTGCCCGGAACACCTCCCGAATCGATTGGGCCACTTCGTAGGAAATCCGGAAGCCGGCGCCCAGCCAGAAAAGCTCCTTCTCGTCTAACCGGTCCACGGGCCGCGCCACCACATGTCTCCGCTCTCCGGCCTCGATCTTCAAAACCTGAAGGCGCTTCCCCGCAAGCTGCACCCGATCTCCCGGTTCAAGCTGTCGGACAACCGACTTCGGAAGGTCCGCAATCGCCTCTCCCGAAAGCTCTAAGGTATAATCCACCTCGGCTTCGGGAAAATTGCTCCAGATCCGTCGTTCCAGAAAACAATCCCGATAGCGCCGCCCGCCCCGGAAAAGGCCCCTGGTCCGGTCTTCCCGCAACCACCCCTGCCGGACCATCGAAGCAAACAGAGGGCCGATGGCCTCCCGACGATCCGGAAACAGCGCCTGAAGGGCCGACAGGGAAACCCACTTTTTCTCGTACAAACAGGAAAGGACCTGCTGGACCAGCACGCTGGGCAGGTCTCGGGGCTGGGGAGACTCAACAATGCCCTGCCGGGCCAGACGCAACAGCCCCAAAAACCGAAAAAGCTGCGCCTCGGCCTCCTCTCCCCAGCAGATTCCCCAGAAGTGTGTGCAACCCTCCCGGCGGTTGGACCGGCCGATGCGCTGGAGAAAGGCCGACGCCGAATCGGGCGGCTCGTAAAGCAGCACGCCGTCCACATCGCCGATATCGATGCCCAGTTCGAGCGTGCTTGTCGCAATACAAAGCGCGTGTCCACGGCGTCGAAATCGGTGCTCCACCCCCCGGCGTTCTTTCGACTTTAAATTGGAGTAGTGCAACTCGGTAACGCCCTGAAAACGTCCGTGGTGGCTTAAAAGCGAAAACAGCCGGTCGCAGCAGCTCCGGCTGTTGGCAAACATCAAAACCTTCCGGTAATCCCACACGTCGTAAAGGTCGTTCAGCAGAGCGACGAGCTCGTGCTCATCGTTTTTCAGGTGAACGAAGTGGGGCGCAATCTCCCGCTGAACGGGCTCGATCAACCGAACCGCATCGTCCCCAAACCCAAAAAATCGTATCACCGCATCCACGTCGGCAATCGTAGCCGAAAGGGCAACCTTCTGCACCGGCCCGGCCGTGCGACGCTCCAAGCGCTGCAGCAAATAGGCCAGTTGTCGCCCCCGATAGCGATAGATCAGCGGATGCACCTCATCGATAATCACCGTACCGACGCGCTGTACAAAACCCCTCAGATCCGCGTTGGAGCTGCCCAGCGTGACATCCAAAGACTCGGGCGTCGTCAGCAGCAGATCCGGGCGCGCCCCACCGGCCCGCTTGAGATCCCCGGTGCGCACCCCCATCCGCAGGCCCAGCCGTTCGGCCAGAACCGGCGCCAGACGCCGCTCCAGGTCCACGGCTAAGGCCCGGGTGGGGACCACATAAAAAACCGCCTGTTCTCGCCCCGATTGAATCACCCGTTCCATGCAGGGCGCCAGCACCGCTTCGGTCTTGCCCGACCCGGTTGCCGACTGCACAATCAGGTCTTTGCCCTCAAGCAGAGGTTCGATTGCCCGTTTCTGAATGGGATAAAGATGGGGAAAAGATCCGTAAAACGCCCGGTAAGTGTTGGGAAGTTGAAGGAGGGGGGAGGTTGAATCGTGGAGAGGAGGGGACATGATAAGGGCTTGGAATGATGTGTGGCTACAACACCTGTTCCTGATGCACCAGGTCCAGCTGGTCCACCAGCGCCTTCAGCTTGTAGCGGGTCTCCTGGCCCTGCATCTCGGCCAATCGTTCGGCCATCTCCCGGCGCACCCGGTCCGCCGGCGGCCGCCACTGATAGGCCCTGCCGTGCAGGTGCATGAGTTTCTCGGCCAGTTCATCCCATTCCCGCCCGGACAGATCCTGTAACCGATAGCGCGCCAGGCCGTTCCAGGCATCGGCATAATCCTTTTCAAAATAGGGCATTTCCAGGTCGCCTCGAACCTTCACCCGGTCGTATTCCTCTTCCTCTACCTTCTGAAAAAAGTCGTCCGTAAAAGCGAAAATCGGGTAAAGATAACGAACCGTTGCCTCGGGGACAAACATTCGATCCAGGACCTGGTAACTCCGGCTACGGGCCGTAATACGCACCTGCGAGATCGATTCCCCTTCGTCAAACAGCAGCACCCACCCCCGGTACCCCATCTTCCGAAAAAGCCGGGCCAGCCCCCGGACCATCTGAAGATAAGGCTCGGCGCCCCGACAGGTCAGCGACGCCTGCATGTAGAAATCCACCTGCCGGTACTTGAGCGCGTGCCGCATCCGGAAGACCGGCGCCACATCGCCTGCAAGCGCCCGGGAAAGCAGATAGGGGAATTCCCTTGGCCGGTACGACGCGTGTTTTTTGGTCTTCCGCTGCCGCCTGGAAAGCAAAACCGTCCTCTGCGCAATCCCCACCAGCACCGACCGGAACAGGTGGGGCATCTCCTCCGGCAGGAGGTCAACCACCCCTTTCTCAACCCCCTCGCCCGTCTGCTCCTCGGCCCACGTTCGCCACTGTGCAATCAACGACGCCCCGGTACCCGGAAACCGCAGATTGGCCATCAGCGCCCGGTAAACCTGCCGAAAATCGTGGAAGGGAACCTCCCGGGGGTCCAGGTTGATCATACTGGTTACAAAATTTTCCCTCAGCGCCCGGTCCTGGATATAGGTCAAACTGTGCGATTTCCCCTGCCCGTAGGCCCCGCAGATGCACAGGTGCGGGACCTTTCCTCGCTCCAGCGTTTGGAATCCCCCGTCCACCGCCTGATTCAGCCGCTCCTCGTGGGCCGTCAACAGCCGGACCGCCACCGGGTCAAACAGCCCCTCCCGCAGCCGTTCCACCGCGCGCCGCAAGTGAAAATCGGTCTCTCCGTCCAGCCTCTGAAAATTTCTCGTCCCCATCACGCATCCCACTTCGGCTGAAGCTGCTCCACCTTCTCCTGCTCCGTCTCCCGCTGGCTGGCCACAAGCTGCTCGCTCAGATCCGCATCCTCGTCCGGAGGACTCCCCTGCTCGGCCATGTCCAAGAGGCGAATCACCTGTTTGATAAAAAGCCGAACTTCGCTTAAAAGACCCATGCGCCTCTGGACAGCGCACACTTTTTTTATCAGCGCTTCCCCGACCTGGCCCTTTGTCTCCCACCTGTAAGCCAGTTCATGGATGCGGCACAGGCACAGCCCCAGTTCGAGCAGCTCTTTGGTCTCCAAAGGCGTCCTGTGCAAATCGATCAGCACGCTGCGGTAATTCAGTCGTTTGCCTTCGCCAATGGAGCGCACCCGACTCCAGAGCGCATCGTAAGACTTAAACCCCTTTTCCGAGAGGATCACATCGGGGATAATAGACATGAAAATGTGCAGGTAGGCCGCCTGCTCGGCATTGTCGATCAGCAGCCGGACGTTCTCATAGGACGCATTGCGGATGGATGTCGATTGGGCAATCACCGTCTCTAACTCGTCCATCAGCAGAATCAGCCCCCTGTACCCCAAATGGTGCAAAAACGCAATCAAAGCCCCCATAAAACGCTTGCTGTTGGTCTTGTCCAGAGCTTCAAAAATCTGGAACGGCTTTAACTCCCGCTTGCTTACCCGCGCCCCTTCAAACCACTGGTAGAGCACTTCGCGCCCCTCAAGCCGATCGCCTTCGGCCTCGCCCTCTTCCAGGGGTCTGAGCTGATTGTCCGCCAGCCCCATCAGCGCGTTGGCAAAATTGAGGTCCATCCCCGGAAGCGCGCGCAGAGATTCACCCAATGACGCCAGCCGCTCCTCGAACGGAGGGCCCTCTTTTGTCGTCAGATCGGCCTTCAAGCTTTCTGTCCAGCCGTTGACCAGCTGCCGGATACCCGTACCTTCAAACGTCCCGCAGAGCTGCCGGACAATGGACTGGTAGACCACCTCGAATTTGTGGATGGGCACTTCGCGGGTGAGCACCACAAAGGATACCGCGAACGCCTTTTGCAGGGAAAGATGTCGAACAATCGACATAAAATGCGTCTTGCCGTCGCCGTAGTCCCCGTTGATAAAACGGACCTTGGCCCCGCCCTCCGCAATGTAGTTATCCAAATCCTCCTCAATAAACTTCAGCCAGTTCTGGCGGCCCACCGTGAAAAACGGCACATGCTCGATCGGCACACTGCCCTTCCGGAGATCTTCGATAATCGCCCGGGCCTCAAAGGGCTTCAACCTTTCCAGTTCTTCTCTGTACGTCATCGCTTACGTCCCTTTCATCCTTATTTCTGAAAAGCAATCGTCGTAATCTGCCGCCGTTCGCCATCGCTGTCGATCAGCCAGAGGGCACGGCTGCGTCCCGATCTGATCTGTAGGGCGTACCCATCCGAAGTGCCTCCTGTACGGGCCTGAAAATAGCGCCAGAGGTCTACGGCGAACTGATCCAGGCTGTAGCCCCGGAACTTTCCCTTATCCATATCCTGAAAAAAAGACCTGCTCTGAAGCGAAATCACGTATTCGAGATAAAACTGCTGCATCGGAACGGTCTTCCCCGGTTTTTCCTGCTCTTTCTTGAGAATATCCGCATAAACCTGATAAAGCCCGTCGATAAACGCCTGCGGGTCGTAGGGACGGTCGTAAAGTTGCTGCTTCACCCTGCGAACCGCCGTGATAATACGCCTCGGGTCAACCGACTTCAACGTCTTGTTGTTGATCACGGTCTTCCGCACGGTAAAATCGACGCTTCCCTCAATACCCTTCAGGACGGTGAACCGGGGAAAGTCGATCTCCATCGGAAGCTCGGCCTCTTTTGCCTGCGCCTTCAAATCTTTGATGAACTGGATGCGATAAAGCTCCACCTGTTCGTCCGCATAACCGCGCAGCTGATCCAGCAATTCCTTGCAGGTCTTCAGACCAGTCTCCGCTTCCACATCGTCGGCCATCCTGGACCTGAGCAGTTCATCGAGTTGAAAAAAATCGTTCCGGCCGGCGCACCGGATGCACTGCCGCACAAAATCGGCCATCCGCTGACGCCGGTTCAGCCGCTGTTGATAGGGCCTGAGCACCTCCGACAGCCCCTCCTGCATCTCTTCAAGAAATGCTTCACCATTTGCCATTCGGAATTCCTGACGGTTTAAGGTGTGGATAGAACAGCTGATATGGCGCACAAAATAACACGCCCGGAATGGAAAAGCAAGGCATACGATCGGTCTGGCCATCCCGGTATTTTGCAGCTGTCAAACCCTGGCTTCACCTGTTTTGGGAACATAGGCGAAACAACAAAACCCGTCCTCGTCCTTTTGATCAAACCGGGTCAAAATACAAAAAGGCACCTCCGACGGGTCATCTTCTTTTGCGCAAGACAGGCAGAGACCCGGTTTGGGTATCAGATCAGGCGTAATCTCCGTGCCGTCATCATCGAAGAATCGGAGTGGATGCGCTTCCATTTTCTAACCCTTCTCGCAATGTTCCAGAACCCAGAGGCAAGCCAGCTTGGTCGCTCCGAGTTCGTTGAAGTAGCGGTTTCGCCGTTCGCTTGACTTGATCGCCGACAGGTGACGGGGATTCATACCTATCCCCTCAGCGATTTCTTTTTGGGTAATGCCCTGAGCCTTCAATTCCTGGAGTAAAGAATCCAGGGTCACCCCTTTGAGATAAGCAGAAAGATCCGAAACGGCGCGAACATCTCTTCGTCTCTTCTGCCTGACGCCCTGAAAGCTGTCGGGATCCTTTAAGAAAGTCAACGCCAGAGCGTGGCAGTGGTGACAATAGCCATCCCCCCCGATATAACAACTGCACGCAGAGTCCGTGGTTTGGCCTCTCTTCTGAATCGACACCGTATAAATGCCGTGATTGCCTTCCACCTTGGCAGCGATTTTCCTCCTGATACGCATCCGGTCAAAAAATGTGCCCACATAAGGCCTGGCTTTCTTGCTGGGCGTTTTAGACCAATCCTGCTGAATCGCCGCTTTCAAGGCCTCGACATCCGTTTTTCGTACCATCTTCTTCTCCACCTATGTAGAAAATGCCAGCGAAAATCCACTTTTCACCTGAAAAATTCCCAAATCCGGACCATAGACTCCGGATAATATAAAGAAATTCTCACGCATTAGAAAGTGTAATCCATGCCCAAAATCTGGTGCCCAGATGGTGACCTTTAAATCAGAGACCTCCGGCAAAGCCGGAGGTCTCTGATTCGATTTAAGTAGTTGTTACTAATTTTTCGAATCGTTGTTTTGTAAGAGGTTAGGTGGCTTCAGTCGAAAGAAACGGCGGACTTTTTGCGCGCGTTTGGTCAGTCGCCCTTGCTGAATGCGTACCAGCGTAGCGGCATTATGAGCCAGAATGGCCATCGTCAGTTGAGCCATCGCCCCAGTATGCCCTTTGTATTTGATGCGTGTACCGCCCCGACAAGAAAATGTTTCGATCAAGCTTTCGACGCCTCATCCAGACGACTGCGGAACTGACACAGCACCTCGGGCAAGACGAAGTGGCCCTGGTGGACATCGGCCTGAACCTCCTCGATACCGCAGGCATACATCAGCGCGAAATCGGTGCGTAACCAAGAGCTAATCTGTTCGTCTGAACAGTTCAACTCGGCCTTGAGCAGTTCCAGGGCCAGTAATACTCGCGTCGAAACCGGCCAGCGTCCCACAGCGCTTTCCTTGGGAAAGCGTCGGACCATAACTGCGCTCAACCGCTTCGACCATCTCCGCCCAAGGGAAGGTATCTGCCCACAGCCGCAGGCCAGGATCGGAGGGGACAAAATCGCTAACGCGAATCCAAGGCCCAGACCCACCTAACCAGTGCTGCAACTGTCGAACGATGCCCATAGCTTGACTCCTATTTGGGAGGGAAAACCAGATACAGGGACACCGCTCAACATACGTTTACAACTCCCAATCCACCACAGAATAAATTAGTGCCCACTAAGTAATGTTGATTGAACTGGAATTCCTTACACTCACTATAGGTGGGACCGAAACACATCTATCCAGCCGCGATTTTATAAGAAGCTGTCTCAAAACCCCCAGCGGTCTTCGCGCGGC
>JAAXHW010000055.1 GCA_012270675.1 Candidatus Latescibacterota bacterium | reverse complement strand
CCCCACGCCCGCCTCAACATCCCCCCAGTCCACCCCATACAGGTGAGCATCCACATAAGCGTCCACCATGCTGTAAAACACAATCCCCAGGGTTGTAAAAAAATAGATGTTCCGCCTGGGGGGCGCATCCGCCGTCCGCTCCCTGTTCATCCGACTCCGGCGCACAAAAAACGCTGCCACGGACCCCACCTCTGCAGCGGCAATCATACTGCCCTTAATCACCCGACGATTGTAAAACTGCCCCCACCCCGGCAACGCCAGCGACCGCAGCATCGCCTTCCGTGGAGACCGGACCTGCCGGGTCGTATCGGGCGCTGCCCCGGTCTCTGCAGCCCCCACCGGACCGGCCGCCAGCATCAGAAGCAAGAGCAGGGCATGCCGTGCTCCGGCAATGGAGACCCGCACGCTGGTGTTCACCCCCTCGCCAGCCGGGCCGCGCCCAGAATCCCCGCATCGTCACCCAGCGCCCCCGGCACAATCCGCACGTATTCCTTCACCCCCACCGCACCCCGCTCTTGAAAGGTCCGCCGCGCCGGCTCGAAAAGCCACTCACCGGCCCGGGCCAGCCCGCCACAGAGGGCAACCACCTCCACGTTCAACGCACTCACCATGTTCACCAGTCCCACACCCAGAAAGAACCCCGTCTCTTCAAACATCGCCCGGGCAAATACATCGTCCGCCTCAGCTGCCTCAAACATCGCCCGGGTCGTTAACCCCTCGGCCCGCAGCGTGGTCTTCGGCCGATCCTGCGCCAACCGCTGCCGGGCACGCCGCACCATCGCCGTCGCCGATGCGTACATCTCCAGGCAGCCGTAATTCCCGCACGCACACCGGGGCCCGTTCAGGTCGATCGTCGTATGGCCCACCTCCGCTGCGTTTCCGTTGAACCCGTGCATCAACCGCCCGTTCGCGATCCACCCGCCGCCCACCCCGGTGCCCAGCGTCACGCACAAAAAGTGGTCCACCCCCCGGCCCGCCCCCAGCCACTGCTCCCCGTAGGCCGCCAGGTTCGCATCGTTGTCCACAACCACCGGCAGGCCCAGCGCGTCCTCCAAACGGTCCTTCAGCCGCACCCCGCGCATGCACGGGAGGTTCTCCGGAGAAATGATCACCCCCTCAAAAGCATCCAGCGGACCGGGCGATCCCACCCCCACGCTGGCCACCTCCAAAAGGTCCGTACCCCCCTCCCGCGCGGCCCCCCGGACACAGGCCACAATCCCCCGGATCACCCCTTCGCTGTCCAGGTCCAGCCGCGTGGGACACCCCGACCGTCCCAACACCTCACCCGCTTCGTCCACCAGCCCGGCAAGGGTATTGGTCCCCCCCAGGTCCACTCCGATCGTCAGCCCGCTCACATCTCGGTCCGCGCCTTCCGCACGGCCTCCACGAACGACCGGGCCGTCTCGGTCAGCGCCGCCCAGTTCTTCTCGGCCACGGCCTGTTTGTCCACCATCGCGCTGCCCGCGCCCACCGCCACCGCGCCGGCTTTGATGAATTCCGGCGTGGTCCGGGCATTCACCCCGCCCGTGGGCATCAGCTTCAGCTGCGGCAGCGGCCCCCGGATATCTTTAAAAAATTCCGGCCCGCCCACCGTGGCCGGGAACACCTTCACCACGTCACCCCCGGCCTGCCAGCCCGCCAGGATCTCCGTGGGCGTGAACCCGGCGGGCATCACCACCTTGCCGTAGCGCTTGGCCATCGCGATCACGTCCAGGTTCAGCACCGGACTGACCACGTACTCCGCCCCGGCCAGGATCGCAGCCCGCGCCGTCTCCGCATCCAGCACCGACCCCACCCCCACGATCGTATCCTCCATTTTTGCCGCCGCCTCTTCGATCACCCGCAGCGCCCCCGGCACCGTCATGGTCACCTCAATCGCCACCACACCCCCTTCCCGCAGCGCCCGCGACACATCCAGCAGCTCCGAAGGCGAATCCGCCCGCAGCACCGCCACCACCCCGCAGTCAATCATCCGATCCAGTATGTCGGCCACCGCCTGCTCCTCCGTTAAAAAGAACGCCCGGGGAACCTGCCCGGGCATTCGGAAAAAACCGGCCTTGTCCACCTACCGCCTGATCCGTGCGCCACCGCCCTTCATCGCGGACTCCGCCTCGGCCCGGGTCGCCCAGTTCACATCCCCCGGAAACGTGTGCGCCAGCGCCGAATAGGCCCCGGCAAAGTCCACGGCCGCCTGCGGGTGCATCCCCTCGATCAGGCCGGTAATCAGGCCCGCAGAGAAGCTGTCGCCGCCGCCGACCCGGTCCACAATCTCCAGGTCCTCGTAAATCCGCGACAGGTAAAACGCCTCCCCGTTAAACAACAGCGTCCGCCAATCGTTCAAAAGCCCCGTCTTTGCCACCCGCAACGTCGTCCCCACATAGTCCACGTCGGGATAGGCTTCCACCGCCCTGCGGACCACGTCCTTGTAGCTCTCGGGGTCCAGCGCGCTGTAGTCTTCGCCCACCCCCTCCGCCTTCAGCCCCAGCACCTTCTCGAAGTCCTCCTCGTTTCCGATCAGCACCTTCACCAGCGGCACAAACTGTTTCGTGGCCTCCTGTGCCTGCTCCGGACGCCAGAGCTTCGACCGGAAATTCAGGTCATAACTCGTCGTCACCCCCGCCTCGGCCGCCGCCCTGAGCGCCTCCAGCGTCACTGCCGCCGCACCTTCTGAAAGCGCCGGCGTAATCCCGCTCACGTGCAACCACTTCGTCCCCTCAAACACCGCCTTCCAGTCCACCATCCCCGGTTCGATCTTCGAAATCGCAGAATGTCCCCGGTCGTAAGTCACCGCGCTGGCCCGGGGCCCGACGCCCACCTCCAGGTGGTAGAACCCGTTCCGTTCCAGCCCCACCCCATCGAAAGGCACCCAGACGATATGAGACATATCCACCCCGTGCTCGCGACCCCTGTTCCGGATCGCCCACCCCGTCCAGTTGTCCACCAGCCGGGAAACCCACGCCACGTTCAGCCCCAGGCGGGCGCACCCCACCGCCACGTTGTACTCCCCGCCTCCCACCTCTACGTCCAGCCTGGTCGCATTTTCCAGTCGGCGGTACTCAGGCGAAGACAACCGGACCATCGCCTCACCGAACGTCACCACATCGTACATACGCGCCCTCCTCCCGTTTTCGGAATTCGGGGGGGTCCCGCTACTCATCACTGCCGCCCAACATGAGCAGCATCTGCAGCAGCTGCAGCACCGCCACCAGCGCAGAGGCCACGTAGGTCCAGGCCGCTGCATTGAGCACCTTCTGCGCGGCCGGAATCTCTTCCGCCGTCAGATAGCCTCCCTCTCGAAGCACCTGGATCGCCCGGCTGCTGGCGTTGAACTCCACCGGAAGGGTGACCAGCCCGAACAGGACCGCAAACGAAAACAACACGACGCCGAGCTGAACGAAAATCCCGGATTGAAAGAAAAGTCCGACAAAGAAAAGCGGCATCCACAGCCGCGATCCGAAATTGGCCACCGGCACGAGATTCGACCGCAGCGACAGCGGCAAGTACGCGTAGGCGTGCTGGAAGGCGTGCCCCGCCTCGTGCGCAGCCACCCCGATTGCCGCAAGCGACCGCGACCCGTGCGTGCTGTCCGACAGGTTCAACGTTCGGTTTCGGGGATCGTAGTGATCGGTCAGACTGCCCCCCACGTGACCCACCTCCACCGGAAGCCTCGCCCGGTTCAGAATATCCCGTGCCACCTGGGCCCCCGTCATCCCGGACCGGGAGTCGTACTGATCGTATTTGGAAAACGTTCGCTTCACCTTGAACTGCGCCCACAGCGCCAGGAT
>JAAXHW010000054.1 GCA_012270675.1 Candidatus Latescibacterota bacterium | reverse complement strand
CCAGCGTCGCCATTGCGACCGTCACGGGATATTTCGTGGAAAATTCGGGCAATGTCATCGTATCGGCCCTCAGAAGCTGCCTTAAAATTCCCAGCGGTCTTCGCCCGGCTGCAAAAGCGCCGGTCGGCGTTGGTCGAACCCACCCGTATCTCAAGGATATGGGCGGATTCTCCCGCCTTGACCGCCACATTTTCGCTCGCGCTCGGGAGCTCACCAGGAATTCTAAAACAGCTTCTAAGGCCGGTAAGAAACGGGATCGGGGATGCCGGCGTTTTGAAAGGCGCGGAGGCGCAGGGCGCAGCTGTCGCACCGGCCGCAGGCGACGTCCTCCCGGCTGTAGCAGGACCAGGTGAGATGCAGGGGAGCGCCCAGGTCCGCGCCCAGGCGTACGATTTGCGTTTTGGTGTGGTGGATCACCGGCGTGTGGATGCGGATATTCGTCTCCGGGCGGGTGCCGGCCGTTACGGCCCGGGCAAAGGCAGAGCAGAAGGCCTCCGTGCAGTCGGGATACCCGGAGCCGTCTTCTTCCACGATGCCGATGTAGACGGCCCGGGCGCGGAGGGTTTCGGCCCAGGAGACGCCCAGGCAGAGGAGGTGGGCGTTTCGGAAGGGGACGTAGGTGATCGGGACATCGGGACGCTGGAGGTCGGCGTCGGGGACGGGAACGTCCGGGTCGGTAAGCGCAGACCCGCCGATTCGGGACAGCGCATCGGTCTGGAGGATGGTGCGCCTCTTTGGAGGGACGCCGTAGAAGTCGGCAATGTCGGAGAAGGCCTGGCGTTCCCGGGTTTGGGTGCGCTGCCCGTACGCGAGGTGGAGCAGGGCCAGGTCGTGGGATTGGGCGGCAACAGCGGCGGTAACACAGCTGTCGAGTCCGCCGCTGAGGAGGACAACGGCGACCGATTTCACGCAGACCTTGCCGAGGCCACCATCCGCTTGGTGTAGCGCGCCAGGTCGTCCATGAGGGAGTAGATCGTGGGCAGAATAATCAGGGTGAGCAGGGTGGAGACCATCAGGCCTGAGATAACCACCAGCCCGATGGGCCCCCAGCGCCGGGCATTGCCCTCGGCGGTGCCATAGATCATCGGGATGACCAGGGGGGTGAGGCCAAGGATGGTGGTGGTGGCCGTCATCAGGATGGGACGGAGGCGGTCCTGCCCACCCCGGACGATCGCCTCCCGCCGGAAGAGGCCCTGTTTGCGGTAGCGGTTGATGTGGTCGATGAGTACGATGCCGTTGTTGACCACGATGCCGAAGAGGATCAACATGCCGTAGGTGGCATTGCTGTCCAGGGCGAGGTTGAAGGTATAAAGACCGATGGACACGCCAATAAAGGCGAAGCAGATGGAGAACATGATCGTGAAGGGATGGACGTAGGATTCGAAGAGGGAGGCCATAATCAGGTAGATGAGTACGGCTGCAAAGAGCATGGTGAAGCTGGTCTCGCCCTGTTCCTGGGACATCCAGCGAAAGGTTCGGTCCATCTGCCAGGTGTATCCGTTGGGCAGGGGGATTTCCTGCATGCGGGCCATCATCTCCCTGCCCACGCTGAAGCGGGCCCACTGCTCGGTGTTTGCAAAGACGGTGACGGTGGACATCCGGTCCTGCCGCTCCAGGGTGTTAGGGCCTTTTTTGACCTGAAAATCGGCCAGGCTGGCAAAGGAGACCAGGTCTCCGTTGTCGCTTTCGAAGACGGCGTTTTTGAGCTGTTCCAGGGTGGCCCGGTCCTCTTCTTTGAGCTGCACGCTGATGTCGATTTCCCTGTCGTCGGTTTTAAACTTGCTGTTCCCCCGGGTGCCCAGAGCAGTGGAGATGGTGGTGGCGATCTGACGGGGAGAGAGGCCGTAGCGCTGGGCCCGCTGCCGGTTGACGGTGACCCGGATCTCCTCCAGCCCGCTCTCCAGGCTGGTTTCCACTTCGTGTACTCCCTGCATGTCCTGCATCCGGAGCTTGATGTCCTCGGCCAGCATGGCCAGCACTTCGGGGTTGCGGCCCTTGATGTCAACGCCGACGCCCGTATTGGAACTGCGCCGGGACCGTCCCGCCTTGATCCGGACGCCGGGGATGTCCTGGGGGATCAGGGCCTGCACCCTCTTCTGGACCTCGTCGGTGGTCAGTTTGCCTTCGTCGGCGGAGACCAGGTAGATGGTGATGCTGTTGCTGCGCCGATTGCTGAACCGCGTGCTGATCGCTTCGATGTCGAGTTCTTTCTTGCGGGGCAGTAGGATGTTTTCGATTTGTTGAAAGAGGGCGAGGGCGTCTTCGGTGTCGTAGTTCCTGGGGAGTTCCACCAGGAAACTCACCCGCCGCGTGGGCTGCCACCGGTAGGGTTGTTTTTCGATTTTGGTGTAGAAGTGGTAGCCGGTCACCAGGAGGGCGCACGATACGGCCACGGTGGTCCAGCGGTAGCGGAGGGTGGTGTTGACCATCCGCGCGTACAGGGCTTTGGGCCTGATCTTTCGAGCGCGGCAATAGCCATACAGGACGGCGATGACGGTCAGGAGCGCGCCGAGCAGGCCCCAGGCGAGTGGGGGCACGGCGGACAGCCCGCCCAGGAGGTGGGTCAGGCTCGCCCGGACCCAGTGGACGACCACCTGCGGGCCTGTGGTGTAGACCTGATGAGCGATGATCCCCAGCAGGATTGACGATAGGCCGATTTTGAGCCACAGGTCGAGGCGGGATGCGTCCTTCCGGAAGGCGCGGGACCCGGCCAGGGGGATGAGGGAGAGGGCCACGCAGAGGGAAGCGATAACCGAGATCACAATGGTCAGGGCGAAGTCCCGCATAAAGAGCGAAGAACGGGAGTCGGTTACAAAGACAATGGGCACGAAGACACAGATGGTGGTCAGGGCGGCGGCCAGGACGGGCATGCCGATCTCGTGGCTGCCCTCCAGGGCGGCCGTCCAGGCGTCCTGCTTTTCATCGAAGCGCTTTCGGAAGATATTTTCCAGGGCCACCACCGCCGGGTCGACGAGCATGCCGATGGCGACCATCAGCCCCATCATGGACATCAGATTGAGGGTGATGGTGGCGCCGAAGAATTGTCGCATCAGGTACATGGTCATGAAGACACAGAGGACGGAAATGGGGATGGCCGAGCCGATGATGAGGGTGCTTCGGAAGTTCCGGAGAAAGATAAAGATGATCGAAATGGCCAGGATGCCACCCAGGATGGCCGACTGGGAGAGGCTGGAGATGCCCTTTGTGACGTCGAGCGAGCGGTCCCGGACAATCTGCGCCCGGAGCCTGTCATTGCCCACCTCGGTCAGAATGCCTGCCATTTCCGCTTTGACGAGATCGGCCGTGGCGACCAGGTTGGCGGTGGAGGATTTCCTGATTTCGACGGTGACCGCATTCCGGCCGTCCAGGCGCTCGAACCATCTTTTTTCGGGGTAGTCGTAGGTGACGTCCGCCACATGTCCGATTTCAATACCATTGCGGATGGGCAGGCGCCGGATCTGGTCCACCTCCTCAAATTCCCCTATGGAGCGCACGGAAAAGCGTTTGTCCGCGTCCTGGACGTACCCGGCGGAAACGTTGACGTTGTTGTTGCGGATGGCCCAGCTCAGCGCCCGGATGTCCAGGTGGTGGGCGTTGAGGAGGTTCTGGTCCACTTCGACAAGGAGGGCCTTCTCGTCGATGCCCCTCATGTCCACGCTGCCCACCCCCTCCAGCCGCTGCAGCCGGGGGAGAACGGTCTGTTTGTACACGTCGGAGAGTTCCGACTCATCGCTGCCCATCCAGATCAGGTTATAGGTAAGGATGGGCAGGTCTTCGGTGTTCCAGCGACGGATCTGGATCTGTTCCACGTCGTCGGGAAGGTCTCCGCGCACCTGATCCAGGCGGTCCCGGACCTGCACGGCCATCAGGTCCATGTCGGTGCCGAAGTCGAACTCGATGCGGACCGAAGAGCGGCTGTCGTAGGAGTTGGAGCTGAGCGCTTTGACGTGGGAGAGGGTGCCCAGGACCTCTTCGATGGGCCGGGTGATCTCCCGTTCGATTTCCCCTGGGGAGGAAGAGGGGTAGTTGACGTTGATGTACATGGCGGGCCAGGAGAAATCGGGCAGGTATTCCAGCGGGAGGCGGAACAGGGAGATGACGCCCAGCACCATCACGCTGATGGCGACCATGACCGTGGTGATGGGCTTGCGGATGGCGTATTCGGAGAGTTTCATGGCCAGGTCCTCGAGGCGGGGGATGAGAGAAAGCAGCTGCTTACTCAGGGTCTATTTAAGTATAAGAGCCGGTCTGCGGATTGTCAAGGTCAGATCTGGGTCTCGATCAGGGCCTGACTGACGGGGTCGAGCCGGTGGTAGTCGGGGATTTCGTAGCGGTTGCCGTCGGCGTCCCGGATGAGGATGCGGCCGCCGCTCAGGATGAGGATGTCCCGGCGGGTGCTTCGGATCTCGAAGATCCTGGGCCCCCGGTCGGTCTGTACGTCCCATTTGGGGACGTGGTAGTTCACTTCAATAGCGTTGACTTGGACGATTCTGGGGGTAAAATAGTTCCGTTCCAGTTCCGCAGCCAGCACCCTGCGGCTGTCCGGGTGCAGATCGGAGGTGTTTCGGATGGCGCCCAGCTCAGAGCCATCGCTGTGCCTGAGGATGACGAACTGGTCGGCGGCGGTCAGCGGAAAGGCCCGCAGGGCGGTTACGGGCCGGGAAACGCCGTCCAATTCCACCGTCAGTTCCTCGAACTCGTCGAGGTAGAGACGGAGGCGTTTGGGGTCAAGGAGGTTGAGTTCCTGCTTCAGGGTGCAGGGTTGTTCCATTTCACCAGGCCCTGATTTTTGACATTTCCGTCTGCATCCGGCAGAGTTTGGCGTAGATGCCGTCCCGGGCGATGAGTTCGTTGTGCGTTCCGATTTCGGCGAGTTCACCTTTGTCCAGAATGAGGAGGCGGTGTGCGTTCTTCAGGGTGGAGAGGCGGTGCGCGATGGCGAAGGTTGTGCGGCCTTTGATGAGGCGTTCCAGGGCCTCCTGGATCTGGGCTTCGGTCTGGGTGTCTACGCTGGCGGTGGCTTCGTCCAGGATAAGGATGCGGGGATTGCGGAGGATGGCCCGGGCAATGGAGAGGCGCTGGCGTTCACCACCGGAGACGCGCACGCCCCGCTCGCCGACGGGGGTGTCGTAGCCTTCCGGGAAGTTGAGGATAAAGTCGTGGGCGTTGGCGGCCGCCGCAGCGGCGACGATTTCGTCCATGGAGGCGTCGGGTTTGCCGTAGGCGATGTTCTCGGCCGCGGTGCCGTTGAAGAGAAAGGGGTCCTGGAGGACGACCCCGATCTGTTCTCGAAGGGACTTGAGGCCGACGTCGCGGATGTCGTGTCCGTCGATGAGGACCGCCCCTTCCTGTACGTCGTAGAACCGGCAGATGAGGTTGATCAGGGTGGACTTGCCTGCGCCGCTGTGTCCGGCCAGGCCGATCATCTCTCCGGGCTGCACGGTAAAGTTCAGCTTATTGAGGACCGGCTTTCCGGGCTCATATGCGAAGGTGACGTTGGAGAACGCCACCCGTCCCCGGATTCGAGGCATGGGGATGGCATTGGGTTTGTCGGTCACATCG
The DNA here is from genome assembly GCA_012270675.1 of Candidatus Latescibacterota bacterium. Lineage (GTDB taxonomy): Bacteria > Latescibacterota > UBA2968 > UBA2968 > JAAXHW01. Next base: position 11,801 of record JAAXHW010000054.1, on the reverse strand, counting down.
GTCTGGGTGTCCAGGACCTCAAAGACGCGTTCGGCGGAGGTGGCGGCGCGCTGGAAGCGGTGGTTGAGGCGGCAGAGGCTTTCCACAGGGCCGTAGAACTGCCACATATAGGCGGTAAAGGCGACGAAGTCGCCCAGGGAGAGGCTCCCGCCCAGGACCTTGTTGCCGCCCACCCACCAGATGATGAGGGTGCCCAGGGAGGTCAGGAAGGTCATAATCGGGGTAAAGACGCTCCGGATGCGGGCAGCCCGGATTTCTCCGCTCAACAGGTCCCGGCTTGTCCCTTCGAACCGGCTGACCTCCCGCTTCTCCTGGGCGAAGGCCTTGACCACCCGGACGCCCGGAATGACATCGGCCAGAAGCGCGCTGAGCCCCGCCCACCGCCGCCAGAGGCCGTGGTAGACGTGGTGGAGCCGCTCGCCGAAGTGGACCGTGGCGAACACGAGGAGGGGCGTGGGGAGCAGGACGAGGGCGGCCAGACCGGCGTTTCGAGAGAAGAGGATGATGGAGATGATGATCAGGGTCGCGATGTCCCGGATGACTTCCTGGAGCCCATCGCTGATGAAGTCCTGAAGCCGGCTGACGTCCTGGGTGATGCTGGCCATAATGCGTCCCGTCTCCCGTTCGTTGTAAAAGCTGAGGGAGAGGTGGTGGAGGTGCCGGTAGACTTCGTGCCGGAGGTCGAACGTGATTTTCTGGCCCAGAAGGGCCATCAGGTAGGACCGGAAAGCGTTGAGACCGTTCCGCGAGATGTTGACGAGCAGGAGGAGGAAGACCAGGATGGCGAGGGTTTCCCGGCTTCCGCTTCCTGCCGGACGGACCGGGGCCGCGCGTTCACGCGGGGGCTGGGACCGGATCTCCGCGCGGGGGGGCGGGACGGTGGGGGCGGCCCTGCCCACTGCCGGGGCGAGCACATCGTCGATGAGCTTGCTCATAAGGAGCGGAGGCGTCAGGCCGATGGTGGTGGCGGTGAGCAGAAGCAGGAGGCTGCACGTGGCAAGCTTCCAGTAGGGGAGGGAATATTTCAGGAGCCGGAAGAGCAGTTTGCCCCTGTCGAGGCAGGCCGGACAGACGCCCATCCAGTGGGGGATCACCTGGCCGCACGTCTCGCACCGCCTTTTTTTTACGTTCGTCCCATCCAGGTTTTTCTTAATGATCTCTTCCGCTTCGTCTACGGGTCTGGCCTGTTTGACGAGGGTCTCGATTTCAGGGGGGACCTGCGAAAATTTCGGGATGAGGGATTTTGAGAAGAAGGCGACCGTGGTGCCTTCGCGGGCGGTGCGGACTTTGAGGATGCCGCCGCCGAACAGGGAACGGATCTCTACTTCAGTGATTTCCGAGAGAAGAATCCGGACGGTCCGGGAGGAGGCCTGCCCGTTCGGGCTGACCGTGATCAGGTGGCGGTCGGTGGCCAGGAGCCAGGCGGAGCCGTAAATACCGTCGATACGGATATCGGTAGAGACCGAGAGGCGGATTTTTTCACCCGGATCGATCAGGCTGTTCAATCCGGCGAGGACCTCCCCGGGGACCTCTTCGTGGAGGGAGGATGCAGATGTCTGAGATGGCTCGATTCCCACGGATTTTTCCAGGGTTCGAGGATTTTCCAAACGATGGAAAAAGCAATCACTTGCCCGGTATGATACACCATTCAATCGCTTCGGTCAAGGACTGTTGCACCTGCTCATCCGGTTTGGGGCCGGGGCATTCTGCGAAATTTTTGTGATGGGGACATCCCCGTGATGCCGCTTGTTTATGGCGATAAATGGAGATATATTGGGGAATTACATATCTAACGAATTCAGGGGACGGGGGAAGGAGGATTACCTGAGGTGCGTGCGGCAGACCCGGTAGAGGGCACGGTTGCGGCCGTTGATTTCCACCTGGGCCATATCCTGGCTTCCGGGCAGGTCTTCCGGTGGGGGCGGGATGTGGACGGCTGGTGGAAGGGGATCGCCTGCGGGACGGCGTTTCACCTGCGGCAGGAGGGGGACCGGGTCTTTTACCGGGCTTCGGCAGACCGGGTGGCGACCTGTGCGGGCGAGATGGCGGTACCGGAATTTCTCCGGTGGTATCTGCGGATTGACGAAGCGCCCGGGGTGCGGGTGCCGGGGGGAGACCGGTATTTGCGGAGGGCAAGAGACCTCCTGCGGGGATTCCGGTTTGTGCGGCAGGAGCCGTTTGAGTGTGTGATCTCATACATCCTGTCGGTGCAGGCGCATATGACGCTGACAAAGCGGCGGATCAATTTCCTGGCACGGACTCTGGGGCGGGAAATTGAATTGATGGGGGAAAGATACTGGACGTTTCCGGCTCCGGATGCGCTGGCCTGCCTGAACGGGCGCGATTTCAGACGCCACCGGTTCGGCTGGCGGTCCGAGCGGGTGGCCACGGCGGCGCGGTACGTGGCGGATACGCTAAAAGGGGCACCGGCTCCGGTCGGTCTGGAGAGGTGGCGGGAGGTTGCGGATGGGCTTCGGGCGTTGCCGGGCACCGGGGTGGGACTGAAGGTGGGCAAGTGTATTGACCTTTTTTCCCTGGAGCGGCTCGATGCCGTGCCGGTGGACACCTGGGTGCTGAAGCTCGCGCGGGAGTGGTACGGGGTTGTGGGGAGCGATGCGGCGGTCTGTGCGTGGGCCGAGGCGCGGGGGGGGAAGTGGGCGGGGTATGTGAATGAGTATCTGTTTGTGTATTACCGGGAGCTGAACGGCCCGTCCCTTTACGACCGCGCGATTTCGTTCTGCGCATCGGGCGAGCCGTCCGCAGAGCTGCCGTTCGAGCAGGTTTAAGACAACTTCCAGAGGGGGCAGGACCTGCAAAGGTCTGCCCCCTTTTGTTTATTCCGTGACGAATCTCGGATTCCCGAATCCATCGTTGATGACGTGGCTGCGCGCGGGGATCTCCGCCTTGTCGGGGATGGCCAGGTCGAGTTCGGTGCTGTTCTCGATCACGGTGCCGTCGCCCACGCGTACGCCCCGTCCCAGGTGGATGTTGCCGGGCCTTCTGGCGCCGCTCAATACGGTGCCGATGACGACCGAAGAGGCGATGCGGCACTCCGGGCCGGTCTGCACGTAGCCGTAGATCTGGGTGTTGGGCCCCACGGTGGCGCGCTCTCCAATCTGCACCGGCCCCAGCAGGGTGGCATCGGTGCCGATCTGGACGTGGTCTCCGATGATGGGATGGCGCTGCCGGACTTTGCCGCTGAGACCGCCCAGGGTGCAGGGGTAGATGTAGCAGCCGGAACCGATGGTGCCGGTCTGGCCGGTGGTGAGGCCCCGGTGGGGGTGGTCCAGGAAGTTGGCGTCGCCGATCACGGTTTCGGGGTGGAGATCGGCCTGATAGTAGCGGCCGCCGAGTTCGGAGATGGCCCTGGGCAGGAGCGGCACGGGGATGCGTTCAATGTCGGGGATGCCGAGTACGGGGCCGGACTGGGTGAGCGCATGGGCGATGTCGTGGTAGAAAAGCACGCGCCAGCCGGGGTAGGTGCTGATGACCAGCTGCATCAAATACCTGAAGGCGAAGTCGAACCGGTGCGCTTTGAGGACCTTGCGGTAAGGGGTGAAATCCCGCTCGTTGATGGCCGCGTTGATGGCGGGGGTAAAGTCGATGTCGACGAGCTGGTGGGCGCAGGACTTGTCTCTGGTGGTGATGTAGGCGTCCCAGACTGCGGGGTCTTTCAGCGAGGCGAAGCGGTTCCACAGGGCCCGTTCTTTGAGCCGGGGGAGTTCGGAGATAAGGGCAAAAGTGGTCTCCAGGGCGCAGGTTTCGATGTGGGCGCCATCGCCTTCGGCCGCCAGGAGGGACTGGACGATCATGGCATAAAGCTGGTCCGCGATCTCTTCGATGTCTTCGGCCAGGCCTGAACTCCGGGGGGTTTCCACTACATTGTGCGAGCCGGGCGCCACGCATTCGAGGAGGTTGCCCAGGACGGTTTCCAGGATGTCCCGGTTGACAAATCCCCGTCCGGAAGGCTGGGAGAGGACACCCCGGCTGATGGAATCGATGCGGAGGACGTCGCGTTCCTCGTCGGTATACATGGGACGAAGCCGCTCCAGTACCTGCTTCAACAAAGGGCGTTTGCGACTTTCGTAAGAGGTGTCAAAAAGGGTTATGTTGCCCATGGTCAGGTGGGTGCTCCTTTCACAATAGGGAAATCTTACAAAAAAGATGGCTGTAAAAAGTATACTGAATATCAGGTCCAACCGCCAGAGGTTTGATGCATAAATCCGAGGGAATTCCCGTCCCGGGGGCTTTGTTTCATGGTTTCAGAGCGCCCTCCAGATACGCTCTGAACGCTTCGGGCGTATAGATCAGCGAACACTGAATCTCCATGGAGGGCAAGCGGTAAGGGGGCGTATCTCGCGTGATATAGCGCGCCGCCGTCGGGGGACCGCCATCCGCTTCGTCTTCTCCATCCACACCCACCAGGTCGGCGTAACGGACCTGTTTGCCGTCGGCCTCGTATTCGGAGCCGACGATCCACAGCCGGCCGAATCGGTAGCGCTGCATGACCAGTTTTTCGGCCATACTGCTCCAGCTTGTGCCGGTAAAGGCAAAGTCCAGGGGTCGGATGCCGAGGTGTTCGGTGAGCGTATGGTCGCACGTTTCAAGCTCCCAGGACAGCTTCTCTCCGGTCGGGTCTTCGGTGAACAGGGTGGACAGGTTCGGATGCGTCACGGTGTGCGCGCCGATGTGCCAGCCCAGGTCCACCAGTTCGCGGGTCTCATCCCAGGTCATTGTCTCGGCGCCGAATGCTTTGTTGCCAGGCTCCATTGGCCCGGTGTTAATGAACAGGTTGCCCCGGTAGCCGTACCGGTCGAGCACCCTGTGGATTTCGTAGCGCATCGATTTCACGGGATGGTCGAAGTCGAACATGATCGGTTGCTCGGGAAGCGTTCCCGTATTGTCCCGCCAGGCGGCCAGGTCGTTGTAGGTGATGGACGTAAATCCCATTTCGTGTGCGATTCGGACCAGGACGTCGAAATGGTCTTCGGTGAGGGGGAGGCCGCCCCCGGGGTTGACGCCGTGGCACATGGTTATGGGGATTCGGACCATGGAGGGCTCCTGAAAAAGAAGTTGGTACGGGCGACCGCTAAAGCAGGCTTTCGACGTGTTCGCGGAGGCCCTGTTCGACGGGGGTTGATGGGACGCTGACGCCGGTGGATTCTAATTTGTCCAGGCTGTAGATGCGGTGACAGACGAAGGAGACGGATTGGGGCTGTTCGGTCAGGTGCCGGCTTACCGGGATTTCCTCGATGGTCGGCTCCGGGGCATCCAGGATGCGGGCGATGATCCGGTAGTATTCCACCGATTCGATGATGTCCGGGCCGGCGGCGCAGAAGATTTCGCCGCAGGTCTGTTCGTTGCCGTGGAAACTGAGGATGAGGTCGGACAGGTCCCGGGCGAGGATGGGCTGCTGAAGAAAGTGGCCGCCTCCGACGAGCCGGAGCGGTTCTCCGGCTTTCAGCCTGGCAATCAAGTCCTGGTCCCGGCTGTGAAGGGGGAGGCAGCCGAGCAGAGAGCCGGGTCCGTAGATGTGGCAGGGGCGCAGGATCGTCCAGGCCATGCCGCCGGTGTCGCCGTTGAGGATTTCCAATTCGCAGCGGCGTTTTTTTGCCCCGTAGGTATTATTGGTGAGGTAGTGGTCGCTCTCTTCGGGCTGGGGAAAGGTGCGGTGGGCCGGGTCGAAGACGAAGTCGGTGGAGACGAAGACGAAATGGGGCGTCAGATCCCGAAAGACGGCGATATCCTGTTTTGCATCGACCGGGTCGTACCCGATGCAGTCCACGGTCAGGTCCCATTCCATCCCTGCGCCGGCGACGGCCTGCTGGAAGGCGTCCCGGTCGTGGCGGTCGGCCGTGATGCCGATGACCCCGTCGGGAAGGTCCCTCTGGCCCCGCGTGACGGCCCAGACATGGTGGCCCTGCGCGACAGCCCTGCGCGCCAGGGTGCCGCTGAGGAACCCGCTGCCGCCGATGAGGAGGATACTGAGGGGAGAGCTTGACATGGGAACTCCTTTTCGATTGTTTCAGGGCACCGATGTGTGCGCCGAGTTGACAATCCGGAAGTTCAGCCCGCCGGGGATTCCCCGGTTGGGGAAGTACTGGAGCTTGACGTAGCCGTCTTTGACCGTCATTCCGGGCAGCCGGTTGACCTCGGTCCGGTTCTCCTGTTCATATAAACCTGATGAAAGATTCCTCTAATAATTTAACGAAAAATATCGATGCACTATGGACCGCATGAGCAGCAGCAGTCACCCAGTAGGCCCTCCAAAAGCTTACTCGTTTCCAGTGAATAAAAGCAAAGGCAAGAATAAGACCACCTGAAAGTCCGATGACGAGATCAGATAATTTAGCGGATACATGCAGGACATGCAGGCCTGTAAAAGCACTTATCGATATGAGCATAAGTACCGGGGTTCTTTTTGTGGCAAATTCTGTTAGCCGGATTGGCAACCACTGACCTAAAAAAGTTTCGATCAGTGGCGCCAGAACGACCATTTTTATGAAGAGGCCATATCCTATTACATGATCATCGATATCCCAGGCATCACCATTCTCCGTGCCTGTAAAAAGCATATAAAAAACTATGCCAAATACACCGAGGACGATTTTAAAGATGAATATATAGCCGGCTGATATAAATATGAAGCTCGGTATTCGAAGCCTTCCGAGCCAGTCAATATGTCTTTTGACAATACCTTTTGACCACATCCATATCATGGGGTGTAGCCTCGTCTTTACCGCCTGCCTGCCCGAGGGACCTGTTTGCTGGACAGGCGGACGCAAGCAGGCAGACAGGCCCCCATCGACTTCCACCTGTTTGCCTTTTTTATGAATTTTTCAGGCTGCGTCTCTGTGTGAGTCTGCTTAGAAAATAGGCTTTCAGATTGCAACAGAAATTATTGTTTTTTATTTGGTTTAATCGGTATATGTGGCGCGGGCGAACCCGATGGATATGTTGCGGTATCGTGACCTATCCCCCCGGCCCCCTTTCCTGAGAGGAAAGGGGGAGAAAGGGGGATGAGGTGGTGGGTGCAGGATGAGGCGCACCCTCTCCCCTCCCCGTTTCGGGGAGGGGCCGGGGGAGGGGTCATTTCCACGGCTGTTCCGCAAAAAATAAGGGTGGAGCAGACATTCCTGTCTGCTCATACCCATCAAACCCATACCCTGCAATCCTGTATGTGGCCAGGCACGCTACGACGCGACGCCCTCTCCTCCATCCGAAAACCCTCCCCACCCTTCATCCCCATGCCTTCGGCGAGGCCTTTTTCTTGCGCGCCCAAGAAAAAGGCCGAAAAAGAAGGGCGCCGCTCAAACGCCGCGGGGGCTGCTTTTCCGCGAACCGTCCCAGTGGTGTGAACGGGCGTTTGTGCCCTGCGGACCTTTGGGGTGTTGCTGGGCGGTGTTGCTGGACGGAAACGCGCGGAAAAGCCCCTTCCCCTCCGCAGCGAAAGTGGAGGAGTCGCAGAAGCCGAGTCGACAGGCGACGGCTGATGTGGTGGGATCGCAGAGGCGAGACGCGGCAGCTATTTTCATCCTGATGTGTGCCCCAATGGGGGCATGACAACTGTTTTCTCAGGGTACCGATGTGTGCGTCGAATTGACAATTCGGAAGTCCAGCCCGCCGCGGATTCCCCAGTTGGGGAAGTACTGGAGCTTGACGTAGCCGTCTTCGACTGTCATTCCGGGCAGTCGGTCGACTTCGATCTGGTTGCCGTGGACGGCTTTGATCAGGAATCCGCGCGTGCTGCCGTCGCCGTCGGTAGTGAGGAAGAGTTTGCCGGCCAGGTCCGAATCGGGGACCGGAGTGTCCACGATAAAGGCGTTGAGGGCATCGCCCCGCGCGGTGCTGAGGGTTTGCGTGACGGCGCCGGTGTAGGCCGCCGGACCTTCCAGGGTCGCCCCGTCGGTCTTGAGGTGGCCGGCGTCGGCCATGTACAGGGTGCGCGCCTGGTTGTTTGCGACGGACAGGTAGCCGAAGCGGCCCTGAAAGTCGACTTCGGCGGAGACGATTGCGCCGTTTTCATCAAGTGTGGAGAGGATGGTGTCGGTGCGGTCCGGGAGCTGGACCTGCAGCGCGACGGCCATTTCCGAGGCGCGTTCGGCAGGGACGAGTTGGACCGAGCGGATGCGGGGGCTGCCCGTATGCGGTTCGTGGACCGCGACGAAGACCGATGTTGAGGAGCCGGCACGCCTCACATCCAGGAAGGTCTGCGTGCCCGCCCGGCGTATGGCCGGTCCCTGTGCAAGGGTGACCTCGGTGCCTGCTACGGGCATCATGGTGGTGCGCACCGCCTCGCCGGTAGGGGTTCTGAACTCCGCCCACCAGAGTTCGTCGGTCCCGGCAGAGCGGAGATTGTTCAGCCATTCGTGGCGCGTACCCCTCTGAGGCGTGAGGTCCAGGGAGGTGGTGACGGTGTAGTCGTCCTGGAGCGGGCCATGGAGCATCCAGTCGTGGGTGCCCCCTCCCCGGACGCGAAAGATGTCCACAATATAGACGTCTTCATCACCGGTTTGGACCATTGCGAGGGTACGTCGGTAGAGTCTGGCCATGAATGAAGGGTAGGCGCGGTGGCCGTCGGCTTCCACGACCTGGATGCCGGGTGCGTCGGCGGAGAAGAGGCGGAGTTGTCCATCGGTGAGGGTGGTGCCGTGCTGGAGGTGGGTGCGGGCGAACCAGAAGTCCTCCACGCCGGGCACCCGGTCGATGTCGGTAAACCGCCGCTGCGGGGCGGTGCCCCGCCGAAACTGGTCTTTTTCGTTGACCACCACGGTGTTGTGCCCGGCCGTGCTGGCGGCCCATTCGCGGTTGCCGTTGCCGTGGTAATCGGTTTCGGACAGGAGTTCCTTGTTTTTGGCCCAGAGGAAGAAATTGAGGTTGTCTTTGTGTTCGTGGCCCACCGAACCGGAGAAGTGCAGGTGGGCCTGGACCTGGTTCGGGCCCTGTCCCAGACCGAGGGTGGCGTGGCCGACCCAGGTGTGAAGCACTGCGGTGGATTCGGAAGGCAGGTACTCGTCCAGGATGCCGTAGCAGTCCCACCGCTCAAGGGTGTTGTCCTTCCAGTGCGTGTCGTGGACGGCGGCGTAGTGGCTGTTGGGCAGCACCCACTTCTGCATCTGGCGGGCGGCCCCGTCCAGCAGGGGCTGATAACGGGCGAGGAAGTCGGCATTATCGAAGCGGGTGCCGTCTACCGGGTCCTTGTAGAAGGCCGGGTCCGAGTAGGAGTCAAGGCAGCCTTTTGGATAGTAGATGGCCCACCGGCCGGTGATCATCATGTGATAGCTGGGCGAGCCTTCGTGCCAGAACATGCTGGGGAAATACGAGATTTTGTGCAGGCCGTCGCCAAAGCGGATGGCGCGGTGGACGAGTTCGGGATCGCCCAGGGCCTGGCCCCAGATGAGCATGCCCAGGAGCAGGTTGGCGTCGGTGTTGATGTACATCAGGGGGTACCGGTCGGCGATCTCCAGGTTGGCGTAAAGGAGGTCGCGCTCGATTTTCAGGCGGACGTCCTGGCCCGTTTCTTCGGCCAGTTTTTCCATCTGGCCACTGGCCACGATCTGGTCGTAGGCCAGGGCCAGCGGGTGGGAGTTCTGCAGGTCGTAGGGGTGCCAACTGCTCCAGAAGCCGCCGTAGTGGGGAGGCATTTCAATGCGGTACTGGGGCAGCATAACGTCGTGGGGGTAGGTCTTCTCGCCAGACCCGTCGAAAAAGGGCCAGACGCCGATGACTTCGGCATAGCGGTCCAGGATGACCGCGGCCTTGTAAGCGTATTTGGCTTCGCCGGTCCGGGCATACTGGTGCGCCAGTTGCCGGAGCACCTCCAGCATCAGGAGATTGTCCCCCCGGCGGGCGCCCTGCACATCGATGTGGGACCGCAACTCACGGTTGGATTTGTTCACCCAGTCGTCGGCCCGGACGTTGCCGCGCGCCAGGTGCCAGATCGGAAGGGTCCAGATCGGATGGTCCACGGGATAGACGGGGTGTGGGACGTTGTACCTGCGCAGGCGCGGCAGATTCGGGTCCGGGTCAACCACGGGGCCCGACTGCCCGAAGGCCCGGGCGAATACGACAAAGTCGGCAAAGTCCACGGTGCCGTTGCCGTTCAGATCGTACCTGGCCTGCATCGATCCGAAGGCCCGGGCAAAGGCGATAAAGTCGGCGAAGTCCACGGTGCCGTTGCCGTCGAAGTCGGCGTCCAGGACTGTGTGTACCTGAAGTACTCCCAGGGCCAGAAAAAAGAATAGGACGCCAGGGAACAGGAATGCGCGTTTTGTCATGGCCAGTTCCTCCTCCATGCAGGTATTGAGAGAGAAATCCGGGTGCTGGTTACATGCCGACAAGATAGCGGATTCGGTGCGGGAATGCAAGGGTAAAGGCCCCGGAGACAGCCCGGCTCACACAGCCCATCCGGCGGATAGGACCTCGGCCTGCTCCAGGACGGTTTGTGTTGCCTTTTCCTGTTTGTCGGGCGGGTAGCCATATTTGCGCAGGGTGCGCTTGACCAGTACCCGCAGATGCGCGCGGACGTTCTCGCGCAGGGTCCAGTCGATGGTGACGTTGTTGCGGACGGTTTCGACGAGTTGGCGGGCTATGGTGCGGAGGGTCTCGTCGCCCAGCACCTGCACCGCACTGTCGTTGGTCTCCAGCGCGTCGTAGAAGGCCAGTTCGTCCGCTGAGAGTCCGAGTTTCTCGCCGCGGGCGTTCGCCTCGCGCATCTCCCGGGCAAGCTGGATCAGTTCCTCGATCACCTGCGCGGCTTCGACGGCGCGGTTCTGATAGCGGCGGAGGGTCTGTTCCAGCATCCGGGCGAAGGAGCGGGCCTGGACGACGTTCTTCCGGCGGCGGGTGGCGAGTTCGCCCTTGAGCAGCTTCTGTAACAGCTCGACGGCGAGGTTGCGCTGGGGCATGCCCTGCACCTCGGCAAGGAACTCGTCCGAGAGGATTGAGATATCGGGTTTCTCCAGGCCGGCGGCGGCGAAGATGTCGATGACGCCCTCGGAGGCCACCGCGCGGGAGATGATCTGGCGTACGGCGTGGTCCAGCGCCTCTTCGGGCCGCGCATCGGCCGGGGCGCGCTTGGCCAGCACCGATTGCACTGCTTGAAAAAACGCCACATCGTCGCGGATGCGCAGCGCGTCCGCGTGGGGGACGGCCAGGGCGAAGGCCCGGGAGAGTTCGCGCACCGCCTGCACGCAGCGGTCCTTGCCGTTCTCCCGGGCCAGGATGTGTTCCTGCGCGGCCGGCAGCAGGCCCAGGCGTTCCGCCGGTGTGCCGGTGGTCCACCCGGACCGGTCGAAGCCGTGGAACAGGCTGCAACAGATTTCGTATTTCTCAAGCATGACCGCGACCACTTCCTTTTGGTCGAGCGCGGTCTGTCCGGTGCCGCCGCTTTCGGTGTAGGTCGCGAGCGCTCGCTTGAGTTCGTGGGCGAGTCCCAGGTAATCGACGACGAGGCCGCCCGGCTTGTCCCTGAACACGCGGTTGACCCGTGCGATGGCCTGCATCAGTCCGTGGCCGCGCATGGGTTTGTCGATATACATGGTGTGCAGGCTGGGCGCATCGAAGCCGGTGAGCCACATGTCGCGCACCAGCACGACGCGGAGCGGGTCGGAGGCGTCGCGGAACCGTTTGGCCAGCGCCTCCCGTCGTGGCTTGTTGCGGATGTGCGGTTGCCAGTCCGGTGGATCGGAAGCCGAACCGGTCATCACGACTTTGAGGTACCCTCTGTCGTCATCCCCGTGATGCCAGTCCGGGCGCAGCCGCACCAGCGCGTGATAGAGGTCGATGCAGATGCGCCGGCT